>JBBQFW010000194.1:0-7407 GCA_038322445.1 Gemmatimonadales bacterium
GTGACGGCGCCTACATCGGCGAGATCGGGCGCGAATTTCGCACGAGCGTTTCCATCCGCACGTTGCCGAAGTACGTCGGACAGGCATTCATCGCCGTGGAGGACCAGCGCTTCTACCAGCACGATGGCGTCGACCTCATCGGCGTTGCCGGGGCGATCAAGGGGAAGCTGCTCGAGAAGATCACCGGCGAGCATCGCGGCGGAGCGAGCACGATTACGCAGCAGCTCGTCGGCAACATGCATCCGGACCTCATCGACCGGCGCGACATGAGCGCCATGCGCAAGTTCCGTGAGCAGCAGGCCGCGCGCGAGATGGAGCGGCACTACTCGAAGGAGCAGATCCTCGAGGGCTACATCAACCAGATCAACTTCGGGCACGGCTGGTATGGAGTGGAGTCCGCCGCACGCCACTACTTCGGCAAGCCAGCGTCGCGACTCACGCTCGCCGAAGCCGCCACGCTCGCCGCGCTGCCCAAGTCGCCCGTCGGCTATGACCCCGGCCGTTTTCCCGACAAGGCGAAGCAGCGGCGCGACCTCATCCTTGGACTCATGGCGGAGCAGGGCCTCGTGTCGCCGGGGGATGCGCACCGCGCGCGCGAGGAACCCGTTGTCACGGCGCCGTACGCCGGCGTCGCGGCAGCATCGCCGTACCTGATCGACGCAGCACGCCAGGTGGCGGAGCGCGCGGGCATCAACGTGTTCGCTGGGGGCTACCGCATCTTCACGACGGAGGACCCCGCGCTGCAGCGTGCTGCGGTCCAGGCACTCGCCGATGGAACCGCCACCGTCGAAGCCCGAAAGGATTTCCGGCACGCCACGTGGGCGTCGGCAAAAGGCTCCGGCGACCTGCTCGAAGGCCTGGTGGTCGCCATGGAGCCGTCTACCGGCGACGTGAAGGCCCTCGTTGGCGGGCGGGATTACGCCATGGCTCCGTTCAACCGCGCAACCCGCGCCCTGCGACAGCCCGGGAGCTCCTTCAAGCCCTTCGTGTACGCGAAGGCGCTCGAGGACAGCATGAGCGCGGCGACCATCGTGCCAGATACCGCGTTGTCGATCATGATGGCGGATGGCCACGTATACAGCCCGGATAACTCCGACAACAAGTTCCTCGGGCCCATTACGCTGCGCGAGGCGCTCGCGCACTCGAGGAACCCTGTCGCGGTCCAGCTCGCACTCCGGGTCGGACTCGATTCCATGGCGGCGATCGCGCGCCGCGTCGGCATCACCACGCCCATCGCTCCCGTTCCCGCCAGTGCGCTCGGCGCATCGGTTGTTCGTCCCATCGAGTACGTCGCCGCGTACACCGTCTGGGACAACCTCGGGAGCATCGTGGAGCCGCGCATCGTCACGCGCATTGAGGATCCAGCGGGCCGCGTCGTCTACCAGAAAGGTCCGTCAGTGCCGCAGTCGGTGATGGATCCGAGGGTTGCCTTCATCATCCGGGACATGATGCGCGACGGCGCCGAGCGTGGCACCGGCTTCCCGGCGCGTAAACTGGTTCCTGCGGCAATACCGGTCGCCGGGAAGACGGGGACCACCAACGACAACGTCGACGTCTGGTTCATGGGCATGACACCCGATCTCGTGGCGGGTGTGTGGCTCGGCTTCGATCGTCCGAAGACGATTACGCCCGGCGGTGCCGGCGGAACGCTCGCCGCGCCGATCTGGGGCGCCATGATGGCGCGCTACTATGCCGGACGTCCCGCCCCAGCGGCGTGGACGCCCCCGGTAGGGCTCGTCACCGCGGAGCTCGACCGCGTTACCGGACTGCTCGCCGACGCCACGACGCCGGCGGAGCGACGCTATCTCGAGTACTTCGTTCCGGGAACGGAGCCAGAGCCGCTGCGCAGCATTCCGTGGAAGCTCGGAGCCTTCGGCGCGCTTCTGGCGCCGTAGCGAACTGGCGAAGCAATGTCGGGCGGTCGGGTTTGTACGCACAACGCCCCGCATCACTTGCGTGATGCGGGGCGTTGCAGATTTTCGAGGTGGACTAGTTCAGCTCGTCAGTGACGACCAGCCAGTCCGACTCGCCGTTTAGCGGCCGAGCTTGACGACGTTCTCTGCAGCCGGGCCCTTGGCGCCCTGGACCACGTCAAACTCCACAGCCTCACCCTCAGCGAGGGACTTGAAGCCGTGACCCTGAATGGCGGAGTGATGCACGAAGCAATCCTTTTCGCCGTTCGCGGGGGTGATGAAGCCGAAGCCCTTCGTGTCGTTGAACCACTTCACGGTGCCGGTCGTACGCATAGCTGAACTCCTCAATGATGTTTGCGAGCACACCCGAAAGCGCGCCTGCATGTTGAACGTGAACGGCACCCTCACGCGGAGGCTCGCCCTACATATACGGAACTGTACCGCATAAGCAGCGACGCGGGCGAAAAAAAAGGGACCCGCGGTGAGCAGGCCCCAAATCCGTCGGAACTAGGTCCCCGAACCGAAGCACGGGGTGCGTCGCTGAAACCAACAGTAGCACATCCCCAGCAGGAACGCAATACCCAGGTTGCAGCGCCCCCGTCGACTACGCCACCCCCGCCTCCGCTTCTTCCATGATCGTCGGCTCCGCAATTGGGGCGGCGGTATCCGGCGCCGGCTCCAGCGCGATCGCAAACGCCTCGTCAAGCGTGCTCACCGGATGGAAGGTGAGCTGGTTGCGCACCTCCTCGGGGATGTCCTCCATGTCCGCCTCGTTGTCCTTCGGCAGGATGATGGTCGTGATGCCGGCGCGATGTGCGCCGAGCACCTTCTCCTTCAATCCGCCAATCGGCAGCACACGCCCACGCAGCGTCGCTTCACCAGTCATGGCCACCTCGCGCCGGACCGCTCGCCCTGACATCGCACTCACCAGCGCCGTCGAGATCGCCACCCCGGCACTCGGGCCGTCCTTTGGGATGGCACCTGCCGGCACGTGCACGTGCACCTCGATCGAGCCCAACCGATCCTCGGGAATCTTGAGCGAAGACGCGTGCGTTGCCGCATAGGTCAGCGCCGCGCGGGCACTCTCCTTCATCACATCGCCCAACTGGCCGGTGAGGATCAACGACACGTTGCCCCATCCACTCACCTGCAGCTTCTGGTCGTCGCTATCGCTCATCCGCTGTGCGCCATGCAGGCGACGGATCGCCGCCTCCACGAACATGATATCGCCGCCCATGGGCGTGTAATACATCCCGGCGGCAACGCCGACCTCGTTGACCTCGTTCGCATGCTCCGGATGCACGCGCGGGCGTCCGAGCAGATCGCGAACGTCTTCCACCGTGATGATGAAGTCGTCCTGCTCACCCGCCGAGATCTTGCGTGCCACCTTCCGCGCCACCGCGCCGATCTGCCGCTCGAGATTCCGGACGCCGCTCTCTCGCGTGTACTTGCTCACGATGCTCATTACCGCATCGTCATTGAACACGACGTTCTTGCTCTTGAGCCCTGAATCCTCGAGCTGGCGCGGAATGAGGTACTTCTTCGCGATCTCCGCCTTCTCGCGCTCCGTATAGCCCGCAAACTCCACGGCTTCCATGCGGTCGAACAGCGGCCCCGGAATGTTCTGGACGAAATTGGCCGTCGCGATGAAGAGCACCTCGCTCAGGTCGAACGGGATGCCGAGGTAGTGATCGGTGAAGCTGTCGTTCTGCGCTGGGTCGAGCACCTCCAGCAGGGCACTCGCCGGATCGCCCTGAAAGCCCTGGCCGAGCTTGTCCACCTCGTCGAGAAGGAACACGGGGTTGCGGGTCTTCGCCTGCTTCAGGCCCTGGATGATGCGGCCTGGCATTGCGCCGACGTACGTGCGCCGATGACCGCGGATGTCCGCCTCGTCGCGCACGCCGCCGAGCGACACGCGGACATACTCGCGGCCGAGCGACCGCGCGATCGACTTCGCAATGGACGTCTTGCCGACGCCCGGTGGGCCGGAGAACAACAGGATGGGCCCCTTCGCCATCGCGCGGGCCTTCGCTTCCTTCTTGTCGGTAACCGCGCGGTGCTCTCCCGTGGCGCCGATGACCGGCGTGGCATCGTCCTTGTCCACCTGGAAGCTCTCGATCGGCACCTCACCTGCTTGCTCCACCTCATCCGCCAACTCCCGGGCGCGCAACTGGCGCACCGCGAGGAACTCGAGCACGCGATCCTTCACGTCGGGAAGGCCGAAGTGATCGTCGTCCAGCACCTGCTGCGCACGAGCGAGGTCGAGGTTGTCGTCCGAACGCGTATTCCACGGCAGCTCGGCAATCCACTCGAGATACGTCCGAATGACCTGCGCTTCCATTGACTCGCGACCCGCCCGCTCGAGACGCCCGAGCTCTCGCTCGACTTCCGTGCGCGCGACCGGCGGAAGCTCCAGCTTGTCGATTTTCTCCCGGAGCTCGCTGATTTCCTTGCTCTGGTCGTCGTCGCCGAGCTCCTTCTGGATGGCCTTCATCTGCTCGCGCAAGTACATCTCGCGCTGGCGCTCGCCGAGCTCCTCCTGCACCTGGGACTTGATCTCGTCCTGCATCTCGATCATGCCGATCTGTCGCTGGACGTGCACCAGGACGCGGCGGAGGCGGTCCTCCACGTTCAGGTTCTCGAGTAGCCCCTGCCGCTCGGCGACCGGCAGCTCGATGTAGCCGGCCACGAGGTCGGCGAAGCGGCCCGCGTCGGTGACGGCGTCGAGCACCTGGTGCACGACCTCCTCCGGCAACCCGCGACGCTCGCCCAGCTCGGCGGCGCGCTCGCGAATTTCCTTGTAGAGCGCGACGAACGCCGCATTGCTCTCGTCGAGGGGCTTCTGCTCCTCGAGCGGCGCGACGATCGCGCTGAGGTAGTTGTCGGTCGGATTGGTGACGTACTGCAGGGCGCTGGCGCGCTGCTCACCCTGGAGGAGCAGCTGCACGCCGCCGAGACCGCGCTGGATCTGCCCGATGCGGGCGATGACGCCCATCGAGTAGAGAATGTCGGGCGTGGGCTCGTCGGTGTTGTCTCGCTGTGCGACAGCGAACACCAGCCGGTCGCCCTTCAGCGCCGCTTCGATGGCGCGGAGGGTTCCGGGACGACCCGCGGCAATCGGTGCCGTGAGCCCGGGGAAGATGACCGTGCCCCGAAGCGGGAGAACAGGAAGCGTTTGACGCTGACCCATGATCGTTCCTTTGAAAGTATGTGGCTCGCGCGGCGCACGGCTCTTCAACGCGTTGCCGGGTCGCTCGGACCAAGGTGCGGAAAGATGGCATGCTTCATTCCACGGACAGTGCGACAGGGCGGCAGTCCTTGACACTTATCACGGCCATGGTGACGTAGTGACACTGCCGTCGTGGCGGTTATCCTTTCCAGCTTCGTTCCGCTGTGCTACAATGTCCCCTTCCAGCCTGATCCTGACTACCCGTCGTCGCTTGCCCGACCCGCTCGCCACTGCTGCGGATGACGAGCTGCGCGCTCATGTCGAGCGTGCGCTGACCGCCTCCTACGAGCTCGACTGCGAGATCGGACGGGGAGGCATGGGCGTGGTATATCGCGCCAAGGATCGCGGATTGAAGCGGCTCGTCGCGATCAAGTTGCTGCCTCCCGAGCTGGCATTCCGCAGCGACATCAAGTCACGATTCCTGCGCGAAGCCGAAACTGCCGCGCAGCTTTCGCATCCGAACATCGTCCCGATCTACACCGTCCACGAGCAGAACGGACTGGTGTTCTTCGTGATGGCGTACATCAGCGGCGACAATCTCGCGAAGCGCCTCCACGAACGCGGCGTCCTCACGATCGACGAAACGCGCAAGATTCTGCGCGAAGTCGGAGACGCGCTCGCGTACGCGCACGAGCGCGGCGTGGTGCATCGCGACATCAAGCCGGACAACATCCTGCTCGACGCCGTGACGGGTCGACCCATGGTGACCGACTTCGGCATCGCGCGCGCGATGGACTCGAGCGGAGACAGTCGTCTCACGGCGACGGGGATGGCCATCGGGACCCCGGCGTACATGTCGCCCGAGCAAGCGGCAGGCGATCGCGAAATCGACGGCCGCAGCGACCTGTATTCGCTCGGCGTGCTGGGCTACCAGATGCTGACGGGCGAGCCGCCCTTCACGGCCGGCAGCACCCCGGCGATGCTCGTCAAGCACATCTCCGAAGCGCCGATTCCGGTGCAGCAGCGGCGCAGCGATGTGCCCACCGAATTGGCACGCACGGTCATGATGCTGCTGGAGAAGGAGCCAAAGAACCGCTTTCCCACGGCATCGGCGCTCGTGGCCGCGCTCGATGCCCGCGAAGCACCGCCAGCACGAGTGCCAGAAGCCCCGCCGCTACCGCGTGAAGCGGCCCGCGGGGGGAAATACTCCCCCACGAACGACGCACCGCAGTACGGATCGTCCGGGTTTGCGCCGTCGTACTCGCCACCCGGCTACGTCCAGGCTGGACGAAACGCCGTCACGGCGCAGCATCAGCCGAACGTCGAGGACCTGCGACGCTGGGATGCGCCACCGGTCATCGCTTTCCGCCGGAAGATCGCGCCATACCTGTTCGTCAACGGCGTCATCGTTCTGTTCGCGGTCTTCGGCAACAGCAGCCCGTTCACGCTCACGGTGCTGTGGAGCATCTATATCGCGTTCAAGTACGCGAAGCTCTGGAGCGAGGGCTACGACTGGAAGGACGTCTTCCGCCAGCCGCGCGATCGCGAATTCATGGAGGTCATCGAGGACGGCGTCGAGTGGGTGCGCGCTGTCTTCGATTCATCGGCACGGGACCGCCTGCGTGCAAACCGCGAGCAGCGGAAGCTTGCCGCACGGATGTCGCCGCTGGCCGTTGGGCCGGGCGGCGCCAACTCGGCGTATGCCGCTGTCGCGATATCGGATTCCGCGCTCGCCGACCGCGTGCATCAGGCGTTCGCCGATCGCGACGAGATCTACCGCCGCCTCACGTCGCTCGGCGGTTCCTTGCCCAGCAACCAGCGCGAGGAGGTTGCCGGTTCCGCCATGGCGCTCGCGGACAAGGTACAGTCGCTGGCGATGGCACTCGACGAGTCGTCGCGACAGGACCTCACGTCCGCGCGCGCCATGCTCGAGAACGAGATCACTACGCTGGAGAATGCCGCCAATCCACTGGAGCGCGGCAGTGAGGATCGCGTTCGCCGTCTTGCCTATCTCAAGCGGCAGCGTCGCGGTCTTGTGGACGCCGACCAGCGCAAGCAGGGCCTGTCCGGAAAGCTGGAGACGTGCGCACTCGCGCTGCAAAACATGCGCTTCGACCTCATGCGGCTCGGTGCGAGCCCGCAGATGCACCAGCACATCACCGGGCTTGCGAACCAGGCGATGCGCCTAGCCGACAACGTCGATGAAGCGCTGTTCGTCGCCGATGAGATGGGTCGCCTGGGACGGTCCACGTCCGATCCCCGGCGGTCCACGGAGCGAGGGTGAACGATCCGCTGCTCGATCGCCTGGTGGTCGCGGTCGGGACG
>JBBQFW010000195.1:0-7398 GCA_038322445.1 Gemmatimonadales bacterium
CGGAAAACGGTGCCGTTCCCAGCGTCAAGACGCCATCGCTGGCGTTGCTGGTGGCGTTGAACGTAGAACCGGTATACGCAAGTCCGTTCGTTGCAGTGCCGAGCGACGTCGGATTGACACCGCACGAGACGGGCACCAAACCCGTGTAGAAACACCCGTTCACATTTCCCTGAAAATTGATCTGTGCCGAAGCTACAGTCGACGTTCCCAACACGCCTGCCATGCCTAGTGCGATCAACTTCAATCGTCCGTTCATTATCTGCTTCTCCAAAAGTAAGTATGTACATCCCGATAGCTGAGCGCTCACAGCAGAAGACTGCCGCAGGCTTCCGAGCCATTAGCTTGGCATAATCCATTCCCAAAAAACAGCGAGCTTCTGCAGTGTCAGGCTAGTTACTAAAACTATTGTTGACAACAGCTTAGAGATATTGTCCCTTACGGCGCGATACCGAGGACCCAGCGGCAAGAAGCGCACACATGCAGCATTTGTGATGCACGGAAGCAACACTATGCTGAGACTGCTTCCGCTAGGGGGTAGTGCGTGAACGCCTTGATCGCATCCACAAGGTACCCCAAGTCCCACCACAATGACGGACTTTCGCAGGGTAGAGACCATGATCCGCCGACCACCTTCCCTCGTCATGCCGGACTTCCTGATAGACAACGGGGCGCGCTGGTCGGCTTCGTCAGGCTGTACGCTGGAGACCCACGAGCGCGACGCTTCGCAGTCCTCGCCGCAGTACTTCGGACTGATTGACTGTCTGTGCTTCCTCGGCGTTGCGCTCGCGCCGGAGGATCGCGCGATGTTCCTCCACGTCGCATTCACGCTCGCGGCCTTCCGCATCATTCCTTTCGTCGTCCTGCTCTTCTCGCTCGCGGCATCCGCGGTGCCAGGAACCCCACGCGCCGTCGTTCGTGCGTGGATTTTTCTCGCCGTGGTGCTGTTCGCCTACGTTGGGATGCTGCAGGGAGGCGCCTGGACCGTGACACCAGCCGGCTTCGCCGCCCAGGTGATCGCGCAAAAAGTGGTGGCGATCATCATGACGGCGGTGGTCGTCTGGCAAAGTCGTGTGGCCACGACGCTCAATGGCCCACCAGCTCGACCAGCGGCGCTCCCGACGTGAATATGCGATCGCGCCCGGCCGCTTTCGCGGCCAGGAGGCGCGCATCGGCCTGCCGCATGAGCAACTCCAGCGTCTCGCCATCGCCGGAGGTGCTGGCGATACCGCCGCTGAAGGTCGTGCCGACGGTCTGATCGTCGCCGCGGATACGCACGGCGCTCGCGCGGATATTGTCGCGAAGCCGCTCCATCATCTGTAACGCCTCGTCGACGTTGGTTTCCGGAAACATGAATGCGAACTCCTCCCCTCCGTAGCGCGCCACGCTGTCCGTCCGCCGTACGGCGGCACGCAGGGCGTCCGCCACGGAACGGAGGACCATGTCGCCGGCATCGTGTCCCCACTGATCGTTCACGGTCTTGAACAGGTCGAGGTCGATGATCGCCACGACCACCGTGTGCCCATACCGCTCGGCGCGCACCAACTCTTCGCGCAACCGCTCCGTGAAGTACGCGCGGTTGTACAGACCCGTGAGGCTGTCGTGGGTGGACATCACGCGCAGCTCCTCGCTGCGTTCCACAATCGTCTTGCAAAGGAGGGTGGCTCCAACCAGCAGCACCAGCCGGCTCGCTTCGCTTGCCCACGAGAAGTAGCCGTACGGATACGGCGCGTAGGTCGAGCTGTTCAACGACCAGTGCAGCGCTGTGAAGGTGACGAGCCCACCATACTGAATCGTCGCGACAACGCCAGCGACCACGCAGATGCGCGGGTCATAGCGCAGGCAGGTGGCACTGATGGCCAGGAAGTAGACCTCGAACGTGGTGCGACTGTTCACCGCGATGTGCGGGTCGATCGCGAGAAACGTCACGAGCAGCAACGTGATCATCGAGACATCGAACAACGACGTCGCGAAGCCGAGCCACGCGGGACGGAAGCCGCGCCGCACCGCCATGAGGACGACGATACTCACGACAACGGCGATGGATACACCGCCGAAACCAAGCCACGTCTCCGGCCCGGGTGAGCCCTCGAAGAGGTTGCCGATGGGAAGAACGAAAAGCAGCGCGCTGAGGACCATCCGGGAGCGCGCGACCACCAGCTCGCCGGTCGCGCCCGCGTCTGTGAGCTCGCGATCGCGCGGGGCCAGCAGGCGGCGCCAGCTGTGAGCGATTGTCATTGGTGCGTGAAGCGGGGGGAAACTTCCCTACGCTACAAGAAACTCCTACGCCCGGCCAGCACAATTTCTGCCGAGCGCCGAGATCAATTCGCCGATAAGCCGCGCTCGCCAAGGGCAACTGCAAATGCTCCTTCGGTACTGGCTGACGCCTTCGCGTATACGCGCGTCGATCTCAATTGACGAAGAGACCAATCGACCAATAGACCCATCGACAAATCGACCCCTCGACCATCGCTCATTCCCACGACACACCGATCACCGTGGCACAGCGATCACCTCGGCGCCACCAGCAGCTCACGAACCCGCGGAATGACCTCGGTCCCATACAGTCGAATGCTCTGCATCATCCGCTCATGCGACAGCGTGCCCGCGCTGTACTTCATGTCGAAGCGCGTGATGCCGAGCGCGCTGGCCGTTGCGGCAATCTTTCGCGCCACGGTCTCCGGCGCACCGACATAGAGCGAGCCGTGCTCGATCTCCTGCTCGAACTCCGCGAGGCTCGTCGCTGGCCAGCCACGCTCCGCGCCGATGCGATCGCGCATGCCGCGATAGCTCGGCCACAACTCCTCGCGCGCCTGCGCATCCGACTCGGCGACGTACCCGGGCGAGTGCACGCCCAGCGGAAGCATGGGTTTGTCGAGGCGTTTCAGGAGGTTTCGATAAAGCTCGGCGTACGGGAGAAACCTCCGGGGATCTCCCCCGATGATGGCCAGCGTCATGGGCAGGCCGTACTGCGCTGCGCGCCTCACCGACTCCGGGCTGCCGCCGACGCCGATCCAGGTGCGCAGCGTATGCGATTCCGTGGGCGGATAGACGCGCAGTCCGCGCGCCGGCCCTTGTACCGTACCGCTCGCGCTCGACCAGTCGATCGGCGTACCAGCACTATCGGATGCAAGGATAGCCGCAAACAGGTCGAGCTTCTCGTTGAAGAGCACCTCGTAGTCCTGCAGCGAGTAGCCAAACAATGGAAACGATTCCGTGAACGACCCGCGGCCAAGGATGATCTCGGCGCGGCCATGCGAGAGCGCGTCCACCGTGGAGAAGCGCTGGAAGACGCGAACCGGGTCGTCGGAGCTCAGCACCGTGACGGCAGAGCCGAGCCGGATGCGCGACGTGCGCGTCGCGATGGCAGCGAGCACTACCTCGGGCGCCGAGACGGCAAAGTCGGGACGATGGTGTTCGCCGACGCCGATAAAGTCGACGCCGATCTCGTCAGCGAGGACGGCTTCCTCGACGATGTCGCGCAGCACCTGCGCCTGCGAGAGTGTGTGGCCGTCCCTGATGGTGACGTCGCCGAAGGTATCGAGCCCGAGATCAAGGGGAGTGTCAGGGATGGACATGAGGAGCAGGATAAAGACGTCGCCTTCGAGCGCGCGGGATGGTGTCCCGGACAAACCCGTGCGAGCTTGGTGCCGTTCCGTCGTCACTCAACCCCGTCCTCTGCTGGAGAGACCGCATGCGATCTTCCTCGTGCCTCGTGTCAGGCTTGTTCGCTCTGGCACTTCCATTCACCGCTGCGATCGCGCAGCAGCCCGCGGCCGCCCCGTCGGCGCCGATGTCGTTCTTCATCACGAGCGTGGGCAAGGGCGACGGTGCCAACCTTGGCGGCTTCGACGGTGCGGATGCGTGGTGTGCACAGCTGGCGGCGGCGTCGGGCGCGAATGTCGCCGCGGGGCGCGTGTGGCGCGCCTACCTGAGCGGGACCGCGCCAGACGGCAAGCCGGTCAACGCGCGCGATCGCATCGGCGCGGGGCCGTGGCACAACGCGAAGGGTGCGATGATGGCGGCGAATGTCGCGGACCTGCACGGCGATATCATCCGCGACCGCAACCAGATCAACAAGACGAACGCGATCACGGAGAAGGGGATGCCGGTGAACGGCGTCGGCGACACGCCGAACATCCACGACATCCTCACGGGCTCGGACAGCGAAGGACGCGCGCTCCCGGGCACGCTCGACACCACGTGCAGCAACTGGACGAGCAACTCGGCGACCGGCAGCGCGATGGTCGGGCATCACGATCGCACCGGCGGCGGCTCGACCTCATGGAATGCCGCGCATCCGTCACGCGGGTGCGGTCAGGCGAACCTGGTATCGACCGGCGGTGCGGGGCTGCTGTACTGCTTCGGCGCGTAACCCCGGCGTTCGCGTCCTGCTTGACGATATCGGCGACAACGATGCGGGTGTGCTTCATCACCCGCGTCGCTTCGCCCACTTCAGGCGACAGCTGTGCGCCAATCCGAGGTAGGTTGGCGTCGCGCACCACAGCGAAGCGGTGGCGTCACAGCAGATAGCGCATCTGCCGATCCGGGAAATCGGACGACGAACTATGGCAGCAACGCAAGGCGACGCGCCGTTTCCGGATCGGCGTGCGCCCAGGCGAGCCGGACAAATCCGGCGTACGCCCGGGCACTGTCCGGCTGACCGAGTGCGTGAAACGCCCGTGCCATCTCGAAGTCGAGGTCGGATCGTGGCGCATACCGTCCCATCGCATCCAGCGGCTCGCGATACGCTCGACGCAGGGTTGATAACGCCCGATCGGGATGGGCGGTCGCAATCTGCACACGCGCGAGGAGGAGGTTCGTGCGCGTCCAGCCCGGAAAACGGGCCTTCGCTGCGCTCAGCTCACGCTCGGCCCCGTCCAGATGGTTTGCGCGCAGAGCGATGACGTCATCGCGGCTAGGCCGCAAGGAGCGTATGTCATGGGGACTGCCCACGTACAGCCACCTGAGAGCAACCCTCGCACGCGCTTGCAGGTCCGGTCGGCAGCGTGTCTTGTACGCACTCGGCCCAAGTGGTACTCTTTAGAGCAATATTGAACAGACTGCACGTTCGTGAACAAGTGTGCAGTAACCCGTCGACTCGCACCCCATGCCCGGAACCGACATCGACCGCGCTCACGAAATTGATTTCGCCGAGCTCGCCGCACGACTCGACCGCGGACCGCGCTCGGCCGAGTCGCTTGTCGCCGAGGTGCAAAAGTTCGAGGTCGCCTTGCCGTCGTGGGCTTTCGCCACCGGCGGCACACGCTTCGGTCGCTTCCCTGGCAAGGGCGAACCGCGCACGCTCCGCGAGAAAATGGAGGACGCGAGCCTCGTGCAGCAACTCACGCGGGCGACGCCACGCATCTCGCTCCACATCCCCTGGGATGAGCCGAAGGACTTCGGCGCCGTCCGCGCCGACGCCGCGCGCCTCGGGCTCGGCTTCGATGCCGTCAACTCGAACACCTTCCAGGACCAGCCCGGCCAGGAGCACAGCTACAAGCTCGGCTCAT
The DNA here is from genome assembly GCA_038322445.1 of Gemmatimonadales bacterium. Classification (GTDB taxonomy): domain Bacteria; phylum Gemmatimonadota; class Gemmatimonadetes; order Gemmatimonadales; family Gemmatimonadaceae; genus AG11. The sequence goes on from JBBQFW010000195.1 coordinate 5,511, forward strand.
TCAGCAATCCAAGCGCCGCCGTGCGACGTCAGGCGGTCGACCACCACCTCAAGGTCATCGAGATCGGCAAGGCGCTCGGCAGTTCAGCCATCACCGTCTGGCTCGCCGACGGTTCGAACTACCCGGGACAGATGTCGTTGCGCGGCAGCTTCGACCGCGTGCGCGACTGCCTCGAGGAAGTCTACGCAGGCCTGCCGAACGACTGGCGCCTTTTCACCGAGCACAAGCCCTACGAGCCGGCGTTCTACGCCACCGTCGTGCAGGACTGGGGCTCATCGCTCGTGCTCGCACAGTCGCTCGGCGAACGCGCGCAGTGTTTCGTCGATCTTGGACATCACCTGCCGAACACCAACATCGAGCTCGTGGTCGCACGGCTGCTTGGCGTCGGCAAGCTCGGCGGCTTTCACTTCAATGATTCCAAGTATGGCGACGACGATCTCACTGCCGGCTCGATCAGGCCGTACGCGCTCTTCCTGATCTTCCACGAGTTGGTGCTCGCGGCGCGCGAACAACTCGCGGGATTCAATCCGGTCTACATGATCGACCAGAGCCACAACCTGAAGGATCCGATCGAGGCACTGCTCCAGACCGTCGATCAACTCCAGCAGGCGTACGCCAAAGCGTTGCTCGTCGACCACGAGGCGCTCTCTGTCCATCAGGAATACGGCGACGTCGTCATGGCCGAGCGTGCGTTGAAGCACGCGTATGAGACGGACGTGCGTGCGGTGGTGGCCGAAGCGCGTCGTCGGAGTGGTGGCGCGCTGGATCCCGTCGCTGCGTACCGCGCGTCGGGATATCGGGCGCAGAAGGCGATCGAGCGTCCCACGGCGGTGTCAACCGAACGGCCGACGCACCTGTGAGGTCGTGCGTCCGGTGAAAAACTGCTACGTCGCCGTCGACCTCGGTGCCTCGAGTGGGCGTGTCGTACTCGGCACGCTGGTCGGCGACGTCATGCAGATGGACGAGCTGCATCGCTTTCCCACGCCGATGATCGAGCGAGACGGTCACCTGTTCTGGGACGTCGCGCTGATGTGGGAGGAGATCCAGATCGGGATCGCGAACGCGCTCTCCGACGAACGCGAGGTGCGCTCGGTGTCGGTGGACTCGTGGGCCGTCGACTATGTGCCGCTGGACGAGCATGGCGTCGCGCTCCGCAATCCGTATTCGTACCGCGATCCGCGCACGGCGGGGCGGATGGATGTTGCGATCGAGAAAGCGGGCGGCGCCGATGCGCTCTACGCGCGCACGGGCATCCAGTTCCTGTCGTTCAACACGCTGCCGCAGATCATCGCCGACATTGCCGACGAGCCGGAGCTCGTGGCGCGCACCGCGAGCCGCCTGCTGATCGCGGAGTACTTCCTTTATATGCTGTCGGGGAAGCAGGTGAGCGAGGCGACGAACGCGAGCACGACGCAACTCGTCGACGCCGTCACCGGCGCGTGGGTCGAGGAGCTGATCGCGGCGATCGGCGACGACATCTCGCGTTACCCAGCGATCGTCTACAGCGGAACGCCGCTCGGCGCACTCACCGCGGCCGTTCCGCCGGATGCGAATGCGCCGCTCGTCATCACGACATGCGCACACGACACGGGTGCGGCTGTCGCTGCGGTTCCCGCGTCGCTCGATCGCACATGGGCGTACATCAGCTCGGGCACGTGGTCACTCGTCGGCGCCGAGCTTGCGACGCCGGTGCTCACGCGTGGGGCACGCGAGGCCGGCTTCACGAATGAAGCGGGTGTCGACGGGACGGTGCGCTTCCTCAAGAATCGGGCGGGGATGTGGGTGCTCGAAGAGCTGCGTCGCGAGTGGCAGGCAGCGGGATCGACGTACACTCATGAAGCGCTCTTCGGCGCAGCGGCGCGGACGGAAGCACCGGGCTTCACGATCG
>JBBQFW010000196.1:0-7394 GCA_038322445.1 Gemmatimonadales bacterium
GTCGGCGACAGGAGCTAAACTGACCATGCCGGCATCGGCAAAGCCATGGTTCGGGCGTCCATAATCTGGGACGACTTGGCCCCCCTTCCCGCCACGATATGCCCAATATCGGATCAGCCCGCTCGGAGTTCGCGCTTCGCCCCGCGACGGAGGCCGATGTCCCCGTCATCCTGCTGTGCATCCAGGGCCTCGCGGAGTACGAGCGATTGTCGCACGAATGCATGGCCAGCGAAGCGCTGCTGCGCGAGACGCTCTTCGGCGCCGACCGGGTCGCGGAGGTCACGCTGGCATTTTCGGGCGATGCGCCGGCGGGTTTCGCACTCTGGTTCCGCAGCTATTCCACGTTTCTCGCGCGCCCCGGCATCTACCTCGAGGACCTGTTCGTCTTTCCGGAAGTCCGTGGCCACGGACTCGGGAAGCAGTTGCTCGCCTCGCTCGCGCGAACGGCGGTGGAGTGCGGATACGGCCGAGTGGAATGGGCGGTGCTCGACTGGAACGTCGACGCGATCCGGTTCTACGAGTCGGTGGGTGCCCGTCCGATGAACGAATGGACGGTGTATCGAGTGGCGGGAGAGGCACTGGCGGGGTTGGCTGGTGGCCATCCTGAACCCGTGCCTTGAGATGCGTTCGTCATCCCCGCGCATTCACAGGGCCCCAATGGATTCCCGCGTTCGCGGAACGACGAGTTTCAGGATGGACACTCGCTGGTGATGCTGGTGATGCTGGTGATGCTGGTGAGGACGACGCCCTGGCATGCTGGAAACCGCCGCTTGTCCTATCTTCCGGTCGGCCTGGTTCTCGCTGGAGGTGCCCGACATGCGCATGCTCCTCTACCCTCCCGGCAAGGCATCGCCCTTCGGGGGGAGCGCTTTGCTCAGCGTCGCGACGCATGTCGCGCTGATATCGGCAGCCGTGTACGCGACCGGCGTGCGCTCTCAGGAAGTCGACCAGGCGATCCGGGAGCGCGTGTCGTTCATCCGCTACCTGCCGCCTCCGGATCGAGTGCGCTCCACGGAAGGCGCGGGCGAAGTGCTGCGCTATGTCCTGCAGGGCGGGGGCGGTGTGCCACTTCTCACGCGTGACGATGGGCAGGTGCATCGCGCCGCCGGCCTCGCGGGTCCACTCCTCAACGGCGGCGCACTCGGCATGGACGTGCGCGACCAGGCGCCCGTGAAGGAGGTCGTCTCGCCCGATTCGGTCTATTCGATCCTCGACGTCGAGGCGGCGGCTACGCGCACCGTGGGCAGCGCGGCGCCGATCTATCCATCCGACATGCTGCGCGATGGTACCGAAGGCTCCGTGATGGTGCGCTTCATCGTCGACACGCTCGGCCAGGCGGATTCGCTCAGCATTCTCGTATTGTCGTCCACGCATCAGAGTTTCTCGCAGTCCGTGCGGCACGCCGTCCCGCTGATGACCTTCAGCTCGGCGATGGCCAGTGGCCACAAGGTGCGCCAGCTGGTCGAGCAGCGCTTCGGGTTCAGGTTGGGGCCCGGCGATCCTCCCGTTTCCACGACGAAGCCTGTCCCGTGAGCCATTGATGACGTCGACCGAATTTTCCGGATTCACGCCCGCCGCCTTTGCCTTTCTCCGTTCCCTCGCGACGCACAACGAGCGTGAATGGTTCGAGCGCAACCGCGCCACGTACGAGGCCGAGCTGCGCGCGCCGCTCGCCGCGCTCGCGGAGGAGGTCGACGTGCGCCTCGCCACGCTCGCGCCGGAGATCGTGGGGGATCCGAAGCGATCCCTGTTCCGCATTCACCGCGACGTCCGCTTCTCGAACGACAAGTCGCCCTACAAGACCCACGTTGCCTGCTGGTTTCATCATGTCGACGCCGGCCGCGGCGTGGGGACGCAGGCGGCGCATGGCGGCGCCGGCTTCTACTTCCACATGGAAGCGTCACGCGCGTCCATCGGCGGCGGCATCTGGATGCCGCCGCGCCCCGCGCTCCAGAAGATTCGCGAAGCGATCGACGAGGATCCGGCCCCGCTGAAGAAGCTGCTCGCGAACCCGACCATCACGCGACAGTTCGGCGGGCTGGATGAGGAGAACAAGTTGTCGCGCATGCCGCGCGGGTATGCGATGACGCATCCCGCCATCGACCTCCTGCGGCACCAGTCGTTCACGCTCGGACGCGAGCTCGCGCACAAAAATCTTCTTAGTGCCCGCCTGCCGGATGTCCTGGCGCGCGAGTACGCGAGGCTGCTGCCCCTCGTGCGATGGATCAATGCGGCGCTCGGCCTGCGGGTCCTCGCGCGGCGCTGACGACCGGTTTAGTTTCGCCGCATGCGCACCACCGCCCGCACCTGGCCCATTGCAATCCGGCAGGCGACGACTGCCGACGCGGCACTGTTCGCGACGATTGCACAGTCGGCCTTCATCGACACGTTCGCCAGGGACAACACGCCGGAGGACATGGCGCAGTATTGCGCCGAGGCCTTCGGCGAGGCGATCCAGGAACGGGAGCTGGCGGATGGGAGCATCGTCGTCCTCATGGCGGAGCGCGATGGCGACGTCGTCGGGTATGCCATGCTGCGCGCGGGCGATGTGGCCGACTGCGTTGCCGACCGCAATGCCATCGAGATCACGCGACTCTATTCCGTGGCGCGTGTCATCGGTACCGGGGTGGGTGCCGCCCTCATGCAGCGCTGCCTGGAGACTGCTGCGGAGCGGGGACACCGGTCCGTGTGGCTCGGCGTGTGGGAGCACAATCCCCGCGCGATCGCCTTCTACGAGCGATGGGGGTTCGTCGACGTGGGCGAGAAATCCTTTGTCCTTGGCACTGATCACCAGACCGATCGCGTCATGGTGCGGGTCGCGGCCCGCGCCGACGCTGGAGGAGCGCCATGAAACATACGGTCAAGCTGCGCGACGTCATCGTCGGTCACTCGGAGCTGGAGTGCGCCGACTTTCCGGCGGGTCGCGCGTGGGGGACGTTCCGGCCGGGCTTCGGCTACGACCTCGTGCAGCCGGTGTTCCGCCTGTTCACCAAGGCGGTCCCGATGCTCGGCGGTGAGCCCTTCGACGAGATCACGCTGGAGAAGTACTACGCCGCGCGTGACAAGCTGGGATTGTCGCTCGTGGACGCGGATGGCGACGTCATCCGGACGGCGGCCATTCACATTGCCGACTACATCGCGGAAAAGGGGATCATCCAGGTGGAGGCGCTCATCAACGACGCGGACTACTGGGAGCGGCGCGGACCGTAGGGCGGGACAGATCCAGTGGGGCGCTGGCGACGTACACCGACTGTACGAGACCGGATACGGTCCACCCTGATCCCTACTGGAGATTCCTTCATGCGTTCGTTCCTCACCGTTCTTGCACTTGCGGCCACCACCGCGCTCCCGTCCGTTTCGCAGGCACAGGCCCACACGAAGATGGTCGGCGGCGCCGCGATGTATCCGACGAAGGACATCATCGACAACGCGGTCAACTCGAAGGACCACACGACGCTCGTGGCAGCGGTCAAGGCCGCTGGCCTGGTCGAGACGTTGAAGGGCAAGGGTCCGTTCACGGTGTTCGCGCCGACCAACGCCGCGTTCGCCAGGCTGCCGGCTGGCACGGTGGACAACCTGCTCAAGCCCGAGAACAAGGCCACGCTGACGGGCATCCTCACGTACCACGTCGTCGCCGGTGACGTGAGCGCGCGCGACCTGCTGGCCGCCATCAAGAAGGGCCATGGCAGCACCGAGCTCACGACCGTGAATGGCGGCAAGCTCGTGGCAATGAAGAAGGGCGGCAAGATCATGCTGAAGGACGAAAAGGGCAACGTCGCGACGGTCACGATCGCGGACGTGAAGCAGTCAAACGGCGTGATCCACGTCATCAACAAGGTGTTGATGCCGGCGAAGTAGTGCGCGATCCAGCGCCGCGTCGGGAGTGTCGACGCGGCGCTGGTGCTTGTGGTTTGAGCGGAGATACGCTGAATGACGGTGGTGTGACGCGCGTGGTTGCCACCTAAGAGAAACCGCGTAGCTTCGGCTCATGAGCCTCCATCGACTTCAGGCGATCGCATGCGCATGGCTTCTGTGTGCGCAGGTCGCGAACGCGCAGGGTGTGCAAGGCGTTGTCGTCAGACGAGGAGAATCGCCCGTGCCGGGCGTGGTCGTCCTCCTGCTGGATACGGCATCCGTCATCTCGGCGAGGGCGTTGACCGATGAGCGCGGCGCCTTCCGGCTCGTCGCACGCCGGCCGGGTGTGTACCGGCTCAGGACTTTACGGATCGGCTTCACACCCGTCATGTCACAACCGTTCACACTCGATGCCACCGCGTTGCGCAGTGAGCAGGTGGTGTTGAACGAGTTGTCCTACTCCATGGACACCACTCGCGTGGAATCGCGCAGCGTCTGCCGCCGGACGTCGCCGGAGTCGCTCGGCGTGGTGTTCGCGCTCTGGGAGCAGGCGCGCACGGCGCTGCATGCGGCGGAACTGACGGCGAATGCCGGCCGTCTCGACGCCACCACACTGCGATATGCCCGCCTCTTCAGGCGCGACATGTCGACCGTTGTGGCGCAGGCCACTGAATTCCGCACCGCTTCGGTCGGTGCGCCGTGGCAGTCGCTCGCGCCCGATACGCTGCACGCGCGCGGGTACGTGCGCGCGGGCGCAGACGACTCGGTCACCTATGCGGCGCCGGGCCTGGACGCGCTCCTCTCCGACACCTTCCTCGCTGACCACTGTTTCTCGCTCGCCTCGTCGAACGATGACGAGATGCGCATCGCGTTCGAGCCGTCGCGCGACCGCGCGCGCGTGCCGGAGATCAGTGGCATCGTCGCACTGGGTCGCGGCGCCGCCGACCTGCGTCGCATCGAGTTCCGCTACGTCAACCTGCCGCCGGTCCAGATGACGCAGGCCGGTGGCGAGGTGACGTTCGCCCGCCTGCGCGACGGTGGCTGGGTGATCCCGCGCTGGGATGTCCGGATGCCCGTGCTTGGCCTCTTCGGCGGTACGCCGCGGCAGGCGCGCGAGCTGCGCGTGGCTCGCGTGCGGGTTGAAGGTGGTGAGCTCGTGGCGGCCGTCCGCGGTGGCGACACGGTGTGGCGGCATCCCCCGCTGGTGCTCTCGGGTCGTGTGCTCGATTCGGCGTCCGGCGCACCCGTTGCCGGTGCGCGGGTGAGCGTGAGTGGATCGAGGCTCGTGGGCGAAACGGCGCGCGACGGCACATTTCGGATCCCGGGGCTGTTGCCGGGTGCGTTCGGACTCGAGGTGCGCGGTCCGGGGCGGGCATATGCGGGCATGGCGGCGGCAATCCCGGTGACCTTCACGGACAGTGCGTCGCGCGTGGAGCTTCGGATTCCGACCGCAACGCAGGTGGCGGGGGCAGTCTGCAAGCTGGAGTGGCTCGTCGCGCCGGTGTCTGGTGGTGCAATCGTGACCGGCCATGTGGACGCGTCCCTGCTTCCGGCGTCGCACGGGCCCGTCACGGTGGTGGCGGAATGGAACGAAAAGCATGGGTACGCCGGCGCGGGCGGAATTTCCTATGAGTACGTTCCGATCTCGTTCGAGACGGTCGCCGATGCCGCGGGAGAATTTCGCATCTGCTTCGTTCCGACGGAGACGCCGGTCCGCGTGCATGCGACGGCCGGCGACATCCGGGCACTCGATGCGCGGATCCTCATTCCGCCCGAGCTGCATTTCGCGCGGGTCGACCTCATGCTCGACTCGAACCTCGAGCCCGTCACCTCGCTCTCGGCGATGGTGGTGGGCGACTCCACCGCGGGGCCGGTCTCGGGCGCCGAGGTGGCGTTGCCGGAGTTGAGCCTGTTCGGCGCCACCGACGATCGTGGAGCGCTACGCCTCGCCGAAGTGGCGCTCGGCTCGCACAAGCTCACGGTGCGCCGCGATGGCTTCGCACCCATGGACACGACCATCGTGATCGAGGCAAAGCCGATGAAGGTGCGGCTTCTGCTCCGTGCGCGAGCGACCGATTCGACCACTATGTCGCCGGAGGCGCCGAGGGGCCTCCCGCCGGTTGCTTCCTCGCCAAGGGTCAATGAAAGTCGTGACGCTTGGCGAACTCCGCTCCCACTGCTGCTTCGAGCGCGCGAAACTGCTTCGCGCGAATGTTCACCACCTTCTGCTCCACCTGCAGCACCCCGCGCACGAGCAGGAGCGGCGTGCGCGAGATGAGCAGTGCCTGCTTCTCGAAGCGTGGCGGCGTGATGACGACATTCACGAGGCCCGTTTCGTCCTCGAGCGTGAGGAAGACGAACCCCTTCGCGGTGCCGGGTCGTTGGCGGCAGATGACGAGACCCGCCGTGGCGACCGTCTCACCATCGCGTCCGTTGTGCACGAGGTCGTGCGCTGATCGCACACCGTTCAATGCGAGGACCGAGCGGACGTGTGACATCGGGTGGCCCGCGAGCGAGATACCGGTCATGCGATAGTCGGCTTCCGTGAGCTCGACCGCCGTCATCGCGGGCACCGGTGCGACGTCGGCCTTCGTGCGCCGCCGCGGCGCGAGCGGCCCCGCATCACCGCGCGAGGCCTCGAGCACGGCCCACAGCGCGCCGCGCCGCTTCCTGAGGTCGGGCTCGTGCGGAAGCATGCTGTCGAACGCGCCGGCTTCAGCGAGATGCCGCAGCGCGCGACGATCGAGCCCCGATCGCTGCACCACATCCTCGACGGACGCGAACTGCCCATCGCGCAGCGCGGCTTCGAGCTTGTCCTGGGCTGTTGAGCCGAGACCGCGGACGCTCCGCAGTCCCAGCCTGACGGCTGGCACTGCGGCTGCGGCCGAGGCCGCAGCCGCGAGTCTGACATTTTCCAAAGAGGCATTCCATGCGGAAAGCCGCAAATCCACCGGTCGAACTTCCACCCCATGCCGCCGCGCATCTTCGACCAACGTGCCGGGCGCGTAAAAGCCCATCGGCTGCGCATTGAGGATCGCTGCCGTGAACTCCGGTGCGTAGTAGTGCTTCAGGTACGCCGACGCATACACCAGCAGCGCGAAGCTCGCCGCATGACTCTCCGGAAATCCGTAATCCGCGAATCCATTGATCTGGTTGAAGATCCGGTCCGCGTCCTCCGAGGCGATGCCGTTGTTCGCCATGCCCGTGAGCATCTTCTGGCAGATCGCTGCCATGCGTTCGCGGCTGCGCTTGTGCCCCATGGCCTTGCGGAGGACATCCGCCTCACCGGGCATGAAGCCCGCCGCCGCGATCGCCACCTGCATGCCCTGCTCCTGGAAGAGCGGCACACCGAGCGTGCGCTTGAGGATGGGCTCCAAAGACGGATGCAGGTATGTCACCGACTCGAGTCCAGCCCTGCGCCTTAGAAAGGGATGCACCATGTCGCCCTGAATGGGGCCTGGACGGATGAGCGCCACCTGGATCACCAGGTCGTAAAAGCACCGCGGCTTCAACCGTGGCAGCGTATTCATCTGCGCGCG
>JBBQFW010000197.1:0-7334 GCA_038322445.1 Gemmatimonadales bacterium
CTCGGCGTCATCACGTACTACGGCCTCGCATCCGGATTCCTGAGCGGCAAGTACCGGTCGCGCGAGGATCTCTCGAAGAGCCCTCGAGGTGGCGGGGTCGCGCGATATCTCGACGAGCGCGGTCTCCGCATTCTCGCCGCGCTCGACGACGTCAGCGGAGCGCACTCGGCGCAGCCGGCCGAGGTTGCACTCGCCTGGCTCATGCAGCGCGAGGGAGTCACGGCGCCGATCGCCAGCGCGACGAGCGTGGAGCAGCTCGCGAGCCTCGTGCATGCCGCCGACTTGCAGTTGTCGCCCGATGACGTGGCGAACCTCGACGCCGCCAGCGACTGACGCATCATTCACTTGTGCTGGACGCGCGTGCAGCATTGTGGTCGCGTCGCGCTCGAACCCGCAACCGCATCGGCGCTCACCTGCCCAGGAGTGAAGACATGAATGCAGCGCGACGGAGCACGGCTCTCTGCATTTCGCTCATGCTGTCTGCGTGCGGCGGTAGTGCCCCGGAAGTGCACAGCAGCTTCCCGGCGCCATCGGCCGGCGGCCAGATCGCGACCACACCCACTCCGCGTCCCACGCCGCCGACGCGCGATCCACATACCGCTGGATCCGTGAACGCGAAGGAGCTGCCGGACGGCGCCGTTCCTCCTGCGAACGTCGACGGAAACTTCATCATCGGCCCGACGCATGCTGCTGCGGTGGGGGTGACGACAAAGGACAGCGTGCCCCGTGGCGCGGTCTACTCGTTCACGATGAGCTCCACCGACAGCCGGATCTATCCCGGCGTCGCGCGCGAGGCAGGCACGTTTGGCACCGTCGATCCCGCGGACCCGACGTCACTTGTCGTCACCACCAGCCATCCGGCGCCATACACGCGGCGCGTGTCGGTGTACGTCCCGAAGCAGTATGTACCGGGATCGATCGCACCATTCATTGTCGGAGCGGACGGACCGGACCCGTTGCTCTTCACGACGCTCGACAACCTCATCGCCGAGCGAAAGGTGCCGGTGATGGTCGCGATTGCCATCGGGAACGGAAGCGGCGATGCGCAGGGGAGCCAGCGCGGTCTCGAGTACGACACGATGTCGGGCGTGTATGCGGAGTTCGTCGAGAGCGAAGTGCTGCCCTTGGTGGAGAAGCAATACGGCGTGACGCTGACGAAGGATCCCGACGCACGCGCGACGATGGGCTGCAGCTCTGGCGGCTCGGCGGCGTTGATCATGGCGTGGTATCACCCCGAGCTCTATCACCGCGTGCTGACCTATTCAGGCACCTTCGTGAATCAGCAGTGGCCCCACAGCGCCGAGACGCCCCATGGCGCGTGGGGGTTTCACGAGAGCATCATCCCGAATTCGCCGCGCAAGCCGCTCCGGCTCTGGATGCAGGTGGGAGATCGAGACCTCTTCAATCCCAACGTCATGCGCGATGGGATGCATGACTGGGTGGTGGCCAATGAGCGCATGGCGGGCGCGCTCGCGGTGAAGGGATATCCGTACCAGTTCGTGTTCTCGCGCAATGCCGGACACTGCGAACGTTCGGTAAAGCAGCAGACGTTGCCCGAGGCCCTCGAATGGCTGTGGAAGGGCTACCGCGGATAGCGGATGGCGTCGTCAGGATACGGAATGGACCGCTCGTCAGTCGCCGGAAGGTGACCCGCTGATTCGCCGCGCGCTCCTGGGGCTGGGCTCGCCAGGTGCGGCCACAACATTGCCTTACGAGGGATCATGACGCGAGCGAGGCAGCGCCTCGAGCTTGATCGTCAGCACGTCACGCGCTGTCAACGAACGAGAGACGGATCACTCGGAGGCGGACCATCATGCACATCGCCAGGACGTATACCATCGCACTCGGGATCACCGCGCTGTGCGCCTGCGCCAGCTCGAGCAGCCTCGCGCAGTCGACGAGCAGCACCCGGCCCCATGCTGCAACAGCCGCGACGACCAAGGGCGCGAAGAGGACGACGACGGGGAGCGCAGTGTCGCCGTCGCGACGCCGGACGCACAAGACTCACGCATCGACGCTCGCTGGCAAGCAGGGCGTCAGTCCGGTGATGAAAGGCATGAAGGGCAACGGCGCCGGCACTACCGATATGACAGGCGGCGGCATGAGCGGCACGACGGGCACCGGCAGCGCGGGCACGAGTGGCACCAACAGGAATGGCGCGGGCACCGTTCATCGTGCTCCGGTGCGCGCCATCCCAGCTACGCCCGCTTCGACGTCGCCGTCCGCCGCAGGCACCGGCAGCACCGGCACCTCGGCAAATGCGACTCCTGGTGTTCGTTCACCGGCTTAGCTGCCAACGAGAGCCGCCGCCAGGACGGCGGCGGCTTCAGGTGTGTGCGGGACGGTGTTCGTTGATGCCTCGCCGTCCGACCTACCGCTTTACACCGCGCAGCAACTCGCCTTCGCTGGAACCCACCGCCCACCGGCCGATCACCGCGCCCGCGGCGTCCGTGTCGATCGGATAGAGCACGAGCGTCAGGATGCCAGACGACGTGCTGCCCTGCAGGTAGAGGTCGCCCTCACGCGCGTCCACAGCCATCTCGTGGCGTGCGTTCGAACCGGGCAGACGGAAGCTCGCCTGGAACGTGCCAGCCGAATCGAGGACGGTGACCTGCGCGGGAACACCCGCGCTGCGTGAGGCGCCGAAGGTGTAGACGGCCACGGTCCGCGGCGTTACGGCGTCGGCGGACGATGCGGCGGTAACGACGGCGCGCACATTCCCCGCGACTGCGGACTGCGCGGCCACCGGGCTGCCCGCGGCAGCGCAGAAGGCGGCGAGGGTGATCGACGAGCGGAGCGAGAGTGAGGTGCGCATTGGCGTGTCCTGTCGAGAGTGTCGATGGTGTGGCGTTCTGTTGGTGAAAGAGAGATATCCGCCCCAGTCGACACGATCCAAGACATCTTTTGTCTACGTCGTTACCTGAAAGGTATGGCGTTCCAGAAGTGTCCGTTGAGCATCTGGCGTGCTCGTTCCAACATCAGGCGGACCGCCGTCGTACTGTTTGGCGAGCACCGCCCAATCGACCCCCGGTCCGGAGCAACCGCTGATGGCACTCCGCCCCTTCTCGCTCGCCGCCCTCTCCGCGATCGCCGCGCCGGCCATGCTTGCCGCGCAGGGCGGCGGGCGCGGCGGCGAACCACCGAAGAATCTCCAGGTGCTGCCGAAGGACATGCCGCGCCAGCAAGTCGTCGCCATCATGGGCGGGTTCACGGCGGCTCTTGGCGTGAACTGCGTGCATTGTCATACGGAGGCCGCAGCGGGAACCGCCGGCGCACCAGCTGGTGGGCCACCTCCGGGCGCACCATCTGCTGCTGGTGGCCCGCCGCCCGGCGCACAGGGTGGTGGGCGCGGCGGTCCGCAGCTCGACTTCGCCCTCGACGACAAGGAGACGAAGAAGGTCGCGCGCGAGATGCTCAAGATGGTCGGCGACATCAACGGCAAGTACCTGCCGGCGACGGGCCGCACAATCGGCGAGCGCGATCGCGTCTCCTGCGAGACGTGTCATCACGGACTGGCAAAGCCGCAGACACTGCGCGTGGCGCACGCCAATGCCGTGGACGCCAACGGCGCCGACTCCGCCCTGACGCTCTATCGCGGACTCCGCAGCCGCTACTACGGCAGTGCTTCGTACGACTTCAGCGAAAATGCGCTCAACGTGGCGGCAGCGGACCTCGCACGCATGAACCAGCGCCCCGCCGCATTTGCGCTGCTGAAGGAAAATCTCGTCAACTATGACAAGTCGGCATCCACGTACCAGACGATCGCGCAGGTCCAGTTGCAAGGCGGCGACACGGCGTCATCTGTGGATGCGCTGAAGAAGGCAGCAGCGCTGCAGCCGAATCCCTGATCGTCGGCGTCAAACAACAGAAAAAGCCATCTTGCCACGGAGGTCACAGAGGACACGGAGGAAAGCGGAACAACGCTGTTCTCTCGAGACGAGCAGGCAGTCCTCCGTGTCCTCTGTGACCTCCGTGGTGAATTGCTGTTGCAGTTGTTTTTGCTAGAACAGCGCGCCAAACCTGACTCAGCGACTGGCGGCAGCGTGAGGCGCACCCCGTCCCGCGCTCAACGCCATCCCGACTGCGACCACCGTTACCGCACCTACCACGTTGTGCCACAGGAACGACACCTGCGGCGCACCGAAGTTCACGGCTGCAACCGCCAGCATCCCGACGATCAATCCGATGAACGCACCCAGCGCACGCGCGCGGGGAATCATCGCCAGCATGAACACTCCCAGGATCGACCCGTAAAAGAACGACCCGAAACGGTTCACCACTTCGATCAGGGATCCGAGCGTGGCCGCATAGGACGCGACGATACACGCGAATATCCCCCAGAAGGCCGTCGCCCCCTTGCCGACCGCGAGGAAGTGCGCGTCGCTCGCCTCCTTCCGCACCCACCGACGATAGAAGTCGATCACCGTCGCGGTGGCGAGCGAGTTGAGCTCGGCCGCGATCGCCGACATCGCCGCTGCCATCACGCCGGCAATGAACAATCCCGCCAGCCCGATCGGTAACTGCTCGACGACGAATCGCGGGATGATATAGTTCACGTCCTTCGACTGCTGGCCGGTGGTCTTCTCCACGAGGGCGAGGGCCTCCGCTCGCACAGCCGTCGCCGTGGAGTCGAGGGCACGAAACTGTGCCGTGGCAATCGGGGCGTCATCGTTGCCCCTCGCGCGTTCCGCTGACACCGCATGCGCCGCCACCTGCCGCGCCGTCACCGCGGTATCGAAGCGCGACTGTAGAGCGGCCAGTGCGGCCGGCTGGGCGGCGCGGACTTTCGCCTCCTGCACCGGGTTGTACAGCATGGGCGGCGCAACGAACTGGTAGAACACGAAGACGAGCACGCCGATGAGCAGCACCATCGCCTGGAGCGGAATCTTCCAGTAGGCACTGATGAGCAGCGAGCTCCGCGCCTCGCTCACCGAACGCGCGGTGAGATACCGCTGCACCTGGCTCTGGTCCGTGCCGAAGTACGACAGCATGAGGAACGTCCCACCAATGAGTCCAGACCAGAAGGTGTAGGTGTTCTTCAGGCTGAAGCTGAAGTCGAACACGCGCAGCCTCCCCGTGGCGCCCGCAAGGTGCAGCGCATCGCTCGGCGACACCGGAATGCGCAGGAGTAACACCGTGACGACCGCCGTGATCGCGACGACGATGAGCACCATCTGCTTCACGTCGGCCCACGTGACCGCCTGCACGCCGCCGATCATCGTGTAGATCACGGTCGGCACGCCCATGAGCAGCACGCACCAGCCGAGTGGCCACCCGAAGATCGCGGAGAATACGACGGCGGGCGCCGCGAGAATCGTCCCGCACGACATGCCCCGCGAGAGCAGGAAGAGGAACGCGGTGAGCGAGCGTGTCTTCGCATCGAAGCGTCGCTCGAGAAACTCGTAGGCGGTGAAGACCTTCGCGCCGTGAAGGAACGGCACGATCGTGACCCCCAGGATCACCATCGCGATCGGCAACCCGAAGTAGAACTGGACGAAGCGCATTCCGTCCACGGCACCCTGCCCCGTGGTGCCGATCATCGTGACCGCGGACAGTTGCGTCGCCATGACGGACAGCCCCACCGCCCACCACGGCAGGTCGCGGTTCGCGAGGAAGTATCCCTCGATGTGCTTCGTCCCGCGCGCGCGTCGCAGTCCGTCGATCGCCACGTAGGAGAGCCACGCAATGACCACGACCCAGTTGAGCGGATGCATCGCGCGCATCAGCGGGCGTACCGTTGCTGCAGGAGCCAGAGGAGAATCAGCGTGACGACCTGGACGCTCATCACCCGGATGAGCGTCCGCCGAAATCGCCCGTCGTCGGGCGTTGGGTCAGGTGGGGTCATTGGCTCGTCCTCCTCCCGACACGCGTCATTCCCGCGAAAGCGGGAATCCATTTCGGGCCCTGTGAACATGGATTCCCGCGTGCGCGGGCATGACGAACGAATATCACAATTCCTTTCAGCGTGGACACTAGCTCAGCACTTGGGAATACGGAACGGCTTGCCGTCGATCACGACGGCGGTCTTGCCACGACCGGTCAACACCGTGTTGAACGACACGAGATCCTTCGTGCTGATGCGTTCGAGTGAGCCGATGACGCTCTTGAGATCCACACAGGACTTCGTGAACGCCGCCCGTGCGGCCGTCGTCGGCGCCATGTCGCCGAGGTCCTGGGCATTCAGCTGGGCGATGAGTGTGGCGTTGAGTCCGGAGAAGCTCGGTGCCGCCGTGGCGCCGCCGCGTCCGCGCCCGCCGCCATCGAGCCCGTACACCGTGTCGAGCTGCGCGATCAGCACCGTCGCACGGCTGGCGACGTCAGCGAGGTCGACGCCGGTCGGCAATCCGCGCAACGACGTACGCAGCATCCCTGCCCGCTCACGCGCCTCGTACGAGAGCGCGACGGCTTCGAGCAGGCGCACCTGCAGGTCGTGTTGCGCGCGCAACGCCGCAGGCGTGGCGGGCGAATGGGGATCCGCGCGCACCGTCGCGACCTGCGTGTAGGTGCGACCGTCGACGTTCAGCTTCAGCGTGTACACGCCCGGCAGTGCGACCGGACCTTCGGGCGACGCCGGCGTCCGGCCGGGATTCGCATTGATCTCGAAGCTGTGCGAGAGCGCGGGAGGTGCGTCGTGACGCAGGTCCCAGCTCGTACGATTGGTGCCGGCCAGCTTCGGCAGTGCGAAAGGCGATGCCACCCAGAAGTTCGGATGCGGCGGCCGCGCCGCCTCGGACACCGGTGCGTGCACGCGGCTCGTCATGTGCCGAACCACACCTCCCGACGCGTCCAGCACGTCGAGAGTGATGTCGCCCTGCGGCGCGCGCGCGAGCCAGTAGTCCACCGTCACGCCATCGGCGGGATTGTCGGCATGCGTGACTTCAGGCGGAAAGGGCGTGTCGGCACCGACGTTGCGGCGCAGGCGCATCGCGTCGCCGGGCTTGAAGAGATGCGCCGGCTCGGTCGCGATGGCCGGCGTCAGTTCGCGCAGCATCGAGTAGTCGTCGAGCACCCAGAACCCGCGGCCATACGTGGCGACAATGAGGTCGTTGTCCTTGATGGCGATGTCGCGATACGACGTGTTCGGCAGGTTCTGCATGAGCGACTGCCAGTGATCGCCGTCGTCGAACGACACGTACATCCCGCTCTCCGTGCCCGCGAAGACCAAGCCCGCCTTCTTCGTATCGTTGCGAATTACGCGCGAGAAGCTGCCACTCGGCTGGTTCGTCGGCAGGTCGCCGATGATCTTCGTCCACGTCTTTCCGTAGTCACGCGTGCGGAACAAGTAGGGCGTGTAGTCGCCGACGCGATGAAGGTCGATGGATGCATACGCGCTC
>JBBQFW010000198.1:0-7305 GCA_038322445.1 Gemmatimonadales bacterium
TTGTGACGATGGGGCCGGCGCTGGTGCGCCGGCCCCATCGTTTACCCGTACAACCTGGCCGATCGCTACCCGAGCAACGTGAGCAACTCCTTCGCTGCCGCGGCCGACGACGCCGGATTCTGCCCGGTCACGAGCATGCCATCGCGCACCACGTAGCTCCCCCAGTCGGCGCCCTTCTCGTACTTCCCGCCGTTCTGCTTCAGCATGTCCTCCACCAGAAAGGGCACGACGTCGGTGAGCCCCACGCCCTGCTCCTCGCTGTTGGTGAAGCCCGTCACACGCTTGCCCGCCACCAGCTTTGCTCCATCGGGGCCGTTGGTGTGACGGAACACGGCCGGCGCATGGCAGACCGCGCCGATGGGCTGCCCCTTCTTCGCGAACGCCTCGATCAACCGGCGGCTGTCCGCGTCCTCGGCGAGATCCCACAGCGGGCCGTGACCGCCGGGATAGAAGATCGCGTCGAAGCCATCAGCCTTCACGTCCGACAGCGTCACGGTTGACGCGAGCGCGTGCTGCGCGGCGGTGTCACCCTTGAAGCGGCGTGTGTCGTCGGTCTGCGCGTCGGCGTCATCGCTCTTCGGATCGAGGGGCGGCTGGCCACCCTTCGGCGACGCGAGCGTGACGTCCGCGCCCGCATCCTTGAACACATAGTACGGTGCGGCGAACTCCTCGAGCCAGAAGCCAGTCTTCTTTCCTGTGTCGCCGAGCTGGTCGTGTGATGTGAGCACCATCAGGATCTTCCTGGTCATTGGACGTCGTTGTCTCCCGCGCGAATCACGCGCTTGCCGAAGTTGTCGCCGCGCAGCATTCCGATGAATGCCTGCGGCGCGTTCTCGAGTCCGTCGACGACGTCCTCGCGATAGACGATCTTTCCTTCCGCGATCCAACCGTGCATGGCTGCCGCGAACTCGGGATACCGCGGTCCGAAGTCCTCGAAGACGATGAAGCCCTGCACGGTGATGCGCTTTCGCAGGATCTGCCCCATGAGCCAGCCGGTCCGATCCGGGCCGTCGGGCAGGCGCGTGTTGTTGTATTGCGACACGAGGCCACAGAGCGGGATACGGGCCCGTGTATTCAGCAACGGGAGCACGGCGTCGAACACGGCGCCTCCTACATTCTCGAAGTACACGTCGATGCCGCTGGGTGCGGCCGCAGCGAGCCGGCCACGCAGGTCGGGCTCTCGATGGTCCAGGCACGCATCAAAACCGAGGGTGTCCACCGCGAACGCGCATTTCTCCGCGCCGCCTGCGACACCAACGACCCGGCAGCCGAGGAGCTTGCCGATCTGGCCGACGGTGGCACCGACGGGCCCAGTTGCCGCCGCCACTACAATTGTCTCGCCCACCGTCGGCTTTCCAATCAGGGTGAGGCCGGCCCAGGCCGTGAAGCCGGGCATGCCGAGAACGCCGAGGGCCCACGAGGGGTGCGTGGGCGAGGCGCCGAGGTTCGACACGCCGCGTCCGTCGGACACCGCGTAGTCCTGCCAGCCGTTGTACGACAGCACCCAGTCGCCTTTCGCGAACGCGGGGAGGTTCGACTCGACGACGCGCGACACCGTGCCTCCGACCATCACGTCGCCAACGGCGACGGGGGCGGCGTACGACGGGGCGTCGCTCATGCGGCCGCGCATGTAGGGGTCGAGCGACAGGAAGACCGTGCGCAGGAGCACCTGCCTATCGCCAGGTACCGGAACCGAGGTCTCGGCGAGGCGCAGGGTGTTGCTCGTCGGCTCGCCCGACGGTCGTTCGGCGAGGAGCCATTGCCGGTTGATGCTGGAACCTTGAGTCATGGCGCCGTCCACCGCACGCATCGCGCCGCGGGCACTCCCGGCCCGCGATAGTCGTGGGGGAGAAGTTGGCATCACCCCTCGAGGAAATCAGGCCGGCATGTGTTCAAGGGAGACAGGCCTCCCATCGGCATTCACGAGCCTGCGGCGACGTATGTCTGCGTGCTCCGCCCGGTGATCTCCGGGGCAGGAATGCCGATGATGACGTTCCGATGCAGTAATGTCGAAGCTGCGATCAGGGTGCACGGCCAGGGACGGAGCGGCGAAGAATCGCGACGCAGAACCGCCGCGCCCTGCTGCGGTAGACAGTCAGTGGGCTTTCGGAGCTCTCGGCACCCACGGGAGCGATCATCGCCCAAAGGCGAGTCAATACCTGCCAGGGGTTCGTGGTCCACATGAGCAGCTGCGCAACGGACACCGTGCCTCGAAGCAGGGGCGACGTTGGAGTGAATCCGGCCACGAACGCGCGCGTCCGGGCAGTGCTCGCCTTCGCAGTCGCCTCGAGCGTTGCCGCGTCGATGGTGCCCGGCACAAGCTGTTCAGCCAGGGTGAACGCGGGGTAGGCGAAGCGCAGGGCGTTGGCACTCCTGAGAAGCTCCGTCACCGCTGGCCAGTCGAGCCGATCGCTTGCGCGATCCTTGCGGATGACCAGCACCAGCTCGACGAGGCGCAGCAGGCGGGACGCGTACAGCTCGCCCGATGCATGCGTCGCGAGCAGCGCGACCAGCTGAGGCTGGGATGCCACACGCAATGACGTCCCGTGAAAATCCCACGTGGCATTCAATTCTCCGAGCGCGTCGAGCCGCACCGAATGGCCACGCAGGTGCTCGAAGAGTGCTCCGCTGTGCAGCTCGATGATCCAGCCGCTGCGGGCGTGCCAGAACGTGAACGATCGGACACGACTGTCCTCGCCTGGCGGTCGCCACACTCGCTTGTAGGGAGCATCATACCCATCACCTTCGACGTACCCCTGGGCGCGGAGGACATCAATGGCGCGCGCGAGCTCGGTCGGATCGACCACCAGATCCACGTCGGCAAAGGAGCGCGTGCCGGGCTCGGGGAAGTAGCAGTGCGCGGTGTGAAAGCCCTTGAGGATGCCGGGTGAAATGGCGTGATCCGCCAACGCGTCCACGAGGGATCGCACGGACGCACTCACACGTTCGACGCGCATACGCGCATGCCGGAGATGCAACGCCAGCACGGCACGCGTGACTTCGTCGGCTTCGAGCGCATTCCGTTCGCACCAGTGGCCAAGCAGCGGACCAACGCCCGTCACATGCGCGGCGATGCTGAAGGCTTCAGATGCGTTCGCGTCGGCCGACAGCTGCGTGCGCGAACCCGCCAGCACCGCCGCCACCGCCTTGCCGATGTGATCCGCCGCCGTGCGAATGGCTCCCGGATCGACACCCGGCCAGAGATCCCGATGGTCGTGCGTGATCCGGAAAGCCTGCGCGCGTTGCGCAAGAAGGGCGAGTGCGGCCTCCGATGGCTCCTCACCGTCGAGCGCGTCGCAAGGCCACGAGGATGGTATCGTCATCCGCGATGCCCCATGTCGGTGGAAGTCTCCTTCGCGCCGCTCATTCCGCGCGGGTGATCGTTGCTGCGCGCGATGCTCACCAGATCCGTCAGCATGCCGAACGCCGTGGTCGACGGGTCGGGATCATGTGACGTGAGCGTGAGGCCGCCCGGAAACATCTCGGCCTCGTAGTGCATGACCAGCGTCGCGCCACGAACGACGCCGAGTGGATCACCAGTCGCACACTGCGCGGGCGCGACCCGAGCCCGGATGACGCCATCGACATTCCGCCCGACTTCGCCGACGAGCCGATAGGGACGGCCCTCGGCAAACGCCTGCTGTACGGCCATCTCGGTCAACGATCGCAGGCCTTCCCGCGCGACGTCGCCGGGACGGAGGTCACCGCCGAGCAGCACGTTCCCGACCGCACAGAGTTTCACCGCCGAGTCCCAGCCGTCGACGTCGTACGATGGGTCGGCTTCTGCGATGCCGAGTCGCTGTGCACGCGCGATGCCTTCGGCGACGGTGAGTCCTTCTTCCACCGCCTCGAGCACCACCGTGGCAGTGGACGTGAAGACGCCGCGCACGGCGCTCAACCCCGCGAGAGGAAGACACTCGCGCACGAGTGAAAACACCGGCGCGCCGTCCATGACGGCGGATTCGAAGCGATACTGTCGCCCGCGGTGGGCCGCGAGGCGGCGCAACTCCTGATAGCCGTGGACGAGCGGGCCCTTGTTCGCCGAGATGACGTGCGCGCCCGCTTCGAGCGCGGCGCGCAGGTAGTCGAGCGCAGGCTGGCCGGTGTGCGGATCCAGCGCGATTGCCTCGAACACCACGTTGGCGCGCGACTCGGCGAGCCACTGGCGTACGTCGCGGCATGCCGTGCCGGTTGGATGTGATGGATCGAGGCCCGTGGCGTCGGCACGCCAGCCGATGCTGCGCGAGGCGACACCCGTGATGGTGCACCCGATGCCATACTCAAGAACGAGTGCATCGCGCCTGCGCTCGAGCAGCGCGTGCAGCGCGCGTCCGACGCTGCCGAATCCGATGAAAGCGACGCGCACTAGGCTCGACTCCTCTGGTGGCTCGTCAGGGCGCCGAGGGCCGTGCCAGGCAGGTTCGCAGCGCGTTGAGCAGTGTCTCCGTGGTGAACGGCTTCGACAGGAAGCTCTTCACGCCCAGGCTGGCCGCGCGCGCCGTGTCCGCGCTCGTGAGGAGTCCACTCGTCGCGATGATGCGCACGTCGGGATTCAGCTTGCGCAGTACGCGAATCATCGCGATGCCGTCCATCACCGGCATCATCATGTCCGTCACGACGACGGAAATCTCGGCGCCGCGCGTCGCATAGACGGACAGTGCGTCCGCGCCGTCGTCCGCCACCAGCACGCGATACCCGAAGGCCTTGAGCGTCTGCTCGATGACGTGGCGGACAGACGCATCGTCGTCCACGACGAGGATCAACTCGTTGTTGCCACGCTTCTGTGCGGGCTTCTCCGGCACTGGCCCGTTGGCCAGGCTGGCGTGGGCGGGGAAGTAGAGCGTGAAGGTCGTGCCTTTTCCCGGCTCGCTCTCGACGCGCAGGAATCCGCCGTGACTCTTGATGATGGCGAGCGACGTCGAGAGACCCAGCCCCGTCCCCATGCCGATTTCCTTCGTGGTGAAGAAGGGATCGAAGATCTGTTCGAGCAGCTCCGGTGGCATGCCGGTGCCCGTGTCCGTCACCCGGATGACCACGAAGGGTCCGGCCAGCGCGCGCGGGTTTGTGGCGGTGAGCTGCGCATCGAGTGTGGCGTTGGCCGCGGAGAGCGAGAGCGCTCCGCCGAACGGCATGGCATCGCGCGCGTTGACGCAGAGGTTCATGAGCACCTGATGGACCTGCGTGGGATCTCCGCGCATGGCCCAGAGGTCGGCGGCCACGCTGGTGCGCACCACGATGGACTTGGGGAAGGTATCCCGTGCGATCTTCTCCACTTCGTGCAGCAGGTGACCGACCTGGACTTCGACGCGCTCGCCCTCGACGCCGCGCGCGAACGACAGGAGCTGACGCACCATGTCGGCGCCGTGATGCGCGCTCGACGCGAGCGTGTCGATGAGCGCCAGGCTGTCGTCGTCGGTGAACGTCATCTTCAGCAGCTCGAGGGACATGATCATCGGCGCGAGCGCGTTGTTGAGGTCGTGCGCGATGCCGCCTGCCAACGTGCCGATGCTCTCCAGGCGTTGTGCGCGAAGGAACTGGCGTTCGAGCTGCTTGCGCTCCGTGACGTCGGTGGTGATGGCGAGGATCGACTTGGGCTGCCCATCCGCATCGCGCAGCAGCGTCCACCGGCTGGCGACGACGATGGCCGCACCCGACTTCGTCACCTCGGCGATCTCGCCGCTCCACACGCCGTGCTCCAGGACGGCGGCGAGTGCTTCGTGGAAGACTGCGCTATCCGGGCGCACGAGCTCGTTGAGGATCCGACCTGCTGCCTCGCCGGCACTGAATCCGTACAGGCGCTCGGCTCCCTTGCTCCAGAAGACGACGCGGTGCTCGAGGTCACGGACGACAAACGCATCGTTCGCCTGGTCGATCAACTCGGCCTGTTCGACGACGCGGCGCTCGTGTTCCCTGCGATCGGTGATATCCCAGTTGACGCCGATCATGCGGGTGGGCGTACCCTCCGCATCGCGAAATACGGTGGCGTGCGCCTCGATCACGCGAATGGCGCTATCGGGGCATACAATCCGGAATTCCATGTGGAATTCCCGACTGCCATCGAGGGCGGCGGCCGTCTCGAACATCACGCGCGCGTAGTCGTCCGGGTGCAGCGCCGACAGCCACGAATCGTAGGCCCCCTCCGCGAGATCCGTTGTGATGCCGTACATCGAATGCATCTGCGCATCCCAGAGCATGGCCTTCGTCAGCAGGTCCCAGTCCCAGATGCCGATGCGCGCCGCCTCCGTCGCCAGCGCCAGGCGCGTCTGGCTCTCGCGCACCAGCTCCTCCGCGTCCTTCCGTGCGGTGATGTCCCGCTGAATGGCCACATAGTGGGTGATGTCCTCCCGGCCATTCCGGATGGGCGCGATATGCCACTCCTGGTGGTACGGCGCGCCATCCTTGCGATAGTTGATCGTTTCTCCCTCGAACACACCGCCCTGTTCGAGTGTGTCGCGCAGTCGCGTCATGAGCGCCTGATCCGTGCGTGGCCCCTGTAGTATGCGGGGCGAGCGACCAATGGCTTCCTCCGCGGTGTAGCCGGTCATGAGGGTGAAGGCCGGATTCACGAAGATCGTGGTGGGGCCGGGTGATGCGAGGTTCGCATCGGTGATCATGATGGAGTCGCGGGCCTGCAAGACGGCCGAGCTGAGGAGCCGCAGCCGCTCCTCCGTGACCTTGCGCTCCGCGATGTCCAGCTCCAGCGCGCGGTTGGCCTGCTCGAGCTTGCGCGTCTTCTCTTCGAGCTTGCCGATGAGCGCGTCTCCGTAGACCTCACGCAGTTCGTCCTCGTCGCCGAAATGCTGCTTCGGCAATGCGGGCATGGAGGCGGCCGCCCTGTCCAGCACCTCGCGAATGCGCGCCAGCAGCTCGTCCGGCTCGGCCGGCTTCAGGATGAAGGCATCGGCGCCGAGGTTGCGGGCGAGCTTCTCGTCGCCGGGATCCATGTAGGTGGCGGCGAACACGATGAACGGGGCATGACGGAGCGTGGCGTCCTCCTTCCAGTGGCGCAGGAGGGAAAACCCGTCCATCACCGGCATCAGCAGGTCGGACACGACAAGGTCCGGCGGCGTGGCGCGCGCAAGGGCGAGGGCCTCCGCGCCGTGGTGCGCGCACTCCACCGTGTATCCGTTGGCGGAGAGCAGTACCTGGAGGTAGTAGAGGTTCTCGTCCTTGTCGTCAACGACGAGTACGCGCGTCATGCGGTTTCCGCGGTCGGGGTGGGCGTGACCGCGGTGATTCGCATCACTTCCGCCACGAAGGTTTCCGGGTCGATCGGCTTCTCGATGTAACCATCGCAACCGGACT
>JBBQFW010000199.1:0-7286 GCA_038322445.1 Gemmatimonadales bacterium
TTGGCACCGGCGAACAAGGTATTGGATTTGCGCTCGCCGGTGTTCCACATCTGGTGGTACGAGTCGCTGATGTGGCAATCGTCGACGTCCGGGAGCGCGGTCGGTCACTGCGGAACGATCCATCGCTCGAGCATGGCGCGAACGTGAACTTTGTGTCCCGCGATGCTGGCGGCGCCTGGCGAGTTCGAACGTATGAGCGCGGGGTCGAAGGCGAGACGCTGGCGTGCGGCACAGGGGCGGTGGCGACGGCAATCCTCCTGGCGGAGGCTGGAGAGATCCAGGAGGTCGTGTCCCTGACGACCCGCTCAGGGCGCGCGCTGCGCGTTCGTCTCTCGCACTCCCACACAGGGTGGCAGCCGTCGCTGGCGGGCGAGGCGCGCATCGTATTTACCGGTCAACTGGGCGAACTGTAGGTTCGAAGCACCATCAATGCGGCAGTGATTATGGGCTATGTTCGCTCTTCCGGTTTGCGGCGCGCTCGTGGTAGGGCTGCGTGATAGATCGGTTGAGGAATGATTACTCAAATTTCTCAACGGTATAGGCTTAGCAAATGAGCGACATCGTGATGCGGTATTGTTCTCCACACTTTCCCACAGACTAAGTTTACATAATACATCTTATACGTACCATATCTTGAGGACTTCTATTCGAGACTGCTGCGATACTGTCGTGTTCCGGCAGCGGCTGCCCTCTCACTCACGCCTCACCGATGAAACGCGAGCGATTCACGACGGGCATTAGAACGACAGGCACGCACGGCGATCATCCGCTACCTCAACGGAAAACGGGCCGGTCTTGTAGGAGACCGGCCCGCTTCCTCAACTGCATTTCTCGTTCATCAGGACTTGGCAGCAACCGCCATCTCGCCGAGCCGGACGCGAGCTTCGGTGGCTACGGCCTCGTTATCGTGTTGCGTCGCCAGCACCTCGAACACCTTCCGCGCCTCGGCAGACTTGCCACCGTCCATATAGGCGCGCGCCGCCTTCGAGCGCCAGAAACTCCGCTCGTTTGGCCCACCAGCCTGGAGAGCTGCCTTTTCATACTCAACTGCCGCATCGGCAGGCTTTGAGAGCTGCGACTTCGCGTCGCCGAGCAGGCCCAGGATTGAGGAGGAGCCGGCGCCGGTCGGGACCTTGGATGTCAGTGCCTCCAGCTCCGTCGCGGCGCCCTGCGCATCTCCCTTCTCCAGCTTTAGCTGGGCCAGCAGAAGCCCGGCCTCGATGCCCGCGGGACGCTTGCCGTACTTGTCCACCACCTTCTTCAGGTCTGACTCGGCAAGCGGAAGATTGCGGGAGTTCAGCGACGCCTTCGCGGTCAGTAGCTGCTTGTCCGCGCTGATCGACTCGTTCAGCGCCGTTCGTTCGATGAACCAGACGCCGAACCCGACAGCCGCAACCACAATGGCGCCAATGGTGATCAATCGCGAATTGATATGAAACCAATCGACGAAGCTCTCCGCCTTGGCTGGCGCCGCGTTCATCTCGGTTTCGGAAACTGGATGCGTCATGGACTCTGCAGTGTATGGTTCATATCGAGACCGCCGTGCCCCTGGGGTGACTCGAACACCCGGCCAACGGTTTAGGAAACCGCTGCTCTATCCACCTGAGCTACAGGGGCAATCGGCGCCGGTGGGAGGCGGTCGCTGCTCTCCCCTCGGCACGGTCTGGGGTCCTACCGGTAAGATTCTGTCCGCCGCCAACAGACAAGCCCCATAATCTACCCCCCGAACGAGTGCAGCGCGACCGGACACGTATGGTCCGATCGCGCTGCTGAACGAAGTCCCCCTGCCCAACGCCTGACCGAACGCGCTGCTGCGCTACGGCACCGTCACGCTCGTCGATGCAGAGTGCGTCAAGCCGCCATCATCCGTCACGAGCAGCGTGACGACGTAGGTGCCAGTGCGCGCGTACGTCCAGCCCATGCTTGGCACATTGTGCATCTGCGATGGTGTGCCATCGCCCCAGCTCCACTTGTAACTGACAACTCGTACGTCGTCTGTGGACGCGCTCCCGTCGGCCGTGCACGCGCGCGCTATGCAACGCACGGTGAGGCGCGCGACAGGTGGCTGGTTTGCAGGGGCATCCACGATGACTGACTTCGTGGTCGTACCCGACAACCCAGCCCCATCCCGCACGGTCAACGTGATCGTGTAGGTTCCCGGCTTGGCATACGTCTTCGGGATCACGGGTACACCGTGCGTGTCGATGGGACTTCCATCGCCCCAGTTCCACGAGTACAGGGCCACGCGGACGTCGTCGGTCGAGGTACTCGCGTCGACTTTGCAGACGAGGCCGGCGCAGTTCACGGTGAACCGCGCGACAGGCGGCTTATTCGTGGACCCCGTGACGACGATCGACTTCGTTGTGCTGTTCGTCAGGCCGGCGGCATCCTTTGCCGTCAGCGTCACTGAGTAGGTGCCGGCGGCAGCGTAGATCTTCTGTATCACCGGAACGCCATGCGTCTCCACCGGGCTCCCATCGCCCCAGTTCCACGAATAGAGCGCCACCCGTGAATCGGCGGTCGATGTACTCGCGTTCGCCACACACGAGAGTGTGGTGCAGGTCATCGTAAAGCGGGCAACGGGCGGCTTGCCCGACGGACTGGTGACCGTGACTGTCGATGATTTCGTGCTGGTGCCGTTGACGTCCTTGACGTTCAACGTGGCGGTGTACGTGCCCGCTGCAGCGTAGACCTTCGTGACCGTCTTCCCGGTCGCTACCGTCGCATCGCTGAATTTCCATTCGTACGTCGCGGATGGGATCGCGCTGGTCGCGCCAGCGTCGTAGGTGCACGTCAGGGCGGTGCACGCACTCGTGAAGGAGGCGACAGGAACCGTGTTCAGGAACCCTGTGTACAGCAGCAGGTTGCGCGTGGACGCGGGAAGCGCCTTAATGACGTCGGCGGTTCCGTTGCCGACCAGACCGGCCAACACCTGTGCCGGGGTGGAAGCCGGAGCAGCCTCCAGGTAAAGCGCCGCCGCCCCAGCGGCGTGCGGTGAGGACATCGATGTGCCACTGAGTACGTATGACGCCGTGGTGCTGCCGATCCACGCCGACGTGATGCTCACGCCGGGAGCGGACAGCGTCACGCAGCGGCCATAGTTCGAAAAGTACGCAAACGCATCGTTCACATCCGTGGCGCCAACCGAAATCGCGCCTGAAGCGCTCGCTGGCGATTCGTCGCAGGCGTTGGCGGTCGAGTTGCCCGCGGCAACAACGAAGGTGATCCCCGCCGCGATGGCGTTCTCCACCACTGCGTTGAACGCGGGCGAATAGCCGGTACCAAGGCTCATGTTGGCAATGGACGGACCGCTGAAATTCTGGCGCATCCAGTCAATGCCGCCGATGACACTTGCCAGCGAACCCGCGCCATTACAGTCGAGCACGCGAACGGCCACCAGCTTGACGCCCTTCGCGACGCCATAAGTGGATCCCCCAACGGTTCCCGCCACATGCGTGCCGTGACCATGGCAATCCGCCGCAGTGCCATCGGGCGTGATTTCATCTTCACCCTTTACGGCGCGTCCACCGAACTCCGAATGCGTGAAATTGATTCCGGTGTCCAGGATGTACACCGTCACGCCAGCGCCAGTAAGGCGATACGTGTACGAGTTGCTCCGCGGAAGGTTCCGCTGATCGACGCGGTCGAGACCCCATGTTGGATTCGATTGCGTCGTAGCGAAGTGTACGATCTGATCCTGCTCCACTGCCAGCACACTCGGATCCGACTTCATCTTCTCGGCGGCGGCGGCGCTCATCTCGAAGGCTGCTCCGCGAATGACCGAGTTGTAGACATGCGAGATCACCGCGTCGTTCCGGCTCGCCACCACCCGCGCGCCCAACAGTGTGGAAGGCACGTTGTCGCGAAAACGGACGATGTACCGGTTCGGAATGGGTTCGCTCTGGACGCTTCTCGATGCACCGGCGGGAGCGGAGATACCGGTCACATCGGACCCGGGACCCGCTTCGGTACACGCCGCAATCAGCGCAAGAAGCAAGGGAGCCATCAATGATCTCTTCATGTGAACGACGAGGGGTAGTAGCGTGATGACGAGGATTTTTAGCGCGGTGTGCGGCGCCGGTGACGGTTGGGCGGGGGAAGGACCGTCACCATATTCTAGCATGTTCTGGCAGGCACGACAATGCATCGTCGCATAGGACGTCACGATTGTCAAACATTTACGAGCACGTCCATCGGCGTGTCATGAAGCAGCGCCCGTCCGCGCAGGGCATCGATGGAGATCAGGAATGAACAGCCGATCACCTCGCCGCCCACCTGCCGAATCACACCGCAGGCCGCCGACACCGTTCCGCCCGTCGCGAGCACATCGTCCACGACGAGCACCCGCGAATGATCTGGACATGCGTCGGTATGCACCTCGAGCCCGTCCACGCCGTACTCGAGGGCATACGCCCTGCCCTCTGTGCGCCACGGCAGTTTCCCGGGCTTGCGAATCGGAATGAAGGCCGCTCCGAGCGCGATCGCCATTGGTGCGGCGAGAATGAATCCACGGCTCTCGATTCCGGCGACATGCGTGATTCGGGCTGTCCACCATGGCGCGACGAGTCCGGCGATCAGGTCCTTCAGCAAACCGGCGTCACCGAGGACTGGCGTGATATCCTTGAACGTGATGCCGGGCTTGGGAAAATCCGGCACGTCGCGCAGGCGCGACAGCACACGAGTGCGCAACACCTCGCGGTCACTGGACGTTTCAGTCATGCGTTCTATCGGTGGATGGTGAAAGGGTACGGCAGCGCCGTCGAGTCTTCGTCGGCGACGTCCTCCAACCCGGACACCGCAGCGCCCGATGGGCCGACCGCCAGCGCAGCGCGCAGGCGCTGGAGCGAGGATGCCTCGCCTCCAGCCGCCACCTCGACGCCGCCATCCGTGAGGTTCGTCACCCATCCGCTCAGGCCCAGACGGCGCGCCTCCTCACGGACGAACCAGCGAAAGCCGACGCCCTGCACTCGCCCCGCGATCCGCACTCGAAGCTCCGCCAACCTACTGCTGCCCCCATCCCTGCGTGCCGAAGAGCGGCACGAACCGGACCGGCGCGATTTCCTTCAGTTGAATGTCCGCTCCGCGCTTCGTCACCAGCGTCAACGTCTGTTCCTCGCGCGATCCCACCGGCACCAGCATGCGTCCGCCTTCGGCGAGTTGCGCGACGAGCGCCTGCGGAATGGTCGGGCCCCCGGCGCTCACGAGGATCGCATCATACGGCGCATACTCCCGCCACCCAACCGTACCGTCGCCAAGCAGCATGGAGACGTTCGAGGCTCCCGCCTTGTTGATGGCATCGCGCGACGCAGCGAAAAGTGCGGGAATGCGCTCGATGGTGAACACCTGCGCCACGAGGTGCGACAGCAGCACGGTCTGGTAGCCGGATCCGGTTCCGATCTCCAGCACACGCTCGGTTCCCTTGAAGGCGAGAATCTCGAGATACCTGGCGTGAATACTCGGCTGTGAAATCGTCTGGCCGCTGCCGATCTGAAGGGGCGCATCCTCGTATGCCCGATGCCGCACACCGGTGGGCACGAACTGGTGCCGTGGCGTCTGGTCGAATGCGCGCAGCACCGCCATGTCGTGGATGCCTTTCTCCCGCAGCAACTCGACAAGCCGGCGGCGCGCGCCCCCCATGGCGCCTTCTAGAGCTCCCGCCACCAATTCCCCGCGGATTCGAGCATGCTGAAGTTGGTGAGGTCGAGGTGAAGCGGCGTAATCGAAATGTAGCCGTCGCTGATCGCCCGGAAATCGGAATCCGGCTCGCCCGACCACGTGATCGACCCTCCGCCAATCCAGAAGATGTCGCGGTCCCAGGGATCACGCATCGGCTTCAGCGAGCCTGAGTAGACACGACTGCCAAGTCGCGTGAGGCGCACGCCCTTCACGCCCTCGGCCGGGACGGGAGGAAGATTGACGTTCAGGAGGGTATTTGCTGGAAAGGTGGGAAGTGACGTGAGGTGCGCGATGAGCGGCGTGAGCACGCTCACCTGCTCCTTGAGGTACGTGAGGTCCGCGCGAAGGTCGCCGCCGGCGAAGGAGAACGCAATGGAGGGGATCCCCAGAGCGAGTCCTTCCATCGCCGCGGCCACGGTGCCGGAGTACAGCACGTCCTCACCCATGTTCTGGCCATGGTTGATGCCGCTGAGGATGAAATCGGGTCGCTCCTCGAGCAACGCCTCGACGGCGATCATGACGCAGTCCGTCGGCGTTCCATCGATCTGCCAGCGACGCTCCGCACGCCGCACTGGGCGAAGCGGATGATGCAGCGTGAGTGAGTGACTCGTTGCACTCTGCTCTCGATCGGGCGCCACCACACTCACCTGGCCGAGTGGCTCGGCGGCCTCGATGAGGCACTCGATGCCGTGCGCGAGGATGCCGTCGTCGTTCGTAATGAGAAAGCGCATCAGCTCCGCAGCGTCGAGGTGGGGTTCATTTTTCGGGGGCGAGAAAACGGATGAGCTCCTTCAACTCGCTCTCGAGGGACTCAAGCGTCTGCACGGTGAGCGCCGCGCGGGCGGCCGTACGCAGCTCGCCACCTTTGCGGTGCTCATCCACCTTCTGTCGTGCGCCCTCGATCGTGTACTTCTCGGTGCGCAGCAAGTGCTTCACAAGGAGGATCAACTCGATCTCCCGGCGTTGATATACGCGATTGCCGGACCGATTCTTCGCGGGGTTCAGGAAGCGGAACTCGCTCTCCCAGTAGCGACGGACATGCGCCTTGAGATCGGTGAGCTCGCACACCTCGCCGATGCTGAAGAATTCCTGAACCGGCTCGGCAGCGCTCATGCGTCCTGCTCCGACCGAAGCTCTCGTGCCATCAGCTCCGCCACGGCGGTGTGCGCGGAATGGCCGTCAAACAGGATGCGATGCACCATTTCAACAATCGGCATCTCGACGCCCTCCCGCACGGCGAGGGCAAGCGTGCTTCTCGTGGTGGCGACGCCCTCGGCGACCGTTTCCTTGCCCGCGAGTGCGGCGTCGAGTGTGGCTCCCTTTCCGATCGCAATGCCCACGGCATGATTGCGGCTCAACGCACCGGTGCACGTGAGCACGAGGTCGCCGAGCCCCGCGAGCCCGGCGAACGTGGTGGGTTGCGCTCCGAGTGCGACACCGAGCCGTGTCATCTCGGCGAGTCCGCGCGTGATGAGGGCCGCGCGCGAATTGAATCCGAGTCCCACACCTTCCACCAGTCCGGCCGCGACGGCGATCACGTTCTTCAACGATCCCCCCAGCTCCACGCCAACGACGTCGTCGTGCGTGTAGATGCGGAGATGGCCGTTGCT
>JBBQFW010000200.1:0-7234 GCA_038322445.1 Gemmatimonadales bacterium
CGCCGCGGCTTCGCGCCCACGGCCTTGAGGATGCGCAGTGCCTCCATCGCCACCGCAACGTCCGATGTGTTGTCGCTCGCGTTCGGGCTGGCGTGCCACGTGTCGAGGTGTGCGCCGAGCATCGCGACTTTGTCGGCGAGATCGGTGCCGCGCATCTCGGCGACGAGGTTCGACGCTTTCTCGACCGTCTCGCCGATCCGGTTGCGCACCTCGACCTCCACCCGCACCGGAATCCCGCGCCGCACGATGCGATACATCCGGTTGGAATGCTCCGGCGTCACGGCCACGATCGCCGGCCCGGCGAGGTCGCCCGCGCGGGTTGCTCTTCTGGCTCGTCACCGCCTCGACTGCCACAGCGCAGGACACGAGCGCCGTCCCGGTGATACGCACATCCACCACCGAAGAACTCCGGCTGACCTGTCTCGGGAACGCCGGATGGGAGATCACCGACGGGCTGACGACGGTGCTCGTCGATCCCTTCCTCTCGCAATTTGCGCGATGGGGTCCGAGCCGTCCGATGGCGGCGGTTCGCACAGCCAATCCGTGAAACCGAGGGAGCCGACGGAGCATCCCTGTCGTGACCGCTCACAACACTCACCCAGAAGAACGACCACTCGCGGAAGCAGGTATCGCGTTCACGGAATCTTCGTTGTCGCTCGCTCCGGCGCCACGTACTCTGGCTCCAGATCACATGCGCACCGGAGGGCGCGACCCATGTCACACGTGGACGGCAGTGCGGTAGCAATATCGACATTCGAGTCCCTGCTTTACCCAGTTCTTGATTCGGCGTATCGCGCTGCGCTGAACCTGACTCGCGAGCGTGCAGACGCCGAAGACCTCGTGCAGGACGCGACGCTCAACGCGCTGCGTGGGTTTGGTGGATTCATTCCGGGCAGTCACTTCAAGCCCTGGTTCTTTCGCATTCTGCACAACCGCTTCCTGGCGGGACTTCGTGCCTCGACCTTCCGGCGGGACAGCGTCGACGTCGATGACGCGCCCGAGCTGGCCTTGCTGCATGGCAGCGAAGCAGCCGGCCGCCGGCCGTTTGGCGAGGATCCGTCGTTGCTCGCGCAACTGGAATCGGACGAGGTGACAACAGCGCTTCAGGCATTGCCGGGCGCGCTCCGCGCCGTGGCCGTTTTGTACTTCGTTGACGACTTCACATATCAGGAGATGGCCGAGGTTCTCGACATCCCGATCGGGACAGTGCGATCAAGGCTTCACCGTGCCCGCCGGATGCTGCGCTCGCGGCTGCGGCGACTCGCCGAGGATCACGGTGTCATCGCGGCGTGACCGATTCACTCCGGCGGCCGGTCGAGAGCGAGGAGGCGCGCGCGAAACGAGCGGCTCACCGTCAGGCGCTCCCCGCCCTGGAGGATGACGATGAGGGCTCCGGCGTACCATGGCTGGAGCTCCTTGATCCAATCCACGTTGACGATCGCCGAGCGATGGACGCGTACAAAGTGGTTGGGATCCAGTCGTTCTTCCAGCGCGCGCATGCTCTCGTGCAGCAAGTGGCCCACGCCTGCGACATGCAGTCGGACGTAATTGTCGGCGGCCTCGATCCACCGAATGTCGGCCGTCTTCACAATGATGATGCGGCCGTCCGTGTTCACCAGCAGGCGATCCGTATAACGCCGCGGGCCGCGGAGCGCTTCCAGCATCTTTGTCGCATCCGCGCCGAGTCCAGCATCTGCGGGCTGCGCAAGGCGCTTCTTGACATTCTGCAGCTCGCGCGCGAAGCGCTCACGATCGAAGGGCTTGAGCAGGTAGCCCACCGCGTGAACCCCGAACGCCGCCAGCGCATATTGATCGTACGCCGTCACGAAGATCGTTGCCGGCATCATGTCGACGCCCACCTCGTCAATCACGCCAAAGCCGTCGAGCTCCGGCATCTGCACATCGAGAAACACGAGCGACGGGCGCAGCTCCCGGATCGCGGCGACCGCCTTGCGGCCGTTCGCGGCCTCGCCCACGATCGTGATGTCCGCGTCGTCGCGCAGCAGTGTCCGCAGGCCCTTCCGGGCGAACGATTCATCGTCGACGATGAGCGCACGTATTAGCATGTGGATACCCTAGCCCCCCCGTCGGCATACATCAACGATGACGTCACCGGCACGAGAGCCATCCGACATGACGCGCCTGCCGCGGACACCCGCCGCGACCCTGACGCGATGGATTGGGTACGCCGCACTGTGGACGACCATCGCCGCGCTGTTCACAGGCTTGTCGGCGCTGGTGTACGCATTGATGAGCAGCTACGGACACGGCCGCGCCGGTGGTCCGCCGCCCATCACCGAGTGGGCCGTCAACTTCGCCGCCATGCTGGCCGACTGGTACCTCTGGGCGCTCATCGCCCCGCTCGTGATCTGGCTGGGGGCGCGTATCTCGCTCGCCGGCGGCGTCAGGATTCGCGTCGTCGGCGCTCATCTGGTCCTCGGCGTTGCCATCGCTTTCCTGAAAGTCACGCTGCGATACTGGGTCGGACGCGCGGTGCCGTGGCTTCCAACGCAACCCTGGCCGGGTATTCTCGACACGGTGCCGACGAACGCGCTGGTGTACTGGTCGATTCTTGGCGTCGGCTACGCGCTCGAGTACTACGCGCGCTTTCGCGAGCGTGAGCTGCGTGCGGCCAATCTCGAGTCGCGGCTGGCGCGAGCGCAACTCGACGTGCTGCGCATGCAACTGCATCCTCACTTTCTCTTCAATACCCTGCACACGATCTCGGTGCTCGTGCGCGAGGGCGAGAACGACACCGCTGACCGAATGATCGCGCGATTGAGCGAGCTGCTTCGCCTCTCGATCGATCTCGAGGCAATGAACGAGGTGCCGCTGGCACGCGAGCTCGAGATTCTCTCGTCCTATATCGACATTCAACAGATGCGCTTCCAGGAGCGCCTTCGCGTCTGCATCGACGTCGAAGAGTCGGCGCGCGATGGTCTCGTGCCGACGCTGATATTGCAGCCGCTGGTGGAGAACGCCATTCGTCACGGCATCGGTCAACGCGAATCGGGAGGGCGCATCGACATTCTCGGTCGCCGGGTCGGCGAGCGCCTCGAGCTGACGATCCGTGACGATGGGCCAGGTATCACGTCCGAGTATGCTGCTGGCTCCGGTGGCGTCGGCCTGGCGAACACCCGCGCCCGACTCGAACAGCAGCACGGTGACCAGCACCGGTTCGAGCTGAAGAACGAGCCTGCCGGTGGACTCGCCGTTCTGGTCAGCGTACCCTGGCGTGTTGCCGTCGAGCCGCAGCGCTCCTGAGACCACGCTTGGTGCGCGTTCGCCGCACCAGTGATGCTCTACGATGTCATTTGCGCTGATGACGAGCGCCGGTGCGCAACCCCTTTCATCGCGGCTTCCTCTATTGCGACAGCCGGTGCTTCAGTGCCGGACGAGTCGGCGCGCGAAATCGTCGGGGCACGATGCGTCGCGAACTGCACCACGTCTTTCGAGAACAGGATGTCGAGCGTCCAGTCGAGCGCCACGCGTATCTTCTTCTCCAATCGCGGCAGCTTCAGGAGATAGACGGTGCGCCACAACCACCATGCCACGAAACCCGAGAAAGTGACACCCAGGATGTTCGCGACTCCGGTGCGTCGCCCAATCGACGCGAGCAGCCCGATCGTCGAAAACCGGAACGGCACCAGTGGCGTACCACGCATCGTCGCCACGATGTTGCGCGCCGCCACGACGCCCTCACGCAACGCATGCTGCGCCGTTGGTGGATACGCCGAACCGGTTGCACGGTCGGGCACGACGGCGCAGTCACCCAGCGCCCAGACGCCATCGAGTCCTGGAACGCGTAGGAACTCGTCGGCCTGAATGCGACCGCGCTGCTTCTCGCAGGGCAGGTTGTCCGTGACGGGATTCGCTGAGGTCCCTGCCGTCCAGACGATGGTGCGCGCCGTGACGACGGTGCCATTCGCCAGCACCACGGCGTCGTTCGCCAGCCCCACAATCCGGGATCCGAGAACGATATCGACGCCGCGCGCCGCCAGCTGACGCTCCGTGTACTTCCCGAGTCGTTCACCGAGTTCCGGCAGCAGTGTCTTCCCGGCGTGCACGACGACGACCCGCACGTGCTGTCGGGAGAGCGAGGGATAGAACCGTATCGCCGCGTGGAGAAAATCGTTCATCGCCGCCACCGTCTCGACGCCAGCGAAGCCGCCACCGGCCACGACGAATGTGAGTAGCGGCTGCCTGATACCGGCATTGCACTCGAACTCCGCCTCCTCGAGATGCTGGATCATGAGGTTGCGTAGCCCGATCGCATCGCCGAGCGACTTCATCGTCACCGCGCGCTCCGCAAGGCCCGGTATGTCGTAGAAGTTCGTGATGGCACCGAGCGCGATGACGAGATGGTCGTACTCCAGCTCGTGCGAGTGCTCGCCCTCGGCGTGAGAGACGACAACGCAGCGGCGCTCAGCATCAATCGACTCCACCACCCCCGTGAACAGCTTCGTCCGCGACAGGAGCTTTCGGAGTGGACTGACAATGTGGGTCAGGTCGAGATCGCTCGCCGCCACCTCGTGCAACATCGGGGTGAAGAGAAAATAGTTCTCGCGATTGACGAGCGTGATCCGAACATCAGCGCCCGCTGGCAGCAGGCGCTCGAGCTCGCGCGCGGTCGCGAGTCCGCCGAAGCCACCCCCGAGAATCACGATGCGAATGGTGCTGGTGGAAGGCATGAGATCGAATCAATGGGCGGAGGTGGACGGACGCGCAGTGTAATGGCGTGATGCGGCACATGGTTCCAAACGTCGATCAGGGAACCTTTCGAGGCAGCCCGCCATTTCCGTCCGCTGAGCGCGAGCTACTTTCGAGCCGGCCACCCCTCACCGCTCACTCAGCGAGAGCACCAGTGACTCCATCCGCGAAGACCGACACCAGGCTTGCAGAACTACGGCGTCTCGAGGAAGATGCGCAACGCACCAGCAACTGGAAGCGCTGGGGCCCGTATCTCGCCGAACGGCAATGGGGCACCGTCCGAGAGGACTACTCGGAATATGGAAGCTGCTGGGATTACTTCCCCCACGATCATGCGCGCAGCCGCACCTATCGCTGGGGCGAGGACGGCCTGCTCGGCATCTGTGATCGCGAATGTCGCCTGGCCTTCGGCCTCGCGTTATGGAATGGCAACGACCCGATTCTGAAGGAGCGTCTCTTCGGCCTCACGGGTCCGGAGGGGAATCACGGTGAGGATGTGAAGGAGTGCTACTACTATCTCGACTCCACGCCGACGCATTCCTACATGAAGGCGTTGTACAAGTATCCGCAGCGCGCGTATCCGTACGCCGATCTTGTAGAGGAGAATCGTCGGCGTGGCCATGGTGATCGGGAATACGAGCTTGCCGATACCGGCATCTTTGCGGACAACCGCTACTTCGACGTGACGGCAGAGTACGCGAAGGCGGCGCCAGACGATATCCGAATTCGCATCACGGTGGCGAACCGTGGCCCGGAGGCGACTACGCTGCATCTGCTCCCGACGCTCTGGTATCGCAACACGTGGTCGTGGGGCCGCGACGGCGAACGCTTTCATGCAAAGCCGTCACTTCGCCGCGATGGCGCTGGGCGGATTGTGGGAGATCATGCGACGCTCGGGCGAATGCTGCTCGATGCATCGCCCGCGTCGTCGGGCGAGCGGCCGTCCCTGCTCTTCACGGAAAACGAGACGAATGCCGAGCGCGTGTTCGGCTCGTCCAATGCGTCGCCATATGTGAAGGATGCGTTCCACGACTACGTGATTGATGGTCGCTCGTCGGCGGTAAATCCCGCCGAGGTGGGGACGAAGGCGGCAGCGTACTATCGGTTGGACGTGCCTGCTGGGGAGGAGCGGATCGTGGAGCTGCGCCTGGCAGCGGACGGGGGAGGCGCGCGCGATGCGTATGATGTGTTCGCGGAGCGTATTCGCGAAGCGGACGCGTTCTACTCGTCACGCATCGTCGAGCCGCTCTCAGAAGAGGAGCGCCGCGTCGCGCGGCAAGCCTATGCCGGACTGCTGTGGTCGAAGCAGTTCTATCACTATTCCGTTCAGGAATGGCTCGAGGGCGATCCGGCGAATCCCGCGCCGCCCGCGTCGCGTCGGAGTGGTCGCAACGCGGAGTGGGGCCACGCGTATCATGCCGACGTGTTGTCGATGCCGGACAAATGGGAGTATCCCTGGTTCGCCGCATGGGATCTCGCCTTCCACATGGTGCCCATGGCGACCGTGGATCCGCAGTTCGCGAAGGATCAGCTCGCACTCATGCTGCGCGAGTGGTACATGCATCCGAACGGTCAAATCGCCGCGTACGAGTTCGCCTTCGGCGACGTGAATCCTCCGGTACATGCCTGGGCGGCATGGCGTGTCTACAAGATGACTGGTCTGCGCGGCGGACGCGATCGCGTCTTCCTCGCTCGCGTGTTCCAGAAGCTGCTGATCAATTTCACCTGGTGGGTGAACCGCAAGGATCTCGACGGACACAACCTGTTCTCCGGCGGCTTTCTCGGGCTCGACAACATCGGCGTGTTCGACCGCTCCAAACCGCTGCCAACCGGCGGACATCTGGAGCAGGCCGACGGGACGGCATGGATGGCGTTCTACTGCAACACGATGCTGTCGATGGCGCTCGAGCTGGCGAGCGAGGATCCGGCGTACGAGGATGTCGCGTCGAAGTTCTTCGAGCACTTCGTCGCCATCACCGATGCGATGAACACGCTTGGCGGCCAGGGCCTTTGGGACGAACAGGATGGCTTCTACTACGACCAACTCCACGTCGGTGACATGCGGACGCCGCTCCGCATACGGTCGCTCGTGGGGCTCGTGCCGCTGTTCGCCTGCGAGATCATCGAAGACAACGTGATCGCGAAGCTGCCGGGCTTCCGCAAGCGGATGGACTGGTTCCTGCGCAACCGCCCCGACCTCGGCCGCCACATTGCGTACATGGCGGAGGAGCCCGCCAACGGAGAGGCCGCGGGACACGCGCATCGCCTCCTCGCGATTCCCTCCCGCGAGCGCCTGACGCGCGTGCTTCGCTACGTGCTCGATGAGGCGGAGTTCCTGTCGCCGTACGGGATTCGCTCCGTATCTCGTGTTCATGCGGAGCATCCGTTCGTCTTCCATCACGGCGGCGAGGAGTTCCGCGTGGACTACGATCCGGCGGAAGGCACGAGCGGATTGTTCGGCGGCAACTCGAACTGGCGCGGGCCAATCTGGTTCCCGATGAACTACCTGCTCATCGAAGCGCTG
>JBBQFW010000201.1:0-7215 GCA_038322445.1 Gemmatimonadales bacterium
AGGAGGAAGGGTGCTGATGCCGACCAGCCGCATCGGGTGACCTATAAGAAGTTGGTACGTAGCTAGTGTCAGCACTTGGGCCCCTTCAACGAACAACGTGAAGGGGCCCAATGCGTTACAAGTGCGGAACGTCGAATTTGCCTGGCCGGGGCCAGTCCTTGTAACTGAACTGCCAACGAGAAGTCCCCGGGTCGTGCCTGCGGTCCGATCGATGACACTGCGGGGCGAACCTGGAGCTGTTACCTGCGCCGGCGCTCGCAAACGGACTGGTGATGAGGCCTTTGCGCCAGAATGAGTCGTCGGCGGATTTGTGCGCGAGGTCACTTTCTCTTACTTTGCTGACTGCT
Organism: Gemmatimonadales bacterium; assembly: GCA_038322445.1. Lineage (GTDB taxonomy): Bacteria > Gemmatimonadota > Gemmatimonadetes > Gemmatimonadales > Gemmatimonadaceae > AG11. Next base: position 348 of record JBBQFW010000201.1, read on the forward strand.
CGAGTGCCGCGCCCTGCGGCGGTCCGGCGTCGCGAGCACCTTCGCGGCGACGACCTCGACCAGGCTGACCAGCTGTGCCTCCGCGCGACGACGCACGGAGTGACCCGTACCAAGACACCGAATGACGCGCACTTCCCTCCGCTTTGTACTGCCCGTGCTCGCCCTCTCCGCGTTTGCCCAGGCGAATGCGCAGGTCGTGACGGTCACCTCCCCCGGTACCATCACGAATCCAGGCGGCCCCGCCATGAGCGACGCGTTTGCTCTCGACCAGTGGCTGCGGGACAACGTCCGCAGCGGCTCCACGGTCGGGATCAACTCCACCTACACGCACAACGGCGACACCGGCTCGGCCTACATGAGCGGCACGATCGCCAACACGTCGAAGGCCGACATGGAGTACTACTTCGGCGGCCAGTACGTCACGCCATTCACACTGGGCAGCCTGACGAGCGCGTCGTACGACTACCTGCGCAACTCGTCGAGCACCGCGCAGGCGTGGCTCACGCCGTCGCTCCGCTTCATGATCGACAACGACGGCGACTTCAGCACGACGAACGATCGTGGCCTCCTCATCTACGAGCCGATCTACAACGGCGTCAGTGTCGCCGCGACGGATGTGTGGACCACCGCAGCCATCACGAACACCACGAACCTGTGGTGGCGCCAGTACACCGGCAGCAGCAGCGTCGCGTTCAACACTGTCGATCTCACCGACTACAAGAACGGCGTCACCATCAACGGGCAGACCGTCAACAGCAAGACGGTGATCTACGGCATCAGCAGCGGGATCGGCAGCGGCTGGGGCGGCACATACGAAGGGGCGATCGACAACATCAACCTCAAGTACGGCAGCTCCGACGTGACGTTCGCATTCGAGACGCGGGATGTCGTCGCTACGCCGGAACCGGCGTCGCTGGTGCTCGTCGCGACAGGTGTTGTCGGCGTCGCCGGCTTCGCGCGTCGCCGCCGTCAGCGCTGAACTGCACACCTGTACGAGAAAAGCCCCGGGCGCTCGCGCGTCCGGGGCTTTCCCGTCTTCGGGAGCAGGGCGCGGTTCGGGTTCGCCGTCGCGCAGACGGCGAAATTGCCAGGGATCGTTTGTGCGACGTAGTTTGCCCGTACGTCGTCCGAGGCTTCGACGTTGATTATGCAGGCATCCGCTGGCTCGACACCCTGTTGCGCGACACGGGTGCCGGGAAGTGAATCCATCAAGCTTCAGAGTCAGATGTCTCGCAACTGGCGCGCGCGGCGCCGAAGGAAGTGAAGAATGGGATGTGATCTCCTCCGCCAGCCGCGTGGGAAGCTCACGCTGAATGCTGGCGGCAACGATGTCAGCCGCTCTGGGAAGCGTGTTCGATGGTTCGTGTTCGCCGCGATCCTCCTCGGCGCGTGCGCAAAGGAACCGCCCGACGTTCCGCGCGTCGCACTCACCGATGTCGGGATCGCGTTGCACCTGCCGGCACCAATGCAGCACGCGCTCGACTCACTTGCGCCCGGCTTTCGGATCGTGAACGCCTCGTCGTTCCGGTCCGACATCGCACAAGCCGCATCGGCCGGCAGTCCCGGCGCGCTGCCCGCGGCCTTCGCGGCGATCGGTGACTTCGATCATGACGGCACCCTGGACGCGGTGGTCGAAGGCGCATCGCAGGGCAGTACGGCGCTCCGCGTGATCGCGATCCTGAACGGCGCGCATCCTTCCGCCGTCGAGGTCACCCGGTTCGCGGAGTACGATGCCGATGCGGTCGGGATCTACCTCACCGCACTGCCCGCGGGCACCAGCGGCGCGTTCGACGTGGTGGCATATCCTGACTCGACGATCCGGTACCAGTGGGCCAACGGGGCGCTCCAGGGGACCAACATCCGTCCGTAAAGCTGACCTCCCGAATTCCGGGCGAGGCAACTCCGGAAGGAAGTCGTCCCTTGGCGAGTGTCAGTAAATGCTGCCGATAGTTGCCAAAATATGCTGTTGAAGACCGATGTGTTGCCGATACCTGCCGATATGAGCCAATCGTCGCGCAACACCAAAGCTTGGCCGCGGTTAGCCGAGGGAGCTTCCTGTGTGCGCCAACGCGCCTGTATTGTTGACGGGTCCAGACGAGCGAGCGAGTAGCGGATTGTCGTCCACGATCGAGAGCCAGCTCCAGACCGCCATCCGCGACCGCTACGTGCTCGGCGCCCTCCTCGGCGAGGGCGGCATGGCGACCGTATTTCGCGCGCAGGACCTGCGGCACGACCGCCCAGTCGCCCTCAAGGTGCTGAAGCCCGAGCTCGGCGCGCTGCTCGGCGCGGAGCGCTTCCTCTCGGAAATACGCGTCACCGCCAACCTCCAGCACCCGCACCTGTTGCCCCTGTTCGACTCGGGCGAGGCGGACGGGCTGCTGTACTACGTGATGCCGCTGGTCGAGGGCGAATCGCTGCGCGCGCGCCTGGATCGGGAGCGGCAGTTACCGGTGGCGGAGGCGGTCCGTATCGCGACGGCGGTCCTTGGCGCCCTCGACTACGCCCATCGCCACGGAGTCATCCATCGGGACCTCAAGCCCGAGAACATCCTGCTCCACGACGGCGAGCCGCTCGTCGCGGACTTCGGCATCTCGCTGGCCGTGACTCGCGCCGGGGGCGAGCGGTTTACGCAAACCGGCATGTCGCTCGGCACGCCGCAGTACATGAGCCCCGAGCAAGCCTCGGCTGAACGCACCATCGACGGCCGGTCGGACATCTATGCGCTGGGCGCGGTGCTCTACGAGATGCTCTCGGGCGAGCCGCCGCACACCGGGCACACCATGCAGGCGGTCATCGCGCGCGTGCTGACGGAGACGCCGCGCGCGCTGCGCAGCACGCGTGCGAGTATTCCGGAACACGTTGCGGAGGCGACGGAGCGTGCGCTCGCGAAGCTGCCCGCCGACCGGTTCGACACGGCGCAGCAGTTCGCGGCGGCGCTGACAGCCGGCCCGGTGGACGTCGTGTCAGGCGCGCGCATGGCGTCGCGCGCACCCGGTGCGACACACTGGCGTACGTCACCCGTCCTGCTCGCACTCGGAGCGCTCGCGATTGCTGTCGGCTCGGCCGCTGCCGCGTGGCTCTGGACGCGCCGCGCGGCCCCGAGCACGGGACAGGTCGCGCGTCTCATGATGAAGGCGCTCCCTGATGCGGTCGAACCGGCGGCCATCACCGCCGACGGGCGCAACCTCGTGTACGTCGGCCTGTCGGGAGGGCGTCGCATGATCTTCGTCCGGCCGATCGACAACCTCAACGCGCGCACGCTTCCCGGAACCGAGGATGCCGTTCATCCCTTCGTCTCGCCGGATGGCGCGTGGATCGGATATTTCGCGACGGACGACAAGTTGCGGAAAATCGCCCTGATCGGCGGTGCGCCCTCCGTCATCACGCCGGCGTTCCGGCTGGGCTATGCGAGCTGGGGCGGGGAGAAGGGCGGCGTCATCGTTACCGCCTTCGACCTGCGCGGCACACTGTCATGGACCGATCCAGCCGGTGGCACGCTCCATCCGCTGGCAACGCTCGACACAGCGCGGCATGAGACCAGCCACTTCAGGCCGATGGTCATGCCGGACGGACGGTCCGTGATCTTCGGCATCGGCACGGAGGCGCGCGGTACCGCGTCGGAGGTAGGCGAGCTGGCGTTCGTCTCCATCGGCGATGCGCAGCACGGCGCGGCGAAGCACGTGCCGCTCGGCATCCGGACGCGTAGCGTCGTAGGCTTCGCGGACTCCTGGGTCTTCTATCTCGGCGAGGATGTGACGGCGCTCATGGGCGTGCGATTCGATCCGGGGGCACGGCGTATCGAGGGCACGCCGGTCGTCGTGCTGCGGGATCCTGCGGGGATTGATGGCGCGCACTTCTCCCGCAACGGCACGCTGGTCTACGCGCATCTGTCGTCGAGCGACAACGAGGCCATGCGTGTCGATCCGACGACGGGCGATGCGACGCCGATGTTCGATGCGATGCCGCACGGGCCGTATATGAATCCGAGGCTTTCGCCTGACGGTCGTCGCCTCCTGCTGCAGGGAACGTCGCCCGAGGGGAGCGATATCTGGCTGCAAGACCTCGCGACTCACGCCTCCACGCGTCTCACCAACATCGGCAGCGCGCTCTCGCCCGGATGGTCGAGCGACGGGAAGCGCGTGTTCTTTGTCTCCGTCGCGAAGGGAAACGCGGAGGTGATGTGGATGCCGGCGGACGGCAGTGGCGCGGCGGAACGGCTGTTTGACACGCCCAGGATGCTGGTCTCCGAAAGCGCTACGCCTGATGGCCGCACGCTGGTGTTCCAACAAGAGATCGGGAGCACCTGGAGCATCTGGCGCGCGGATCTTGCCGGACCGCACGCCTTGCTACCGGTCGTGCGCGAGAAGTTCGACAACTACATGCCCGCGCTGTCGCCGGACGGCCGCTGGCTCGCCTATACCTCGATGTCCTCGGGCGCGCACGAGATCTACGTGCGACCCTTCCCGGGACCGGGGTCGGCGGTCCAGGTCTCGGAGGGTGGCGGCACGGAGCCAGTCTGGTCGCGCGACGGGACTCGACTACTGTATCGCAGCGGCAATGCGGTCCATGCGGCGACGATCAGCGTAACTCCCGCGTTCAGCGTCGGCACCCGCAGCCTGTTGTTCCGGCATACCTACGAGGGAGAGATGCCGCACAGCAACTTCGTCGTGCTTCCCGACGGGCATCTCGTGATGATCGGCGCGCCGGCGGGTGTGGAACCCGACATGGTGATCGTGATGAACTGGCTCTCGGAGTTCAGGCAGCGACCGCGCTAAGCGGCAAACCCGGACACTCACAACCCCTTGGTGGCCAGATAGCGTCATTGATCGTATCCGCAAGGCGTTGCCGGACAAACCTCCTGCACGCGGGCTTTACGCTCGCGCTCGCGGCGACCGCAGCGCACGCGCAGGAGGAGCAGCATCATCACGCGACCGTTGGCACATTGCACTTCCCGGTGAATGCAAACGCGGCCGCTACACGCGAATTCGATCGTGGCGTCGCGCTCCTGCACAACTTCGAGTATGTGGACGCGGTCGCGGCCTTCAGAAGGGCGGAACGCGTCGATCCGACGTTGGCGCTCGCCTGGTATGGCGAGGCGCTCACGTTTCGCCACCCACTGTGGGGTGAGGAGCAACTCGACTCGGCGCGATCCGCACTCGCGCGCCTCGCTCCGAACAAAATGGCGCGCCTCGCCAAGCTGGCGAGCGAGCGTGAGCGATCGTACGGTGCCGCCGCCGAGGCACTCTTCGCCGACGAGCCCGAAGCAGCCCGCACCCGCGCCTTTGCCGATAGCATGCGTGCCGTCGTGGCACGGTACTCGAGCGACGACGAAGCGAAGGCGTTCGCCTCGATTGCCATGCTCGGTGCCGCAGTCTTCATCCGCCCGGTTGCTCGGGCGCGCCCGCGCGCTTTGGAACACGGGCGACCGCGTGGCCGCCGGACAGGCGTATTGCGATCTCGCGTCGAACTGGTCGGCGGCCGATCCGGATTTGCCTGCCTTGCAGGAAGTCCGCTCACGCACGGCGTGTGTGAAGCAGCCGAGATGATCGGCGCGCGGCAGCCGAAGCGGACAGGCAGGAGACGAGCGAGCGCACGCAGTCCCGAGACTGCCTGAATTCCGCGGCGGACGAGCGTGGTCGCGCCGCGGCTAGTGCGGCGTGATCACCCGGCCCGCCCGCTCACCGGCAGGCAGCTCGGCCCGTTCGGAGCGCCGCGCGACGACGGGCTCGCTGAGCAGGCCCACCATGAAGCGTTGCGCCTCGGAAATTCGCTCGACCTCGATCGCGATGGCGTCTACCGCCGTTTCCAGCCGTTGCTGGCGATCCTCATCGTAGCGCGCCTCGCGCTGTGGCTTGACCACCGATCCCTTGCGCCACAGGATGCGGGTGCCGAGGCCGATGGTCAGGAAAGCGGCGGTGGACATGACGATGACCGTCATGACCTGGGCGAACGCCAGCGTATCTCCGTTCATATTCTCCTCCGGGGGTTCCCCAACGTACGGTCCAGGGCCGCCCGAAGTTGCGGCCAGCGGCGCTGGCCGATACCCCGCTATCGGACCGCAGCCCTTCAGGTGGACTCAGAACGGCGAATATTCCGGGGGCGTCACGCCATTGAGCCGCAGGTAGGGCACTGTCTGGCCCAGCGTCCAGGGAAAATGGTCGAGGAGCTCCATCAGTGCGCGGCTGCGCGTGACCTTGTTGCCGAACTGCGAGATGTTCTCGTCCATCGCGGCATCGCTGACGCCACGCAGCATCGTAATGGTGTGATCCATCGCGGCGGCAGCGTACGTCTTCAGCGCTGCCTTGTTGTGGAGGTAAACCGAGGAGTCGCCCATGAAGGGAATGTCCTTCGACGAGCCGGTGATCGCCTGATGCGCGATGAAGGCGTCGCTCCCGGCGGCATGCTCGATCTGCTCGGCGAAGGTTCGCACGCCACGCGTTGGCCGAAAGCCGAGCATGGAGTCGGGAGCGGCGTCGATGTAGCGGAGCACGGCGCCCTTGTGATTCTCGACGATGGCGATGAGCGCCGCCTGCGAAATGAGGTGCGTCTGCGCGGCCAGCGGCGCTGGGCGCACTAACGTCAGGACGGTCAGGGCAATGGCGGCAATCCGGATCGGGCGCATGGGGAGCCTCGCAGGTCGTGTGAAATCGCGCGGAGTGACAGCGCAAGCTGTCCCGCGAGCCGCCGCCTCGCAAGCAACGCACACGTACCATTCCGCAAGAACAGGAATGGGCGAAACGTCCGTTCTGCTCGCTCGTAATAGAGCCATGACACAACCCGCCCCAGAATTCCTCGACCTCCACGCGGCTCTCGCCGCGGCGTATTCGCTCCACCGCGAGCTCGGCCGCGGCGGGATGGGAATTGTCTA
>JBBQFW010000202.1:0-7181 GCA_038322445.1 Gemmatimonadales bacterium
TCGCAGGTGATCCGGTCCCTCGGGATCCGCGACGAGATCGTCCACATCCGCTGCGCGGACCTTGAAGTGTCCGTGAACGTCGCGTCCGTTGTGCGGCTTGTTGCGTTCAGACATTCCGCTGCTCCATCGTTGAATGGAACAGCAAGGGAGGCAAGGTCTACACCACGCCGAGATGTTTCGCGAAGACGCCCTTGTAGCGGCTCACTTCGCTGCGCTCGCGGTCGAGCTCGGGAATGTGGCGCGGCTCGAAACCAAAACGCCTGAAGAAGGCCTCGTCGTTGCTCACGGCGAACAGCGTCGCGCTCCCGCGCTGGCGCGCGAGTGCCTCCGTCGCGACCACCAGCGCACGACCGATCCCCTTGCCCTGCCCCTCACGCGCAACGGCCAGCGACCGCAGCTCCGACAGGCTCGGCGCATACTCATCGAGATGCACGCAGCCGACGACGCGACCGCTCTCCTCCGCGACAATGAAGTTGTGCGCATGACTCGAGATGAAATCCTCGGATCGCGGCAACAGCGTACCGTCGCTCACGTAGGTGTCGATCAACGTGCGAATGGCGATGGCATCGCGCGCGGTAGCGCGGCGCGTGCGGATCGTTGCGGTCGCCGTCACTTCGCCACCGCCACACGTCCGAGCAGTTCGGTGGGCGTGCGGACTCCGTGCAGAAGGATCATCGCGCGTTGCATGGTGGGATCGTCGCGCAGGTTACGGGCGAACTCGGCCTGCGGTCCGAAGACATAGCGTGAGAGTTGCGAGCTGATCGCGCGGTCGACGAGGCCGGCCGCTGCGTCATACACGCTCCGGCCGACCGTGACACCCCGCGCCTGAAGCCGACGGAAGAGCTCGTCCCGCATCCCTGGCGTCACGATGAAATTCGAGTCGCGGAGCGTATGCGCAACCTTCGTGGACAGGGCATAGTCGACCACCGCATCGCGAAACTTCGGGCCCTTGGCGCCGAGTGCCGCCACAAACGCGCGATCCGCCCGTGTGATTGCGCGCGTTGCCACCTCGACGTCCGGCACGATGCCGCCACCGCCAAGCACGGTGCGTCCCGCATCCGTCTTGAAGCGCGGCCGCGCCGGCGCCGAGTCCGTCTTCGGCGGCGCCGCGTCCTCGTCATCGGTCACCGGCGTACGCGGACGATTGATGCTCCGCCCACTCGGCGTGTACCAGAGCGCGGTCGTGATCTTCAGCGCGCCATTGTCGATGCGGAACACGCGCTGCGCGCTGCCCTTGCCGTACGTCGCGGTGCCAACGATCACTGCGCGGTCATGATCCTGCAGCGCCCCCGCAACGATCTCGCTGGCGGAGGCCGATGAACTATCAGTGAGCACGACGATCGGCATGTCCGGCCACCGCTGGGCGGCCCGGTCATCGAATGCGTGCGTCTCGGACGCGTCACGACCCTTCGTGGCGACGATTGGCTGCTTCACGTCGAGAAACAGGTCGGCCACGTCAATGCCCTGCCCCAGCAATCCGCCCGGATCGCCGCGCAGGTCGAGCACCAGCGAATGCGCGCCCGCGGCGCGCAGCGAATCGATGGCGCTGCGCAGGTCGTTCGCCGCCGCGGTACTGAACACCGTGAGGTTGACGTATCCCACGCCGTCGCCGACGAGCGACGCATGCTGCACGGGATTCACCTCGATGTTGCGACGCGTCAGCGTGAACGGAATGCGTTCTGCGACGCCTGGCCGTGCGATCGCGACGTGCACCGTCGTCCCCGCCGCTCCACGCAGCGCCTTGAGTGCCTCCTCGCTGGTGAGCCCCACCGTCGGCTTGCCCTCGATGGACACGATCCGATCACCGACCACCAGGCCAACCTCGTCGGCAGGCGAGCCAGGCAACGTGCCAACCACGGTCACGCCACTGTCGCGCACATCCATCTGTATGCCGACTCCGGCGTAGTGCCCGCTCGTGCTCTCGTCCAGCCGACCGAGGCGGCGAGGATCCAGGAAGACGGTGTGCGGGTCGCGCAGCTCGTGCAGCACCCCATCGACCGCATGGCGATAGAGCGTGGAGTCCGAGAGCGTGTCCACGTAGTCGCGACGGACGTGTTGGAGGACCTCGTCGAACAGGTGTTGCCGCGCCGGAAGGTCGCGCGCGGCCGTGCGCGAGCCGTGCTCCACGAGCCAGCCGCCCGTCACCAACGCGCTCGAGAAGATCGCGAGCCCGAGAATACTTCGGTTCTTCATCCCTGCGGCCATCGTTGATTCACCAATTCGAGCACTCGGCGCGCGACGCCATCCTCGGATCCCGTCGCATCTACCGAAACAATCGGGCCGCACTCCGGATGCGCTGCCTGCCACGCTGGTTCCGCAAAGGTCGCGAGCGCACCCGCCACGCGCTCATGGAACGACTGGCCCATCGCTTCCATGCGGTCGTGCGCATTGGCGCGAACGGCGGCGCGGTCGAGACCTGCGTTCACCGGATACCGCAGCAGGAGCGTGAGATCCGGCACCAGCCCGTCCGTCGCGAAGGCATTCGCCGCGCGCACCGCCGTCTCATCGAGCCCGTGCCCGCCAATCTGGTAGGCGTACGTCGACAGGAAGAAGCGATCGAGCAGCACGGTCTCGCTGCGTTCGAGCGCGGGCCGGATCTCGCGCGCGACCAGCTGCGCGCGCGACGCCATGAACAGCAGCGCCTCCGCGCGCGGATCGATGTCCGAGGTCGGATCGAGCAGCAGCTGTCGCACCTGGGTGCCAAGCGGCGTTCCTCCGGGCTCGCGAACGCAGAGGTGCTGCACGCCGAGCCGGGCGAGCACAGACGAGAGGCGACGAAGCTGGGTCGTCTTCCCCGAGCCCTCGCCGCCTTCGAAGACGATCAACCGGCCACGGCCGATCCGCGTCACGCGACGCTAGCCGAGCGTGATGATGGAGCTCTGCGCGCCCTTCTCGATGCCGTCGACAATCCAGTCGTTCACCCTGGCCATCGTCTTGTCGAAGTTCTCCTGCGCCGACACGAGCCGCTGGTACACGGACTGTCCCTGAACCCTGCCGAGCAGGCCGTCGAGCTCCTTCTCCATCTCCTCGGTGGGGCGCTCGCCGCGCTGGATCATCTCCTGCGCGTTCTGGCGGAGCTGCTCCATCTGCTTCAGCAGGACGACAGCATCCTTGTCCTCGCCGAGCGCATCATTCGCGCGCTTGACCGCCTTGTACTCGGCGCTCTGGCCAATGAGTCGTCCGAGCTCCTTTGCCTTGTCCTCGATCATCTATTCCTCCCGTCGTCTTGCGACCACGAATCGTTCGCGGCCGGTGAGATCAAGCAAAACGCGTACGTCGACGTATGCTCCATTCGACGTCGCGAGCGCGGCCGCCAGGCCAGCGCGTCGGCTGTCCACTTCGAGTGCCAACAGCGCGAGCGGCGCCAGGTGCAACGCCGCCTCACGGACCAACTGCGCGATCACCGCCATCCCATTGTCCGCCGCGAAGAGCGAAACGGCGGGCTCCCAGTCGCGCACCGACGCCGGCAGTGCGCCCGCTTCGGTAAATGAAATGTAGGGCGGATTCGACACCACCGCGGCCAGCCCTGTTTCCGGCACCGGCCCCAGGAGCGAGCCGTGTCGCAGGTCAACGGCAGCGCAGCACCTGTGAGACATGGTCGTCGCATTGGCACGCGCAACAGCGAGCGCGTCGAGCGAGACGTCCGTGCCGATCACCTTCGCGAACCGACCCTCACTCGCGAGCGAAAGTGCGATAGCGCCCGATCCTGTGCCGACGTCGACTGCCATGCCACCACGGTCGCCGCGCGTACGGTCGAGGACGATTCCCACAAGCTGCTCCGTCTCCGGCCGCGGGATGAGCACGCGTCCATCGACGGCAAGCGTCAGGTGACGAAAAGTGGCTCGTCCGGCCACATACTGAATCGGCATCCCGGTTGCCCGTCGACGCGCGGCGTTGAGCGCAGCATCGGCATCCGTCGCGGATATTGCCTGATCCGAGCTGGCGGTCGGCCAGAATCGCGGCATGTCGTGCATCAGCGCGAGCAGCTCGCGCGCCTCATCGCGTGATGACAGGATCTCCGTCATTTGCGCGATGGTCTCGCCGACCGTCGCAGTTTCCTTCATACCCTCAACCACCGAGCTGCTCCTCGACATCCGCCATCTTCAGCGCGTCAATGATCGGCTCGATGTGTCCGTCCATCACGGCGGCGAGGTCGTGTGTCGTGAAACCGATGCGGTGGTCGGTGATGCGGCTCTGCGGATAGTTGTACGTGCGAATCTTCGCCGAGCGGTCACCGGTTCCCACCTGTGACTTCCGCATCTTGGACCGCGTTGCCTCGGCCTCGGCCACGCGCAGGTCGAGCAGGCGTGCGCGAAGCACTTCCATGCCCTTGAGCTTGTTCTGGAGCTGCGACTTCTGGTCCTGCTGCGAAACGACGAGTCCCGTGGGCAGGTGCGTGATGCGCACCGCCGAATCGGTGGTGTTCACGCTCTGCCCGCCCGGACCACTCGCACGGAAGACGTCGATGCGGAGGTCCTTGTCCTCGATCCTGACGTCGACTTCCTCGGCTTCCGGCAACACCGCGACGGTGGCCGCCGAGGTGTGAATGCGGCCCTGCGTCTCGGTGGCCGGCACGCGCTGCACGCGGTGGACACCGCTCTCCCAGCGCATGGCGCCAAAGGCGCCCGCGCCCGAGACCTTGAAGATCGCTTCCTTCACGCCGCCGAGCGTGCCATCGGAGTGAGAGATGCTCTCGCGCTTCCAGCCGGAGCGTTCGATGAAGCGCGTATACATGCGATAGAGGTCGGCCGCGAAGAGTGCGGCTTCGTCGCCACCGGTTCCGGAGCGGATCTCGATGATGGCGTTGCGGTCGTCCAGCGGATCGTGTGGGAGAAGCGCGGGCTTGAGCTGGACCTCGAGCTCGGCGATGCGCCCCTCGAGGCTGGTGACCTCACGCGCGGCCTCTTCGGCCATCTCCGGGTCGTCAACAACAGAAACGAGCTCGCGTGCTTCCGCGAGCTCGTTCTCCTGCCGTTCGAGCTGGGCCGCCAGTTCCACTACAGGCTGGAGGCGGCGGTGCTCTCGGCCGAGTTCGGCGACCTTGGTGGAGTCGCCGAAGGTATCGGGATTGGAAAGCAGCCGCTCGACCTCCGCCGCTCGGGCGAGTGCGTCGCCGAGCAGGTCGCGGAGGCTCAGGGGGTCAGCTCTCCTTCGTCTCGCCCGCGGCTGCGGCCTTGGCGGCCGGCTTCGCCTGGTACTTCTGGCGGAAGCGCTCGACGCGACCAGCAGTATCGAGCATACGCTGCTTGCCGGTGTAGAACGGGTGGCACTCGGCGCACACGTCGGTGTGGATCTCGGCGACGGTGGAGCGGGTCTCGAAGGTATTGCCGCACGCGCACTTGACGACTGCGGTGGCGTACTCGGGATGGATGTCGGTCTTCATTTTAGTCCTGCCTGAGCTGATGGTGCGTTTCTGGAATAGCTTAGAAGTATAGCGGCTTCGGCGCGGCTTGTACAACCGGCTCCCTAGTAATGGGTTACGAGGGGGAAAGTTCCGGAAACGGCCGAGCGGCGAGCAAGAAGCCAACTGACAGCTGGAGCTGCGAGCTGAAGCATGAGCTTCCGAGCTCCGGGCCGAAGCCTGAGCTTCGCGCGTCGCCTGGACTCGAAGCTCTGGCTCCAGCTCAGGTTCCAGCTCTTGCTCGATGCTCGAGCTCGATGGTGGCTTCGTGCTCGCCGCTCGGCTTTTGACCTTCAGGTTCCGATCCCGATCACCATCGGCAGTCCGACAAAGAAAATGTGCCCCACCAGCATCTCGAAGTACGCCGGCGTGAATGCCGGTATTCGATGTGTCCTTGTCGGAATCACCACGAGCGACATCACCAGCCAGATCATCGGGCCCAGTACCGCGGCGACCTTCAGTGCACCATACGGTGAGTCGATGATCGCGCGGAGCCGGTGGGAACGTTGTATGGTCAGCAGCAGCAGCGCTGACCAGGTGAACGCCACGAAGACGTGGAGCGCGAGGCCGGCGAGGACCATGCCCGTACCACCGTCGATGGCTCCCTTGCCCAGGGGCACACTCGCGACGCCTTGCCACATGTGCGTCGGCGTGACGCCACGCACGAAGACGCCGAACGATGTCGCGAAGAGTCCGTCGAGGATCGAGACGAGCACGCCGGCGCGAAGGAGCCGACGGAGCGTGCGATCCGTGCGGGAGAAATGCAGGGTGGCTGTCGACATGAGGCCCTCACGAAAACGATCGGAATCGGACGCGGGCACGCAGGTGGCCCAGCGGTACGCCCGGACAGTCACCTCGGCCACGAGCGGAAATACTGGCCTGCAAGTGATGACGCCGCAACCACTTCAGGCGACGGATGCAATGCGGCCCGTGTTTGACAGGCCTCAGGGCACCCGATACGTTTTGGCACACGTCACTCCACTGGTTTCCAGCGGGCCCGCCGCGTGATCGCTCAGACAGTCGATTTTCTCGCCAGCGTTCCGCTGTTTCGCGGACTGGATCAAGAAGAACTTGCCAGATTTGGCGAGCTCGTTCGCGAACGATCGTATCCCAAGGGGAGCGTCATCCTCTTCCAGGATGACCCCGGCGATTCGCTTTACATCCTGCGCACCGGCCGCGTGAAGGTCGTGCTCATCGGGGAGGACGGACGCGAAGTCATCCTTGGCGTGCTCGAATCCGGCGCGCACTTCGGTGAGCTCGCGCTCATCGACGACCAGCCGCGATCGGCGCACGTCATCGCGATGGAGGACTCGCAGCTCCTGATCCTGCGGCGCGAGGACTTCCGTCGCCGAGTGGACGCGAGTCCCAGCGTCGCGTGGGCGTTGCTGTGCGAGCTGTCGCGCCGTCTCCGTCGCGCCGATGAAAAGATCGGTGGTCTCGTGCTGCTCGACGTCCCCGGACGCATTGCGCGCCTGCTGCTCGATCTTTCGGAGGAGAGTGGCGGTCCCGCGATCGAGAAAGCGCTCACGCACCAGACGATTGCGCAGATGATCGGTGCGAGTCGCGAGACGGTGTCGCGCTCGATGAAGGAATTCCAGGACGAGGGCCTCATTCGCGTCGAACGCCGCCGCATCTCGGTGGCCGACCGCACGCTGCTCGAAAAACGGGCCCAGGTGCGCGTGTGACAAGTATCACAGGTGGCGCGTGACCCGCTCCTTTGCGAATTCGCTCCGTCCAGTGGCATACTGTCGCGTGAATGACGGGACGTCGCGCTGATGGC
>JBBQFW010000203.1:0-7178 GCA_038322445.1 Gemmatimonadales bacterium
TCGTCCGCGCCGTTGGCAATGGAGTCGAGCCGCGCACCGTGCAGCGCGTGCAGGCTGTCGGTCATGGTGCGGAGCCGCGCGCTCTGCGCGTCCGTGAGCCGGGCCGGCCGGGGACTGTCCTCACCCTGCGGACGCGCGAGCATGTTGTAGACGCGCATCGAATCGTGGTCCACCGGACGGTGGGTGAAGCCGATGTGGTCGTTGTGCGAGCCGATGGCCACGTACTCGTTCTTGAGCACCGGGTCCGAGCCAGGCAGGATCGCCACCACATTGCGCCCGGGCGCCTGCTCTCGGCGCATGGTGATCGTGCCGGCCAGCGGCTTGCCCGTCGCGCCGCTGGCCGCGGACGCGAATGAGCCGAACACCAGATCCGCGACGCGCGACGAGACGAGGAAGGTCGGCACGCCGGCAGGCGGTGCCCCGTCGCGCTGCAACGTCTGCGCGCGAAGGATGGCCGTCCGTTGCTCCTGGCGCACGCGATCGAGCGAGACGACCAGCACTGCCGTGGCCTTCGCGAGGTTGGCGCGCAGCGTGGGCAGGTTCGGGATGATGACGCCCGGCGCCGCGACATTCACGACCGCAATCTTGCCCGTGAGATCGGAGGCCCAGGTGGTGCTGTCGTCCGTCCTGCCCGCGTAAACGACCGGCACGCCGCCGAAGTCGACTCGGCGCTCCTCGCGCGTGATGGGCAGGTAGTCGCCGGCGAGGGTGAGGGGTCTTCCCGCGACGGAGACCGACGACGAGGAATCGATCCCCCACGTGTAAAGCGGAAGATTCTGGAAGTAGCCGCCATTGTCGCCGGCGGGGACGAGACCCATGCGACGCACTTCATGCTCGATGTACGCCGTGCCCATGAGGTTGTACATCGTGCCCACTTCTCGACCCATCATCGAGTCGTCCGCGAAGATGTAAAGGCGGGTCATCAGGTCGCCCGCGGTGATCGCCTCGGTGGTCGGCGGGCCGGAGTATTTCACCGGCAGTTCGGCGCGCGGCGTACTGGCGGCCGCAACCGTCGCCGGCCGCCTCGACGGATCACGAACCTGGGCATCGGCGGAAACGCGTGGCGTCAACAGAAGGCCAAGCATGGCAACGCCGGCCCAGCGAACAGGAAACATCATGTCTCTCCCGAGGTGAACGGCTTTACTTTCCTTGAAAATCGGCAGATGCCGATTGAGGGGAAAGGGCACACCCGCATCGGTGCAGACTCATGCAGATCATCCAACGCGATCTTCACGCACAACTCCGCGCCGAGACCCTCGCACTGCGCGAGCGCCTGGCCGGCGTGCTGCGTCCGCTCGATGCGGCGCAGCTCAATGAGCACCCGGAGCCGAAGGGCTGGAGCATTGCCGAAGTCGTCGAGCACCTCCTCGTCTCCGACGAGCGCAGCTCGGCGCCGTCCTTGGAAGTGATCCGCAAGGCGCGGCCAGACGGAGGTGCACCGCTGCGCGAGTGGAAGCCGAGCTTCCTTGGTGGACTGATCGCGGGCTCGCTCGAGAAGCCGCGAAAGCTCAAGGCGCCGAAGGTATTCCAGCCGTCGCCGGCGGCGCGGGGTGGTGCCATCGAAGCGTTGCTCGCGCGCGAAACCGAGTTCGTGGCGACATTGGACAAGGCGTCGTCGCTGGACTGGCGCGCCCTGCGTGTGCGCTCGGGCGTCCTGCCCCCCTTCGCACCCACGATGAATCTCGGCGATGCCTTCCGCATTCATGTGGTGCACGTGCGCCGTCACACGGCCCAGATCGAACGGCTCGTGGGACAGCTTTAGGGCGGGAATCGCGACCGTCCTTTCAGTTGCGCCTCCCAGGCCCGGCCCGTCTCCGCCGTCGCCCACTCCCTCTGTCTCTGGTGTCGTGCCTCTACCGCCATCCGGGCCCGTTCCGACTGATATCGGTAGAACTCACGACGCCAGAAGCGGAACACAGACAGCGGATTTCAGATCCGACAGCAACTGGTTCGATGTCCACATTTTTCCGATCTCCGCCAACTGTCGTCGCCGTACCGCCCTCCGATCCGGATGTGCCCTAGCCCCCTCGCTACGCGACGCGCATTTTCCTCGCATGCGAATCGCAGTCCCTCTCGAAACAGCGCCCGGTGAACTCCGGGTCGCCCTCACGCCAGACAGCATCACCCGTCTCGTGAAGGCCGGTCACGAAGTCCAGATGCAAGCCGGCGCCGGAGCTCGCGCCGGCTTTCCCGATTCTGCCTACGTCGCAACAGGCGCCGCCGTCGTCGGTGCGGAAACGCTCTACGATGGCGTCACGCTCGTCTGCCGCGTGCAGCCCCCGTCGCCCGACGAAACGGCGAAGATGCCGCGCGAGCTCTCGCTGTTGTCCCTGCTGAATCCCGCACGCAATGAGCCGCTGCTGCAGCAATTCGCCGAGCGTGGCATCACGGCGCTCGCGATGGAGCTGGTGCCGCGCATCACGCGCGCCCAATCGATGGACGTGCTCTCCTCGCAGAGCACCGTCGCCGGCTACAAGGCCGTGCTCATCGGCGCCGGCGCGCTGCCCAAGTTCCTTCCCATGCTGACTACGGCCGCCGGCACGGTCTCACCAGCCAAGGTGTTCATCATTGGCGCCGGCGTCGCGGGGCTCCAGGCCATCGCGACCGCGCGGCGCCTCGGCGGCGTCGTCTCTGCGTTCGACGTCCGCCCCGCCGCGCGCGAGCAGGTGCTGTCGCTCGGCGCCACCTTCGTCGCGTCGGATCTCGTGTCGGCCGCGTCGGAGACATCGGGTGGCTACGCAAAGGCCCAGAACGAGGACGAGGCGCAGCGGACGCGCGACCTGCTCGCCGCACACCTCAAGGAGATGGATCTCGTCGTCACCACCGCGCAGATCCCAGGGCGCGATGCGCCGCGGCTCATCACCGCGGACATGATCGCCGGCATGAAGCCGGGCGCCGTCATCGTGGATCTCGCCGCGGAATCGGGCGGCAACTGTGAGTTGACGAAGGCCGGTGAGACATTCCAGTCGGGCAACGTCTCGATCATCGGGCCCACCAACCTCGCGGCCTCTGTGCCCTTCCATGCCAGCCAGATGTTCAGCAAGAACGTCCTCGCGCTCGTGACCCATCTCTCGAAGGATGGCGCGCTCGTGGTCGACGCCGCCGACGAGATCACCGGACCGATGACCGTCGTGCGCGACGGCCAGGTCGTATCGACTCCCCCCAGGTAGACCGGAGCCATGCTTTTCCTCGAGCTCTATATCTTCGTGCTCGCCGCGTTCGTCGGCTTCATGGTCATCACGAAGGTGCCGCCGCTGCTGCACACGCCGCTCATGTCGGCCACCAACGCTATCTCCGGTATCTCGCTCGTCGGCTCGATGGTCGCCGCCGGCTCGCACCGCGGCACCGTCGCCACCATCCTCGGCTTCCTCGCGGTGGTGTGCGCCATGACGAACGTCGTCGGTGGATTCCTCATCACCGACCGCATGCTCAAGATGTTCAAGAAGATCACACCACCGAAGGCGCCGACGCCCTGATGCGCGAGACCATCACGCAGCTCAGCTACGTCGTCGCGTCCGTCCTCTTCATCCTCGGACTGCGCGGCCTCACCCACCCCGATCGAGCGCGCCGCGGCATGCAGTACGCCGCCATCGGCATGCTCGTCGCCGTGTGCGGCACGCTGATCAACCACGAGATCGTCGACTACCGCTGGATCATCGGCGGTCTCGTCCTGGGCACGCTCATCGGCTACCCGCTCGGGATGTGGGTGCCGACCACTGCGCTGCCGCAACGAATCGCGATGTCGCTGAGTTTCGGCGCGCTCGCTGCCACGCTCGTCGGCGTGAGCGAGTACTACACGGCATTCCACGGCGGCGACGGCAGCATCACCGCCGCCCGCATGACCGCACTCGGCTTCGAGATGCTCCTCGGGTCGCTGACGGTCACCGGTTCGTTGATGGCGTTCGGCAAGCTACAGGAGCTGCTGCCATCGCAGCCGATCACGTACACGGGGCAGAACCTCGTCAACGCCGTGCTGTTCCTCGGTGCCATCGGGCTGCTCGTCACCGTCATCATCAATCCGGCAAACGCCGCGGCGCTTTACGGCATGATCGCGATCGCTGCCACACTCGGCGTGCTGATGGTCATCCCCATCGGCGGCGCAGACATGCCGGTCGTCGTCGCGCTGCTCAACTCCTACTGCGGCCTCGCCGCCGCGGCCACCGGCTTCGCGCTCGGCAACAGCATCCTCATCATCTGCGGTTCGCTCGACGGCGCGTCCGGATTCCTGCTGTCGATCGCGATGTCGAAGGCCATGAACCGCTCGTTCGCCAACGTGTTGTTCGGCGCATTCGGCGGCGGTGCACCCGCTGGGGCCGCGGTCGCCGGCGGCGCGGCACTCCCGGTTCGGTCCATCTCGGCGGAAGACGCGGCGGTGCAGCTCGCGTACGCGTCGCGCGTGATCATCATTCCCGGCTACGGGATGGCCGTGGCGCAGGCGCAGCATACGGTGCGCGAGCTGGCAGAGCTCATTGAGAAACGCGGCGGCGAGGTGAAGTACGCCATCCATCCGGTGGCTGGGCGCATGCCCGGGCACATGAACGTGCTGCTCGCGGAAGCGAACGTGCCGTACGATCGGTTGTATGACATGGACGAGATCAACGGCGAGTTCCCGCAGACCGACGTCGCACTGGTGATCGGCGCGAACGACGTCGTGAATCCGGCAGCGCGTTCGGATCCGTCGTCGCCGATCTACGGCATGCCGATCCTCGACGCCGACAAGGCGAAGCACGTGATCGTGCTGAAGCGCGGCATGGCGGCGGGCTTCGCCGGCATCGAGAACATGCTCTTCCACGCACCCGCCACGAGCATGCTGTTTGGCGACGCGAAGACGTCGCTCACGGCGCTCGTGAGCGAGGTCAAGAACGCCTAGCCTTCCGCGCCGGCGACGCTTTGCCCGCGTCGTCGCATGCGGGCCGGCGGAGTAGTCCTTCCTGGCCGACGGCTTCCAGCAGTCGTGCGCCCTCTTCGCGCAGCGCTACGATTCACGCGGCTGCTACGTGGTGATCTGGCAGCGATGCACGACATGCACGAACAACTCGCTGCGCGCCTTCGCGCTCGTGGCGCGTACGAGTGCTCGACTATACGTCACCCTGGACCGCCGCTGACTCCGCGCGCTTCGAGATCCGTGGCGATCCGCACCCACACGCCCGAGGTGTATCGCGCTGTGGCGGCGAGGATCCCGCGCGACCCCGAAAAAGTGTGGCGGCCGAAGTGAACTGCAATTTACCCCGGAGGTCACAGAGGACACGGAGGACAGCATCACGACTAAAGATTTGTCAGGCGCTTTATGCCGTCCTTCAGGCGCGGCACGTGAAAGTTGATGAGCAAGCCAAGAGGATACTTGCTCAGCTCGAGATAGGAGAGGAGTTGCGCCTCGAACACCGGATGCAGCCTCGACACCGCCTTCAGCTCGATCACGACGATGTCGTCGACAACGAGGTCGAGCCGATATCCGACGTCGATTCGCTGCCCATCGTAGAGCACGGGAACGGCAACCTGGGTGTCCACGCGCAGTCCACGCTTTCGGAGTTCGTGAACAAGACATGCTTCATAGGTGCTCTCGAGGAGCCCTGGTTCCAGCACGGAGTGCACCTTCATTGCAGCATCGACCACCTGCCCGGTGCGCACATTCATCTCCGAGAGCTGCATCACCTGCCTCGCTTTTCTCCGTGTCCTCTGTGACCTCCGTGGTAAATTCGCCGTTCCGCGGCTACCCGCGAGCATCATTTCCATGCACCGATCATCTTTCGGATAGCTCGCCAGACCTCTCGCGCACGACCTTACCTGCACCCCGAGAGGAGCCCAGAGATGCACACCATGTCCCGCAGTCCCGCCGAATCCCACGTCACCCTCGCGGAGCGCGTTCGCGCACACATCGACGCGCACCCCGATGAGACGCTCCCCCTGGCACGCCTGGCGCGCGTCGCCAAGGTGAGCGTGGCGCACCTCCAGCGCACCTTCACGCGCGTGGTGGGACTCTCGCCGAAGCAGTACCAGGAGCAACACCGCCTCCGCGCCCTGAAGCACGCCCTGCGCAACGGACAAACCGTCAGCAGCGCCACCTACGAAGCGGGCTTCGCCTCCGGCCGCCGCGTCTACGAAACCGCCGACGAATCCCTCGGCATGACGCCCGGCGCGTATCGCCGCGGTGGCGCGGGCGTGACCATCCACTACACCGTCGTGCCCACCTCGCTCGGCGTCCTGCTCATTGCCGTCACCGAACGTGGCATCTGCAGCGCCTCGCTCGGCGACGACGAGGCGTCGCTCGTGGGGATGCTCGCGCGCGAGTATCCGAAGGCCACGCTCTCGCGCGCCACCGATGCGAACGACCGGCTGGTCGACGCGGTCGTGGCGTACGTGGAAGGACGCGGCTCGGCGGAGGCGTTGCCGCTCGACCTTCGGGCGACCGCATTCCAGTGGCAGGTATGGCGCGCGCTGCAACGTATTCCCGAGGGTGCCACACGATCCTACCAGGCCATCGCTACGGAGCTCGGGCGACCCACCGCGGCGCGCGCGGTCGCGCGAGCGTGCGCCAGCAATCGCGTCGCGGTGCTCATCCCCTGTCATCGCGTCGTGCGTGGCGACGGAGAGCTCGGCGGCTATCGCTGGGGCATCGCGCGCAAGGCCGCGCTGCTCACCCGCGAGGGCGCGCGCGGCGCGGAACTTCTCGCCGGGCGTGATCGTAGAGCCTAGATTCGCGGCAGCCTGACGGGTTCTCCACTACTCGGCACCTTGACGGTCATTCTCATGCGCGGCTCTCAGCAGGCGGCATCACCCGCTCCCGCCACCAACGCGACGCGCGATCAGGTGAGGGAGCAGGTGCGGCAAACCATCCAGGATGCGAACCAGGCGGCGCGCCGTAGACGCGATGGCCATCGAGATCGAGCGGATCTCGGAATCGCAACGGTTCATGGCCCGGCTCCAGAACGTGAACGCGGTGGATAGTGATGCCGGTAGCGAGAAGCTGACGCCCTGAATCGACGTTCGGTATCCGACGAAGGGCCTGCACGGTGAGTGCAGGCCCTTCGTGGTACTGAAACTGTTCACTCAAGCGGATCAGCGATCGTCATCGGGGTCGTCATCGCGGTCGCCGTCGTGTTTCTTGTGGCCCTTCCGCTGCGCCTTCTCGTACTCCTTCTCGCGCTTCCTCTCCCACTTCTCACGATCCTTCTCGCCCA
>JBBQFW010000204.1:0-7158 GCA_038322445.1 Gemmatimonadales bacterium
GCGCTCGTGCTGCACGAGAAGACGAAGGCGGAGCTCACCGCCTACGCGCAGCGCGAGGGCCTCGCGCGCGTGAAGCCATTCGTGCTCGTCATCGCGCGGAACACGGAGCATGCGTCCTCACTTCAGGAGCTGCTCGAGGGACCGACGTTTCATGGCGGCATCTACGCCGGTCGTGTCATCACGGTGCACTCCAATCGCACGGGCGCCGAGAAGGACGAGGTGATCCAGCGGCTGCTGCGGGTAGAGAGCGCGGATGAGCCCACGGAGATCGTCATTCACGTCGAGATGTTGAAGGAGGGCTGGGACGTCACGAATCTGTACACGATCGTGCCACTGCGTGCCGCGCAGTCGCGCACGCTGGTGGAGCAGTCGATCGGACGTGGTCTGCGTTTGCCGTACGGGAAGCCGACCGGCGTCGCGGAAGTGGATCGGCTGACCATCGTCGCGCATGACCGCTTCCAGGAGAT
Organism: Gemmatimonadales bacterium; assembly: GCA_038322445.1. Lineage (GTDB taxonomy): Bacteria > Gemmatimonadota > Gemmatimonadetes > Gemmatimonadales > Gemmatimonadaceae > AG11. Next base: position 468 of record JBBQFW010000204.1, read on the forward strand.
CGTGGACGATGCGGAACGTCCGGACTCGCCATTCAAGGTCGAACGGGTCGTCATCGATCCGGATGACCCACTGAGCCGCGTAGTCGCGGTGAGCGTTGCGCCAAACCTGTCTGGCCAGTTCGCTGCGCCGCCGGTCGCAGCGGCGGATGGCACCATACCTGCGCCCGCCACGGCCCCGATGTTCGAGCGTCCTGAGGAGCAACGTGTCGCGAGCGTAACGTACGATGCGCTCCGACAGTTCCGCGCCCTGCCCAGCAGCGCGGCGCTCCAGCAGCCCGAACAACGCGCCGCTATCGAGGCGCGTGTTCGCGAGAACCTCGAGGCCACGCAATTCACGCTTGGCGCAATCGTAAATCCTGCGGACATCGGGCGCATCGTGGAGCGCGTCATCGACGCCGTCGCGCACGGCACGATCGACGTTCCGCGCATCGTGCTTCAGCCGAGTGGTGAGACGCGCGTGTCGTACACGGACTTCGTGCTCGATGCTTCGGGAATGCGCTATGCCATTCCGTCGGAGGAGATCCTCTTGGCGGAACTTCAGTCGCGTGAGCGCGTGCGCCTCTCCGCGGGCATTGTCGCCACGGAGGATCGTCCGGAAGGCTACGTCGTTCGAGCGCTCATCGACGAGCCCGACATCGACTACGATGCCCATGGTCCGCTCCTGTACGCGCTGGCTGGGCAGGCCGTGGACGCGGTGCGCGCGTACGCTGTCGATGACGACAAGGTGACCGCGGTGATGGCGTATTTCGGGCGTGACATTGCCTCGAAGATCGCAGGCCAGTTGCGCGCCCACAGGTTGGAGCTGCCAGCTGAGTACGTGCCGGAAGTCAGGGAGGGGTGGGCGGAGTTGCACAGCATGGAACGGACGGCGGCCGCGCACGAGCCAATTCGTGATTTCCGCGCCACGGTAACCGAGCGTTACCGCATGCGGCAGATGCGGTTCGGCGGGTTCCGTCGTAGCCTCTTTCCGGAGCAGCAGTTCCATTCAGACGGCGAGCGCAGGTTCGCACTGTTGCTCGAGGACGAAGGCGACGAGAGCCTCAAGTGGTTCCGTCCGGGAAAGCGTGACCTGCGGATCTTCTGGAACGCCGACAATCAGTACGTGCCTGATTTCATCGTCGAGACGGCTGACGCGAAGTTGATCGTGGAGATCAAGGATGCGGGTCAGGTGGAGGATGCCGAGGTGGTGGCCAAGTCGGCTGCGGCGGGGGCGTGGTGCGGCTATGCGACGGCGCACACGGCAACGTATGGCGGCAAGCCGTGGCGCTACGTGCTCGTGCATGATGCGGATGTAGTGGCGACCGCCGACCTGGCGGGCATTCTCCAACGACGAGGCAACCGTGAAGGCTGATCCATTCCAGATCGGTGACGTTCTGAAGGATCGTCGCCGATTTGTGGTTCCGATCTACCAGCGCACCTATGCGTGGACAAAAGGACGCCAGCTCGAGAGGTTCTTTGACTCCCTCAGGGATAAGGCTGAGGAGCGCCTAACGGGAGAGCACACGGCGTTTCCGCACTACATGGGGGCTCTGCTCCTCAGTCCGCGCGGGAAGTTCGCCTTCGGAGCCATACCGGTACTTGACGTCGTAGATGGTCAACAACGCCTGACGACGTACCTGATCCTGCTCGCCGCGCTGCGCGACCTGGCCAGGGAGCACAAGGCGGCGATTTTTGCGGGGCAGCTCGGGACATTCCTGTTGACTACCGTGGAGATATGGCCTTACCCAGCGCCGTGATCCATTGGCGTAGGAAAGTCGTGCCTACTGCGGACGTGGGTCGTTATATCCCGATGTCCTCCTTCCAGAGCGTGGGCTGCTCGGCAATGAAGTCCTTCATTAGCTGCGCACACCGGGCGTCCTGAAGGACGACGACCTCCACACCCCGGGCGCGAAGCAGGGTCTCGTCGCCCTGAAAGGTGACGTTCTCCCCGACGACCACACGCGGTATGCCGTAAAGCAGGATGGCGCCCGAACACATTGGGCACGGCGACAGCGTGGTGTAGAGCGTTGATGCCTGATACACAGGCGCAACCTGACGCCCAGCGTTCTCGAGCGCGTCCATCTCGCCGTGTAGCACCACGCTGCCGCGCTGCACCCGACGATTGTGGCCGCGTCCAAGGATGCGGCCGTCGTGCACCAGCACGGAGCCGATCGGAATGCCTCCCTCCGAGCGGCCCAGCTCTGCCTCCTCGATCGCGGCCTGCATGAAGTCGTCTGCCATCGCGCAAAGCTACGTCGGGCAACGTGGATGCGCCTTGCGTGGCGCGGTTTCCCGGGCAATGCTCTGCGCGTGTACACCACCTGCCTCTTCTGCTCCACGGCACTCGGGTCGAACGAGCAGATCGAGCACTTCCCGGTGGGTCGCCGCCTCGCATTCGACCCGGACAAGGGCCGCCTCTGGGTCATCTGCCGCACCTGCGAACGCTGGAACCTGACGCCCCTGGAGGAGCGGTGGGAGGCGATCGAACAGGCCGACCGCCTGTTCCGAGAAACGCGCCTGCGGGCTTCCACGGATCACATCGGGCTGGCAAGAGTTCGTGATGGCCTGGAACTCGTCCGCATCGGGAAGCCACAGCGTCCGGAAATCGCCGCATGGAGGTACGGCGACCAATTCGGACGCCGGCGTCAGGTGCGCCTGCTCCAAATTGGCGCAATTGCGGTCGCGGGCGGGCTGGTCATCGCCGGCGGTCTTGCTGCCGGTCTCGGCGTGGTCACGGCGTGGCAAGTCGGCACGGTGGGATGGAAGTTCATCAGCCGAGGCAATCCGCTCGGCACCGTTGCGCGAGTGCGCGATACGAGCGGAACGCTGCGCGCCATCAAGCGGCGCGACCTCCTCAGCACCAAGCTCGCGATGGGCAGCGACGGAGGACTCGCCCTCCACATGATGCTTCATGACGGAAATCTGGGATTCGACTATTCCGACGCGCGGCAGAAGCGGACGATTCACCTGGAGGGCCGCGAGGCGCGCCGTGCCGCTTCGGTGCTCTTTCCGGCGGTCAACCGTCTCGGTGGAACGCCCGACGAGGTGCAGCAGGCGGTAGGACGCCTCGAGCGCGCCGGAAGCGCCGAGCAATTTCTCGCCGACCAGGCGCGCCGCGGGTCGAAGCTCACTCGGTTCGTCCCGCCCGAGGAATCGCGCAAGTTCGCCAACGCCGCGGACGTCGCGTGGCAATCAGGGCTCTTGGCCCTCTCGACCCCGCTCAGTCTGGCCATCGAGATGGCGCTCCATGAGGAACAGGAACGCCGAGCGCTCGACGGCGAGCTGACGGAGCTCGAAGCGGCGTGGCGGGAAGCGGAGGAAATCGGCGCCATCGCTGATTCACTCCTGCTGCCTCCCTCGATCGAAGCCGCCATCGCCCGCATGCGTGGACGGTGACGGCACTTGGTTAGCGACGAGGCAGCGACGCCAGAAGCACCTTCACCGCGGCATCGAGCTGCGAGTCGCGACCGGTGTAACTCTCACCGACCGGACGAATCACGAGTTGATCCACCGGGCGCGGCGCCATCTCCATGTCCTTCCCGTCGGCGCCCGTGATTCGCGTGCTCGGCAACCGCACCGTCGTACCATCGAGCAACGCACGATTCGACGTGAAGATGATCCAGCCAGCCGTCGGCTCGCCAACCACCTGGCCCAGCTTCATCGTACGATACCCTTCGGTGAAATCCTCGGCGTCACTGAGCGAGTGCTGGTTCGTGACGAGCACCGTGGGCCGCTCCAGCGAGCGTTGGCCGAGCGACGTGCGTGCGCCGACGACCGGCTCGTCGCGCGATTGCATGTTGAGGTACGACTTCCGGGTGAAGACGTCGAGGGCATACGCGTTCACGAAGCCCCCGTTGTTGTTGCGAATGTCGATCACGAGCCCTTCCCGATCGTGATTCTCAGCGTCGAGATCACTGTAGAGCTGATGGAGCGCTGCGTCGCTCATGTCGATCATGTGGACGTAGCCGAGTCGGCCACCGCTCGCTTTCGCGACGTAGGCGCGGCGTGACTCGACCCACGAGCGGTAGAGCAGGCCCTTCTCGGTGCCCGTGTTCACGGGGCGCACGGTGACCTGGCGCGCTGGCCCGTTCGGCGAAGTCACGCGGAGCACGGTCTGCTTGCCAGTGCGGTACGACAGCAGTTCGTCGAGGTTGGTGCCACCATCCATGGGATGGCCCTCGACTGCTCCGATCACGTCCCCAACCGCGATCGCGCCGCTGAGCGCCGCGGGTGCAAGCGGGATCACCTCCGAAACACGCAGGCTTCCGTCGCGTTCGTATGCAGCACGGTCGAAGCGAAGCCCGAGCTTTCCCGTATAGGGCTGCTGCGCCGCCGGTCCGCCTATGCCAAGGTGCGACGCATTGAGCTCGCCGATCATCAGGTTCATGAGGCGGCGCATCTCGTCCGGCGTGCGAGCGCCCGCCACGCGATCGGCGTAGGTGGCGCGCAGGCCGTTCCAGTCGGCCCCGCGCATCTTCTCGTCGAAGAAGTTGTCGCGCAGGTACGACCACGCCTGCTGGAACACCGCGAGCTTCTCGCGCGAGAAGTCGACGTCGAGCTCCGCGGTCACGGCGATGGGGTGCGTCGCGCGCGACTCGACGTTCACGACGTTGATGCGTCCCCCCTCGAGATAGTAGATGTCCTTGCCGTCCGTGGACCACTGCGCCGCGCTCTTGAAGCCGCTGGTGCTCGTGACCTGTCGCGCGACGGGCTCACCGGTCGCGAGCTCGTCGAGGGTATACGTGTAGAGATTCGTCTGGCCAGCGGCGCCCGCGGTGAGCAGCAGCGTCTTGCCATCCGGACTGAGGCTCGCGCTGGCGACGTCGACACCAACGGGCAACGACGAGGCGCGTCGGCGAATGTCCTCGTACACCACGGTGGTGCGGCGCCTTGCGGCGGCGGTGCTGTCGCGCCGCGCCGAGCTGTCGGTGGAGGTTGGGAGAGAGGGCGACGCGGGAGCGGGAGCGCCCGGTCCGGGCTGCTGCGTCTGCGGGCGAGGCGCCGGCGTGGAGAAGAGATCGCGGAACTGGTCCTCGCGAAACTTCGGTGCGCGTGGAACGAGGTCGATGCGGATGACCTGCCCGTCCTCGGTGCGCTGGCCCGAGGCGAGGGTGAGAAACGTGCCGTCGGCGCTCCAGGAGAGTCCGCCGCCGTTGCTGTTCGAGAGCCAGCTGACCTGGCGTGGCGCGCCGCCGTCGACCGGTACGATGAACACGTTGTTGAACTGCTTCTGCCCATCGCCGGAGACGTAGGCCACCATGCTGCCATCAGGCGACCACGCGATCGAGCGCTCGTCGACGAACGGCGGACGGCTCGTCGACGCATGCGCGACGAGTTGCCGCTCGGCGCCCGTCGCCACGTCGACGACATTCAGCGACGCACCACCGCGCAGGAACGCGATGCGCCGCCCGTCGGGCGACCAGCGGGGCGCGATGTCGTTGGCGCCCGTACGCGTGAGCTGCGTTTCGCTGCGCGTCGTGAAGTCATACATGTAGAGGTGCCATGCGCCGTCGCGGTCGCTCGAGTAGGCGAGACGGTGGCTGTCGGGCGCCCACACGAGTTGTTCTTCCGCGCCCGGCGTCGAGGTCACGCGCGTGGCATCACCACCATCCCTGGCCGACGCGGCGAACACCTCGCCGTGCACCGTGAACGCGAGCTTCTTGCCGTCCGGCGCCACCGCGAGCTGCTGGATGCCGTTCGTCAGCGTGAGGTGGTCGACGGCCGGGCCGGCGGGCGACCCGCGGAGCGTGATGGGCACTCGCCGCGCCTCGCGAGTGGCGACGTCGTAGGTCCACACGCCGAAGTCGCGCTCGAAAGCGATGGCCTGGCCATCCGCGGAGATGGAAGGGAAGAGCAGGCGGCCGTTGGTGAAGTGGGTGATGGCGGACGCCTCACCGCCCGCTGCGGGACGAGTGAAGAGGTTCTCGTTGCCATTGCGGTCACTCATGAAGAAGAGCGTGGCGCCGTCGCGCGACCACATGGGCCAGCCACTCTTCGCGCCGCCACTCGTGACCTGCTCGTAGCGCGGGGTCATGGCCGATGCCGGCGCGACGTCGTGCACGAGCCAGATCTCGCTCTCATCGAGGTGACTGTGGCCATGTCGCCACCACTGGCCGAACGGCACTCCGCGAGCGGTGATCGCGATGGTCGCGCCGTCGGGAGCTGGCGCGGCCCAGTACTCCGCCGCATACCGATCGGCAGCCACCTGCATGGGCGTTCCGCCGTCGCTCCGTACGCGCCAGACGTCGCTCATGCCCGAGATGTCGCGGCTGGAGGACGAGAAGTAGAGCCACTTGCCGTCGCGCGACCAGTTGTCGAGGGCGTCGTTGACGTCGTCGAACGTGATGCGCTTCAGCTCACCACTGGCGAGCGTAAGCACATAGACGTCGCCGTTGCCGGTGCGCGTCGACACGAAGGCGAGCCGCGTCCCGTCGGGCGAGTAGAGCGGCCGCGACTCGGCCGCATCGTGCGACACGAGCAGCCGCGCTTCGCCGCCGGCGGCGGGTACGGTCCAAATGTCCCCGCCCGAAACGAAGGCGATCTCGCGGTGATCCGGGGACAGACTGGGCTCGGCGAAGGACGGTTTGGGCGCGGCGGTGGCGGAACCGGCGGCGGCGACGACGGCAGCGGCGACGAGCGCGACGATGAGGATCATGGAGTGGATGCGCAGGGCGCGGTACGAGACGAGATGAGCGGTAACTGGCGTCTGACA
>JBBQFW010000205.1:0-7114 GCA_038322445.1 Gemmatimonadales bacterium
CTGATGCGTGAACACCGCCTTCCATGTAAGGCCGTTGTTCACTGTCTTCCACACGCTGCCGGCGGCCATTCCAACGTAGATGGTGCTGCTGTTCCCTCGCGGTACCGCGATCGCCTCCACGCGACCACCGTTGATGCGTGGACCCATGGCCGTCCACTGCATGCCGGCGAAGGGTGAATGCGCAGTGAGCTCCTGGTGCTGGGCCCACGCAGCCATGCGAGTGTCGGCGCTCGTGGGCGCCTGGGCAGACAGCGGGCCGCTGATCGCGACGAATAGCGCGAGGTGTGTGCAGAGCCGTAGCGAGAGGGTCATCATGGAGGCTGAGTGGCAGTGAGGTCGCGTCAATGATATCCGCAGGCCCGCGGTGGCCACACCATGACGCGCGCGGTCACCACGAATCCACTTCTCCACCTACAGCGCGTTGCACTGCATGCGAACGCGCATGGTATCGGCGTGCCCCTTGGCCGGACCGCAAGTTGGGCCATAAGTTGACGGCTTCACCTACCCCAGCGCCGACCTTGCACCTCACCCAGCTGTTCGACCTTTCGCTCCTCGGCCGCGCCAGCCGCGTCGGATTGGAGTACGCCGGCGAAGACGGCGTCGTTCTCCGCCTGACATTCGGCGAACTCGACGATCGTGCGAGCCGCATGGCGCATGAACTCACGGCCCGCGGACTCCGGCGCGGCGACCGGCTGTGCGTGCACCTCGGCAACTGCGTCGCGTTCATCGACCTGTTCCTCGCGTCCGTTCGCCTTGGTGTGATCTTCGTGCCGATCAATATCCTGTATCGCGAGCGTGAGTTGCGGCACATCATCAGTGATTCGGCTCCCACCGCACTGGTTGTGGCGCGCGATGGCGGTGCATCGTATCCGGATGGCACTCCGATCTGGGACATCGATGACCTGAACGCCGGGGCGATGGAGCGCAGCGGCAAGCGTCCGGGGGCAGCACTCGATGGCGACGATGCGGCGCTCATTGTCTATACGTCCGGCACGACGGGCGTCGCGAAAGGCGCTGTGCTCTCGCACAACAACCTCGCGGCCAACGGGATCAACGTCACTTCCATCTGGAAGATCACCGAGGCGGACCGCTATCTCGCCGCCCTTCCGCTCTTTCACGTGCATGGACTCGGGAACGGGCTCCACAGCTGGTTGATCAGCGGATGCATGATGCGCTTGCTCGATCGCTTCGACCAGCACTCGACGCCGACGGTCATGGTCGAGTTCAAGCCAACGGTGTTTTTCGGCGTGCCGACCATGTACGTACGCCTGCTCGATACGGCACTCGTGCCGGAGGCGATGGCTCGCGAGATCGGACGGGCGGCACGGTTGTTCGTCTCCGGTTCCGCTCCGTTGCCGGCGCACGTGCACGAGGCATTTCGCGGGCGGTTCGGCCACACGGTCCTCGAGCGGTACGGCATGAGCGAGGCGCTGATGATCCTCACGAATCCCTACGAGGGAGAGCGACGACCCGGCGCGGTCGGCGTACCCCTTCCCGGCGTATCGGTCCGCCTTGTTGCCGACGACGGCTCAGTCGTCGCGGGCGACGCCGTGGGTGAGGTGGAGATCCGGTCGCCCGCACTCTTCACCGGCTACTGGCGCCGAGCCGACGCCACCTCGGCGGCCTTTCACGACGGATGGTTCAAGACGGGCGATCTCGGCATCCGCTCCGAGGACGGCTATTACACGCTTCGCGGGCGCCGCGGGGACCTCATCATCAGCGGGGGATTCAACATCTATCCGCGCGAGATCGAGGAACTCCTCGTCGAGGACCCACGCGTGCGGGAAGCAGCCGTCATCGGCGTGAAGGATGAAGTGCGCGGCGAAGTGCCTGTCGCATACATCGTCGCGGACGAGTCGGTAGACGTTGCACAGCTGGACGCGACCTGTCGCAATCAGCTTGCGTCATTCAAGATTCCCCGCGCCTTCATCCGCATGAACGCGCTGCCGCGCACCGCGCTCGGCAAGGTACAGAAGCACCTCCTTCCTCCATGGACCGGCCAATCCGCATGACGGCGCTCAATCGGCAGCAGATCGTCGGCTTCTGGACTGCGTGGGCGGGGTGGCTGCTGGATGGCATGGACTCGGTGATCTACGCACTGGTCATGGCACCGGCGCTCACTGAGTTGCTGCCACGCTCGGGCATGGTGGCCACGCCCGCGAACATCGGATACGTCGGGTCGGTGATGTTCGCGGTCTTTCTGAGCGGATGGGGGTGCTCCTTCATCTGGGGCCCGATCTCCGACAAGTTCGGTCGTACGCGTGCACTGGCCGCGACCATTCTCGTCTATGCTCTCTTTACAGGACTCGCCGCGTTCTCGGCCAACATCTGGCAGCTCGGGCTGTTCCGCTTCCTCGCCGGTATCGGTGTGGGCGGCGAGTGGGCGATGGCGGGCACTTACGTTGCGGAGGCCTGGCCCGAAGATCGGCGCAAGATGGGCGCAGGCTACCTCCAGACGGGCTACTACTTCGGCTTCTTTGTTGCCGCAGGGCTCAACTACACCGTCGGTGCGCATTTCGGCTGGCGTGCGATGTTCCTGTGCGGGTTCGTGCCAATCCTCGTGTCGCTGGTCAGCCTCTCGCGATTGAAGGAGCCCGCGCGCTGGACGGCACACGAAGCCGACGCCAGACGCGCACACCCACTCAAGGAGATTTTCGGGCCGAAGTACCGGAGGCGCACGCTTGTGAACGCCGCGCTGCTCACCGTCGCCATCATCGGCCTGTGGGCTGGAGCGGTCTATGAGCCCGCCGCCATCACCATCCTCGCGAAGAAGGCCGGCATCGTGGGGCCTGCCGCGGCGAAGATGGTCTCCATCGGAACGGGTGTGCTGTCCATCGGCACGATCCTCGGCTGCATCTGCCTGCCGGTGTTCGCCGAGCGGTGGGGGCGGAGGCTCACCGTGGCGATGTACTTCGCCGGGATGATGATCACCATTCCGCTCGCCTTCGGCTGGGCTTTCTACCGGGACAACGGGCTCTCGGCGTTCATCACCATTCTTTTCTTCATGGGCTTTTCCGGCGGCAGCTTCGCCGCATTCACCCTCTGGCTGCCGGAACAATACGAAACGCGCGTGCGGGCGACGGCGTTCGCGTTCACGACGTCGGTCGGCCGTTTTGTCGGCGCAGGGGTCAACTTCCTGCTCGGAGGCCTGGTGCTCCGGATGGGAACCCTCGGCACTCCAGTGGCGTTGACGGCGATCGCGTTCGGCGTCGGCATCCTCATCCTCCCGCTGGCAATCGAGACGACAGGCCAGCGCCTTCCCGATTAAGGCTCTCACGCAGACACCTCGCTGACATGTGGAATTACAGCCGGTGCAACGATATCACTTCACCGGGCAGCCGTTGTCGACGCGGGCGACCGTGGCGGTGAAGAAACTGGCCAAGGGTGCCTGAATCGAACTCACGATGACAGCGGTGCGCACGGCCAACCCGTGAGCCGTCGCTCGACAATACGATGTGACCTCTCCGTACGTGACCGCCAGGTTTCACCCCTTTTCGAATCGGCGTCTCGCGCTATAATCTCGTTGCCATCCTGAAACCGTGCCACGAGCTACGTTCGTCATTCCCGCGCACGCGGGAATGACGAGTTTCAGGTTGGACACTTTCCAGGCGCCGACACTCTCACCCCGCCTCATATGCGCTCGCCGTCCCTCCTGGTACTCGCCGCCGTCGCCGCCGTCGCATCGCCCGCGCTGGCACAATCCGTCGCGCAGACCGGTGCGCCCAGGGCAGCCGCTGCCAGCCCGTCCCCCGTCGCTGACATCCGCGCGCAATGGAAGAGCCTGAGCGGATACGTCCTCGAAACCGCCATCGACGTTCCCGAAAGCAAATACGCGTACAAGCCTACCCCCGACGTGCGCTCGTTCGGTGAGCTGTTCGCACATCTCGCCGGCTCGCAGTCGATGTTCTGCGCCATTGCCCTCGGCGAGAAGCCGCCCGCCGAAGACGCGGTGACCGCCAAGTCAAAGACGGAGTTGATCGCCGCGCTCAAGCAGTCCAACGTGGCGTGCGAGCGTGCGTATACGCAGACCGATGCCACCGCGGCGATGAGTGTCGACGTGTTTGGCGAGCAGCATTCACGGCTCTACGCGTTGATGATGAACGCCACGCATGATGGTGAGCATTATGGCAACCTCATCACGTACCTGCGGATGAACGGGATGGTCCCGCCGTCCAGCAAGCCGGGTCGCTAGACGGGATCTCGCGCGTACTTCGGCTTCATGGAGTCACCGAAGCTCGTACACACCGCCCGCCACCACATCGAAAGCAACAGTGTCCGGCGCACGGCGTTTCAGGCTCACGGCGCGACCGTCGAGCGTCACGGTCGAGAGGCCGCGCGCCAGAACCACGCATCGTGTCGCACGGCTCGCGTGAATCACCGCGCGGCGGAGTGCACCGCCTGACCAGTCGAGATCCACCACGTAGCCGCCGCGCGCTCGCAACCCATGTACCGACCCGCTCGACCACTCGGCGGGCAGTGCCGGCAGGAGATGCATCACTTCCTGATGCGACTGCACGAGCATCTCCGCGATCGACGACGCCGCGCCGAGGTTCGCGTCGATCTGGAGCGCTTTGCCGCACAGCGAAAAGAGATTCGGCAACGACGATCGCGTGAGCAGCGCGCGGAACTGGTCGAGCGACTTCTGTCCGTCGTACAGCCTCGCCTGGAGTCCCATCTTCCAACCATACGACCAACCGCACCCGCCCGTGCCCCGGCGCGCGAGCGTCACCGCCGCCGCAGCGGCGAGCGCTGGCGTTCCCTCCGGCGTGATCTCGCGTCCCGGGTAGAGTCCCCACAGTGGCGACAGGTGTCGGTGCTGCGGTTCAATGTCGTCCCAGTCGTCCAGCCACTCCTGCAACTGTCCGTGCTTGCCGATCTGCTCGGGCGCAAGACGAAGCCGAGCGCGGCGTGTTTCGTCGCGCATCGCGCTGTCGGCGCCAACTCGCGTGGACGCGTCCTCGAATTCGCGGAAGACCTCGCGAATGATCTGCGTGTCCATCGTGGGGCCCGCGGTCATCGTGTACGCGGTGAGCTCGATGCCGCTCACCTCGTCGAAGAACGCGCCGTTGCCGGGCCACCCCGGATAGTTCTCCGGTGAGTTGGACGGTGCCGTCACGAGCCACCCCTTCATGGGATGCGGCACGAGAATGTCGAGGAGAAAGCGGGTCTGGTCGCGCAGCAACGGATAGATGGCGCGGAGGTCGGCGTCGTCGCCGGAGAAGCGGTAGTGCTCCCAGAGCGCCGTCATCAACCACGCGCCGCCAACCGGCCACGCGCCCCACGACGGGCCATCCATGGGTGCGGTGGCGCGCCAGAGGTCGGTGTTCTGGTGCACCACCCAGCCTCTCGCGCCCCAATGTTCGCGCGCTGTTTCACGACCGACGTCGGCCACCTCGCGTACCAACTTCTCCAGCGGACCCACGAGCTCACCAAGATTGCCACTCTCGGCCGGCCAGTAGTTCATGGGAATGTTGATGTTGATGGTGTACTTGGCGTCCCACCATGGATTGGAGTTGTCGTTCCAGATGCCCTGGAGGTTTGCAGCTTCGGTTCCGGGCCGAGAGCTGGCAATGAGCAGGTAGCGACCGAACTGGTAGTAGAGGGCCGCGAGGTCGGGATCGGCGGCGGTCGCGAATCGCTTGATCCGTTCATCCGTCGGCAGTGAGACTACCTCGGCCGGCGTGCCGCCCAGCGAAAGCTGCACGCGCCGAAACCACGCGCGATGCTCGGCCACGTGATCGGCGCGGAGCGCGGCGAAGTCGCGCGCGAGGGCGCGCGCCATGGTTGCCTGCACGCGCTCAGCGGGATGGCCACTCACGTCGTGATAGTTGACGAAGCTGGTGTTGGCCGCGAGCACGAGCGTCACGGCATTGGCCCCGGTGACGCTTAGCGTGCGGTAATCCACGGTTACCGCCCCTCCCTCCGCGCGCGCCACCACGCGCGCCTCGTACGTAAGCCGCCCAGCGATTCCTAGGTAATCGGAGTTCTTGCCAGCAAGACGGAGGCCATCAGGCGCCACGCCGTCCATCTGGAAGTAGTCTGTTCCGTAGTTGGAATGCGCCTGATTGCGGACGCCGTGCAAGTTGGCGGTAAACGCAATAGCACCGGGCCTGTCGGCACTGATGCGCATTATGAGCACCTGATCAACGGCGCTCGAGAAGACCTCGCGGGTGAACGTCACACCATCCACCATGTAGCTCACGCGCGCGATGGCCTGGTCGAGATCGAGTTCCCGGCGATAGTTGGTGGCGCGTTCGTGCCCCGGAAAGTGCAGCAGCAGGTCGCCCAGCGGCTGGTACTTCATCTGCTCGTAGGGGACGCCCATCATCGTGCGTCCGAACAGGTCGTGCGCGCGCGGGATGTCACCGGCAAACAGCAGGCGGCGAATTTCGGGAAGCGCCTTGTACGCGCCCTTCACGACGGGATCGTACGGCCCGCCGGACCAGAGTGTCTCCTCGTTCAGCTGGAGATGCTCGTCAGCCGCTCCGCCGTAGACCATGGCGCCGAGCCGGCCGTTGCCGACGGGGAGTGCGTCGTTCCAGACCTTCGCTGGCTGCCGGTACCAGAGCAGCGGCGTTGCACTGGACGTCTGGGCGGAAGCGAGGCCCGGGGACAGCGCGAAGCCGAGCAGGAGTGCACGGAGTGCTGGGGCCGATGACTGCGTACTCACGCGCCCCGCCCTCTCGTCGTTGCGGCCATGCGTCATCCTGCCAACAGGCGTGGCATTGCGTGATGTGATACGGGCCCGCCCGACTCGCTGAACATGCGGACAATTATCCCGAAGATGCGGCTGAACTCAGGCATATCCTCATGCTATCGATCCGTGGGCTCCGAGTGTAGTCCCTGTGAGCGCGGACGCGCCGGAATTTCGATCGGCACCGACGACGAGCGCAATGGATGGCCTTTCGCGTGCATGAGAAGGTATGTCCGCCTGGCAGTATCGGCCGCAATGGGCAGCGCCGTGATTCCCGAAAGGTTAGAAGCTCGGCGCCAGGAAGGAGCACCCTCAAGCGAGTGCGGAAAGCGGCGGCGATGCGCCGCGGCAAGATCGGGGGCGCCGCAGTTCGTGATCCCGCTCTCGCGTAGGCTGGCGCACGCGCCGCGCGCCAGCGAT
>JBBQFW010000206.1:0-7036 GCA_038322445.1 Gemmatimonadales bacterium
AAGCACGGACCCCGCACGTCCGGCGAGATCGCCCAGCACTTCGACGCCGCCTGGCCAACCGTGTCCCGCCACCTCGCAGTGCTCCGCGACGCGAACCTGGTCCTCTCCACACGCGTCGGACAACAGATCGTCTACGAGCTCAATACGAGCGTGCTCCAGGACGTCGTGGAACACCTCATGTCATGGCTCCAATCAGGAGGGGCTGATGAATGAACACCTGAAACGCTGGTATCCCATCGGGCTGGCGCTCCTCGCGGCGGCCTGTTCGGTCACGGTCTACAACCGGTTGCCGGAACAGATCACGATCCACTGGGACCTCGCGGGCAACCCGACCGGATGGATGCCACGCCCCGTCGGCGCGTTCATCACCCCGGTCATCCTGCTGTTCGCCTGGGGGATGCTGCGCGTGGCCCCCACCATCGATCCGCGTCGAGAGAACTACGAGCGGTTCGGCGCCGCCTACGACATCGTCGTCGCGGCACTGCTCATCCCCGTGTTCGTGATGCACATCGTCCTTCTCGCCATTGGCCTCGGATATCCCGTGCCGGTCACGCGGTTCGCGCCCGCCATCATGGGCGCGATGTTCGTCGTCATCGGCAACGTGATGCCGCGCGCACGCTCGAATTTCACGTTCGGCATCCGAACGCCATGGACACTGTCCAACGACCGCGTCTGGGCGCGCACGCAGCGGCTCGCCGGATACACGATGACGGGTGCCGGCGTCGTGATGCTCCTTGCCGCCGCACTCGCTCCCACCCGAGCGCTCGAAGTGGTCATCATCACCGCCGTCGCTGCCGCACTCGTTGCGCCCGCCGTCTACTCGTACCTCACGTTCCGCCGGGAGAACAGGACATGAGTTCCGCACGGCGCCTATGCCTTGCTACCCTGCTGCTTGGCACGTCCACACGCCTCAGCGCTCAGGAGGCCGAGCGCGCCGTGTATCTCGTGCGACTGGGACGCGATACGCTGGCAGTCGAAACGGCGTCGCTCAGCCCTGGACATTTCGAGGGCGACCTGCGCTACCGCACCCCGCTCCTCAGGATCCGGCGCACGATCACGTTTTCACCGGCGTTCGATGTCGAGGCACTCGACATCACCGTGGGAGCCGGCCCACGCGGAGACAGCGCGCAGGTTCACTCGGTGCTCACCGTCGCCGGTGACAGCGCGGACGTGATCATCGACGCCGCGCCGGGCGCACCGGCGCGCCATCAGCACGTCGGCTTCCCCCGCGGCGCCATTCCATACAACAATCTGTCCGGCCTCACGCTCGAGCTCATCCTGCGAAGGGCGCGCGTCGACGGACGCGATACGGTGATCGTTCCGTTGCTCCTCGCACCCGGACAGAGCATACCGGTGCGCGTCACGCGCGTCGGTGCGGACTCGGCATCGCTTGCCATCGGCACCACCGACATCCGCGTTCACACCGACGCCGTTGGCCGCATGCTCGGCGGCGTCGTTCCGTCGCAGGGAGCCTGGTTCGACCGATTGCCCGGCGACTCGCCCCTTGCGGCCTGGACACCCGTGGTGGCGTCGTACAATGCCCCTGCTGACGCGCCCTACGAGGCCGAGCAGGTCACCATCCACACGCCCGCCGGCATTACCCTCGCGGGAACGCTGACAATCCCGGCTCATCGCCCCGCACCTCGCCTGCCCGCGGTTGTCCTCATCACAGGGTCAGGGGCGCAGGATCGTGACGAGGCCATTCCATCACTGGGGCCCTACCAGCCATTCCGCGAGATCGCCGACACGCTGTCGCGGCGTGGCATCACCGTCCTCCGCATGGATGACCGCGGGATTGGTGGCTCGTCGGCCGGCCCCGCCGGCGCAACATCAGCGGACTTCGCCGACGACATTCGCGCGGCGATCGCGTTCCTTCGCGCGCGACCGGATGTGGACCCGGCACGCATCGCACTCGTGGGGCACAGTGAGGGCGGCATGATCGCGCCCATGATTGCCGTGACGGATTCCACGCTGCGCGCGCTCGTGCTCGTTGCCGCTCCCGCCATGAGTGGTCGGGCCATCGCGTCCGAACAGCGCCGCTACGCGATCGAGCACGATGCCTCCATTCCTCCCGCCATCCGCGATTCACTCTTCACCGCGCGCGAGCGCGAGGCAGAAGTCGTCTACGCGCAACCGGGCTGGATCAACTACTTCGTCAACCACGATCCCCTCGCCGTCGCTCGGCACGTGACGGTGCCGACGCTCATTCTGCAGGGAGAAACCGACCAGCAGGTCTCGCTCGCGCAGGCACCGCTGCTGGCTGCTGCGCTTCGTGCCGGCGGGAATCGCGATGTGAGCGTGCGCACGTTTCCCCGGATGAACCACCTCATGCTCGAGGATCCATCGGGTGATTTCATGGGCTACGGTCGGCTGCCCTCGTATCGTGTGCGACGTGATTTCCTTGGCGTAATGGCCGACTGGCTGGTGCGCCGACTATGAGTTCGGACACCTCCCAGAGGAGAAATCGCGCATTTCCATAGGGAAATCATTCACTTTCCCTATTGCGCGGGGCATGAGGCACTGTATCTTGCGCCCCGTCGTACAGCGTTTCGCTCATAGCGAGAACCTGTTCATTATCCCAGGAGACGAGCATGGCCGCGAAGAAATCGGCAGCGAAAAAGGGCGCAGCGAAAAAGGCACCCGCGAAGAAGGCACCCGCGAAGAAGTCTGCGGCGACGAAGGGCGGCGCCAAGAAGGCGGCGACGAAGAAGACCGCGAAGAAGAGCGGCGCCAAGCGCGTCCCCAATGCTGCATTCATGAAGCCGATGACACCGAGTGCGCAGCTCGGTACCGTCGTCGGAACGGCACCGCTGCCGCGCACGGAGGTCACGAAGAAGCTCTGGGCGTACATCAAGCGGAAGGGCCTCCAGGACGCCAAGAACCGTCGCCAGATCAACGCCGACGAGAACCTGAAGCCGGTATTCGGCGGCAAGGCCAGCGTCTCGATGTTCGAGATGACCAAGCTCGTCAACAAGCACCTGAAGTAGTTCGGATTTCCTCTCGAGTCCGGTCAGGGGGCGCGCCGATTCGTCGGTGCGCCCCTTGCCGCATCCGACAGGACACCCCAAAACCCTTGCCTGCCGTCGGAACGAGGCAAGATTTCACACGTCGCCTTACACTCTTTCCTCCGATCGTCGTCCATGGCCGCAAATGTCGTCGCGAATGCTCGCGGCAAGAAAGCCGCTCGCGGCTCGCACTTTCACGCCCTCTGGGAGAACATCAAGTCTCTCGCAGGCGCGATTCTCATCTACCTGGTCATCAACACCTTCCTCATCGCGGCGTATCGCATTCCGTCGGGATCCATGATTCCCACGCTGCTCATCGGGGATTGGTTGTTCGTGAACAAGGCCGTCTATGGGCCCCATATCCCCTTCACCAACGCGCACCTGCCATCGTTCAGTGAGCCGAAGCGTGGTGAGGTCATCGTCTTCGTCTCACCCTATCAGGCGGATGAAGCCGCGCGCGGCAGTGACCCCACGCCCACGCTGGTCAAGCGCATGGTCGGGATGCCCGGTGACACCCTCTACATGCGCGCCGGGCTGCTCCACGTGAATGGCATCGCGCAGCGGCAGGGCTTCGGCATCGTCAGCCGTCCTTCGCCGCGTGGCGTGCAGCCGACGGACATTGATCCGCTCTTCCAGTGGCAGCACCAGTACGAGCTGAAGCAATCGCGTTTCGGCGCGGCGCCCGCGCAACCGCAGCTCGACAACTGGGGACCGCTCGTGATCCCCGTGGGGCATTATTTCATGATGGGCGACAACCGCTACGAGTCCAAGGACAGCCGCTTCTGGGGCATCGTCCCGCGCGAGAACGTTCGCGGGCGGCCAAGCTTCGTGTACTACTCGTATCGCAGCGGAGACGAAACGGATCGCCCCCTGCCGTTCATCACCGACATCAGGTGGGGACGCATCGGGACGCGCATTCGGTGACCTCCCGGGCGGCGACGCCGCCGCGTCACGGCGAGTCGGTGATCCGCCGATGAAGCCTGCGTCGCTTGCCCCGGTGACGCTGACCTCGCGCCTGATCGCGTGCTCACAACTGGCGTGCGTCGTCCTCTTCGGCGCACTGCTCTTCGCTCCATGGCAGGCCACCTCGCCGGCACTCGGCGCCACGCTCATCCTCGCGTGCACAGCCTTCGCGATCGCCGCCCTGTCCATTGCGCGCGGCGCTCACGGCATTGTGCAGGTGACCTTCGGCGCCTTCGCCGCACTGGCGATGCTCATCGGATTCGACGAGCTGTGGACGCTTGCCGCGCCAGCGCCAGCGATCTCGTCCGCCCTCCAGAACGTCTCGAGCCTCGAGCTTGCGGTGGCGATAGCCGCGCTCAACGCGTTGCTCGCCGTCTACGGCAGCTTCGCCCTGTCGGCCGAGCGACTCGCCGCCGAGGCGCTCGAACGGCGCGTCAGCGCGGAGCAGCGCATGAAGGCCTCACTCGAAGAGCGCGTGGTCCAGCGCACGCTCGAGCTCGACGATGCGCAGCGCGTCCTCCATCGCATGTGGTGGCTCGGTCAGCAGATCACCCTGGAGCTGGATCCCCGGCGAGTGCTCGACCGGTTTCTCGAGGCGGCTGCCGACGTCGCGCAGGCCGACGGCGCCGCACTCGGATTGCTCCTCGACAATGGACTCGTCGAGATGGCCGCGTCGAGCGGCACCCTCGGCGCTATGTCGGGGATGCGCTTTCCCCTCGCAGGTACGGCCATGGGCCGCATCATCCGCTCGGGAGGAACATGGTGCGTCTCCGACGTGCACGAACATCGTGAGCAGGTCAGCACCGAGTGGGATGCGGCAGGTGGCGACGCGATCCGCGGCATGGCCATCGTGCCGGTGCAGCGCCGTGGCGAGCGCATCGGCGCCGTCACCATCGTGTCGTCACGCGTCCATGCCTTCTCGCCACTCGAGCTCGAGCGCGTAGAGGCCATGGCCGACCTCCTCTCCGTTGCGCTCGCGAACGCAGAACTCTTCCAGACGATGAAGCAGGCAGAGTGGCGCTTCCGCACCCTCTTTCGCGCGGCCCCGGACGCCGTGCTCACGGTGCTGCATCCAACGGGACGCATCAGGGAGGCCAATGATGCCGTGCGCGAGGTGTTCGGGCTGGAGCCGCATCAGATCATCGGACAACAACTGCTGGAGCTGCTCCTCCCCGTGGATCGCATTACGCTCGAGGAGGCGCTGGCGACCGCGTTCGGCGGCACACCCGCGCGCGTGGAGGTGCAGGTCACCTTGCCCGGCGGGAACACGCGCGTCGTCGCACTGGCGGCCAGCCGCCTTCCCGAGGCCGATCCGCCGAGTGTACTCCTCATCGGACGAGACATGACTCACGATCGCGAGCTCCGGCTCCGGCTCATGGAGTCCGACCGCCTTGCCGCGGTTGGCGAGCTGGTGGCCGGCGTCGCGCACGAGGTCAACAATCCGCTCAGCAGTATCAGCGCGTTCGCGCAACTGCTCCTGCGCGAGACGACCCTCACCCCGTCGCAACGCGAGTCCATCGACGTCATTCGTACCGAGACCACGCGCGCCAGTCAGGTGGTGAAGGATCTGCTCGCATTTGCTCGCCGGAGCGAGCCGCATCGCGAGCCGCTCGACATCAACGGCGTAGTGAGCCGCACCATCCGCATGCGACAGTACCAGTTCGCCGAAGCGGGGGTTCGTGTCGAAACCGACCTGCTCGAGGATCTTCCCTCGGTCATGGGTGATGCGCGGCAACTGCAGCAGGTCTGCCTCAACCTGATGACGAATGCCGTGCAGGCCATGACCGCCGTTGGTGGCGGTGAACTGCGGGTGCGTACGTGCGTGATCGATGGCGCCGTCCAGCTCGACGTCACCGACGGCGGCACCGGAATTTCCCCGGAGGCGCGCGCGCACATCTTCGAGCCCTTCTTCACCACGAAGAGCGAGGGCGAAGGCACTGGGCTCGGGCTCAGCGTCAGCTACGGCATCGTTACGGCACACGGTGGGACAATTGAAGTGGTGGAGACGAGCAGCACCGGAACAGTATTTCGCGTCACGCTCCCGTCGGTCTCGTCTCGGCCCAGCGAGGCTGGCGTCGACAACGACGTGGCCTCGTTCACGCTGCGCTCGCCGCTCGCCGGAATTCGTCTCCTCTTCGTGGACGACGAGCCGTCGCTGCGGAGCGGCATGGAGGCATTCGGGGCCATGCGAGGCTTCAGTGTGATAGTCGCGTCGGACGGAGTGTCCGCGCTCGAGGCGGCGCGCACCAGCGGCGTTGATGCCGTGGTCTGTGATCTCCGCATGCCGGGCATGGACGGCTATGCATTTCATGAGCATCTTCGCAGCGAGCGGCCGGGTCTCGCTGCCAGAACCGTCTTCATCACCGGCGACGTCGTCACTCCACTGTCGCGGGGCAGTGTGGCGCGTCAACCAGTGCTCACGAAGCCGTTCTCTTTCGACAAGATCGAGGAAGCGCTCATCGCGGTGATGCGAGGGACGCCGTACATTCCCGGTGAGCGCGCTGCTCGCATCCCCGGTTGAGGTGAATCGAGTGCCCTCGTTCTTCCCGCAAACCACGATCGAATGGCGCATGGAGGAGCCGGCGGCGTTCCGCCGGCTGTCGCTCTCCCTCCCCGAGATGGCGCTGATCACCGGCGTCGTGGCCCGCCTACTACGGGCGCTCTCGTTCACGTATTGGCACGCGAGCTGGATCTATTACGGCGTCATCGTCGTGGCAGGCACGCTCCTGGTGCTCGGGATGACGACCGCGCATCTCGCAAATTTTCCCGTCCGGTCGTGGGGCTGGCGAGCGCCACTGTTCGCACTCGTGGAAGTCGTGGGCGAGATGTCGACCAGCCTGTTGCTCATCGCCTTGCACCGGGAGCCGGAAGGGACGGCTCGCGCGGATTTTCACGACTGGCCGAGCATGGCCGTGCGCGCGCTGCTGCAGAGCGAGGTGCTGATCTGCCTCTGGGCGCTCCTCCTCGCCGCTGTGATCGTTTTTGTGCGGAGGAGCGGCCTCGCGAATGTCGAAGCGGATCCGCTCAATCCGGCGACCAGCGCGTTCACCAAGGACGCTGAGCGATAG
>JBBQFW010000207.1:0-6991 GCA_038322445.1 Gemmatimonadales bacterium
GTCACCAGCTCTCGATCACCGGCGGCAACGATCGCAACCAGTTCGCGGTCAGCGGCAACCTGCTGAAGCAGATCGGCACCACGATCTCGCAGGACTACGACCGCAAGAGCATGCGCGTGAACTACGAAGGTCAGGCCACCAACCGCTTCCGCGCCGGCGGCTCCGCCCTTCTGGTTCGCAGCTTTCAGGCGCTTGGTCGCGGCGACGGCCTCTACGGCGAAGCACTGTCCGACACACCCCTCAGCCTCCCGTACGACAGCCTTGGCAACGTCGTATTCAAGCCCACGGCTGACGCCCAGCGCGATAACCCGCTCTCCGACATCGCGAACTGGCGCAACGATAACCTCCGCACCCGCGTCTTCGGGACGCTGTTCGCCACCGTGAACCTCGCGGAAGGGCTCGACTACCGTGCCAATTTCGGCCCGGACTTCACCTTCAACCGCAACGGCCAGTTCATCGGTGCGCAGACGCAGAGCAAGCAGGGCGCCGGTACCGACGAGTCCATTCGTGACCAGAAGACCCTGGACTACACGCTCGACAACATCCTCACCTACAAGAAGAACCTCGGCAGCGCGCACAAGGTCGATGCCACGCTGCTGTACTCCGTTGAAAAGCAGAGCTTCGAGGAGAATTTCGGCGCGTCGCAGAACCTGCCGTACGAGTCCGCCTCGTACTTCAACCTGGGTGCCGGCGCGATTGTCTCCGGCCTGAGCAGCCAGATTTCGCAGTGGGCCCTCCAGTCCTACATGGCCCGCCTGAACTACACGCTGCTCGACAAGTATCTGCTCACCGTCACGACCCGCGTCGATGGGTCGTCGCGTCTGGCGGAAGGCAACAAGTTCGCCACGTTCCCGTCCGTTGCCCTGGGTTGGCGCGTGCTCGACGACGCGGCTGGCCAGCGGTTTGGCCCGGTCAGCAGCCTGAAGCTGCGTGGCTCGTACGGCACCACCGGAAACACCTCGGTCAACCCCTACCAGACCCAGGGCTCGCTCGACCGCACGGCGTACGCCTACGGCTCCACCGCGGCATTCGGTTACCAGCCGGGCTCACTGTCCAATCCCGACCTGCGCTGGGAAAAGACGGCGACGTTTGATGGTGGTGCGGACTTCGGCTTCCTCGACGGACGGCTGTCCGGTTCGCTCGACTATTATCGCGCGAACACGACGGACTTGCTGCTCGATCGTGCGTTGCCACCCTCCACGGGCTACTCGTCCATCACGCAGAACGTGGGCGCCACGCGCAACACCGGCGTCGAGCTCGCGCTTTCGGCCATCACGCTCGACGGCTGGCACGGCCTGCGCTGGACGAACGACATCACGTTCGCGCACAACAAGAACGAGATTGTGTCGCTGAACGGCGGTGCCGTGGATGATCCCGGCAACAACTGGTACATCGGCTACCCGATCAACGGCGGCGGCAACTCGCTGTACCGTGACTACAAGTTCGCCGGCATCTGGCAGACCGCCGACGCGGCGCTCGCCGCCAGCTTCGGCCGCAAGCCTGGCGAAATCAGGATCGAGGACACCAACGGTCGCGATGCGCAGGGAAACCTCACCGGGTTGCCTGACGGCAAGTTCAATACGGACGACAAGGTCATCCTCGGCAACACCTATCCGGTGTGGACCGGCGGTCTCAGCTCGCGCGTCGATTACCGCGGCATTGACCTGTCCGTCCAGGCGATCACGCGCCAGAACTTCATGCTCCGCAACGACCTGATTCGCGGCGCCTCGCTTGCGGGTCGCTACAACAGCATCGCCGAGGACTTCTGGACGCCCACGAACCCCAGCAATACCACGCCGCGACCGGACAAGAACACGGAGAGCCCGTACTTCAATGATTCCCGCGGCTACCAGGACGGTTCGTTCGTGAAGATTCGCAACATCACCCTCGGCGGCACGGTGCCGGCGCGGTTTGTCTCCAGGGTTGGCGCCAACTCCATGCGCCTTTACGTCACGGCGCAGGATCCCTTCCTGTTCACGAGCGCGAACGTGCTTGATCCGGAGAGCCAGACGGGCTCAGGCGTCCCCTCGTTCCGCACGTTCCTCCTCGGCGGGAGCTTCGGCTTCTAATAGATGATGACTCCCACATCCATCATGACTCATTCCATGACTCGCAGGCTTCTCGCGCCCCTCGCCGTCCTGTGCCTGGGCGGCGCGGCGAGCTGCGTTGACCTGAAAGAGACCCCGATCACCGGCATCACGAGCGCGTATTACTCCACGCCCGCCGGCTTCGAGGCGGCCGTGAATGCCATGTACCTCCCGCTCCGGTCCTTCTGGGCCCTCGAGCGCGGCTCGACAATGACGGTCTTCGGCACCGACGAGTTCCAGAAGGGTGCCGACGGCGGCTACAAGTTCTTCAATGACTACACGTCGTCGTTGAACGGCGACGTGGACTTCATCCGGCTGACGTGGACCGATTTCTTCGCCGGCGTCAACACAGCCAACACCGTGATCGACGTCGCGAAGACGGCCAACCTGCCGGCGGCAACGCTTGCCATTCGCGTGGGTGAAGCGCAGTTCCTGCGTGCGCTCTA
The DNA here is from genome assembly GCA_038322445.1 of Gemmatimonadales bacterium. Lineage (GTDB taxonomy): Bacteria > Gemmatimonadota > Gemmatimonadetes > Gemmatimonadales > Gemmatimonadaceae > AG11. The sequence goes on from JBBQFW010000207.1 coordinate 2,534, forward strand.
CTACTTCACCCTCGTGCGCACCTATGGCGACGTTCCGCTCTACACGACGCCAACGGCGGGCGTCCTCACGGCGACCGTCCGTGACCCCGCCTCAAAGGTCTACGACCTGATTATCTCCGACCTCATCGCGGCAGAAGCGGCGCTTCCCGCCAAGGCCGCTCAGTACGGCCGTGCGGACAAGCCCGCTGCACAACACCTGCTTGCCGAGGTGTACCTCACGCGGAATGCACCGGGCGACATGGCGAAGTCGGAAACGGAAGCGCAGGCTGTGGTGGACAACCCGCGATTCAAGCTGCTCGCCACGGAGAAGCTGAACTGGGACTTCGGCAACGAGGTCAACTCCGAGGTCGTCTGGGCCATCCAGTACACCGCGGATCCCATTACGAACGGCGCGGCTGGTGTATCGAGCCAGAGTAATGTCGGCTACGGCAACAAGCTGCACCTGTACTTCGGCTTTCCGTATGACCAGGAACCCGGCATGCTGCGCGACATTCCCGGCGACCGCCCCTTCAAGCGCTTTCGTCCCACCACGTGGCTGCTTGGCCTCTGGAACACCCCGGGCACGAATAACAACACCACAGCGGATCAGCGCTACCAGGATCTCTTCAGGGTGGCGTGGGTCGCGAACAATCCCAACAATACGGGCTACAAGCTGGGCGACGGTACGGTCATCAACCCGAAGTACAACCTTGGCGACACGACGATCTTCTTCCCGTCGCGCGAACTCACGGTGGCCGACCGCAAGGCCGTGAAGTACAAGATGTACGCGCCGTCAGACTACAACGACGCGATCTTCCCGGTGTTGAACAAGTACCTCGACCCGTCGCGCACCTCGACGAACCAGGAAGACGGGCAACGCGACCATCCCCTGATGCGCCTCGCGAACACGTACCTGATGCTCGCCGAAGCGCAGTTCAACCAGGGCAAGCTGGCCCAGGCGGCGGCGAACATCAACATCATCCGTACGCGTGCCGCGAAGCCGGGCCGCGCCGCCGAAATGCAGATCACCGCGGCGGACCTGAGCATCGATTTCATCCTCGACGAGCGCGCTCGCGAGCTCACCGGGGAGACGACGCGCTGGTTCGACCTCACGCGCACCAAGAAGCTCGTTGAGCGTGTGCAGAAGTACAATCCGGGCGGCGCGCCGAACGTGAAGGACTGTCATATGCTGCGTCCGATTCCCACCGCCGAAATCCTGCTCTCCACCGGCGGCATCAAGCAGAATCCCTGCTACTGATCGTCGCCATGAGGTGAACGACATCGGGCGCCGCGGATCTCCGCGGCGCCCGATTCGCCTTCGCCGACGAACGAACTACTGCCTCGTGAACACCTGCGCCGCGCCCGCATTGATCGTCATCGTCGTCGACGTCACCGTCGCGATGATCATGGTGTTGTCGCTCTTGTTGGTGAACGTGACGATGTTGTTGGCCAGGGTCAGCGTACCCGAGTCGGACGTGCTTCCCGTACTCATGCTTCCATCGAGCTCGGTTGCACGCAAGGTGAAGCTGGTCGTGAATGTCCCGGCCGCACTGATCACGTAACTCTTGGCGATCACCTCCAGCTTTGGATCGCTGGCACTGACGACATACGGCAGCGGCTTCGCGTCCACGGTCGTGAGGGTCCACGTGCCGGCGACGGAGGTGACGACCACGGGCGCGGTGGCCGTGTCGGATCCGCACGCCCATCCGAACGTGAGCGTGAGCGCGATGGCGCAGCGGAGGGCGGTACGACGATTCATCGGTCCTGCTCGGTGAGAAAGCCAGTGGTCATGGTCGACGCGATGCAATGTGCGACGTGGTACCGGTCGACGAATGAAAGGTGCCTCGCGGGCTCGCGCCGGGCGACGTCTCTTCCCATATGGCCGCACAGTGCCCCGACTGTTAGCATAGGGCGCGGCGAGCGGATTGCCGCACCAACATGGACCGCCAGCCGAGGCTCTGTCGACGGATGAATCTGGGTCGCTCATCGTACGTTCAGCGGATTCTTGCGGGCGCGCTCCTCGCCGCCTGCGCAACCACCGGTGTTGCCGCGCAGGCACCGCGAACCGAGGGCGCGGCGCAGAAGGATGCGCGGATGGCGTGGTGGCGCGATGCCCAGTTCGGGATGTTCATCCACTGGGGCGCGTACTCGGTGCCCGCCGGCATGTACCACGGCGAGCGCATCCCGGACATCGGCGAGTGGATCATGAGCCGCGCCAAGGTGCCAGTGAACGAGTACGAGCAGTTCGTTCGCGCGTTCAACCCGGTGAAGTACGACGCCAACGAATGGGTGCGCACCGCGAAGGACGCGGGGATGAAGTACATCATCATCACGTCCAAGCACCACGACGGCTTCGCGCTCTTCAACTCGAAGGTGTCGAGCTACGACATGGTCGACGCGTCGCCCTATCATCGCGACGTCATCAAGGCACTGGCGGCGGCCGCGCAGGCTCAGGGCATGCGCTTCGGGGTGTACTACTCCATCATGGACTGGCACCACCCCGATGCGCAGGCGCCGAACACGCCGGGCTACAACTCGAGCACCTGGAAGAACCCGAACTTCGGCCGGTACGTCGAGACGTACATGAAGCCGCAGCTCAAGGAGTTGCTCACGCAGTATCCGAACATCGACGTCCTCTGGTTCGATGGCGAGTGGATCGCCGACTGGAGCGACGAGCAGGGGCGCGCGCTCTACGACTGGCTGCATACGATCAAGCCGAGCCTGATCATCAACAACCGCGTGGGACATACGCGGCAGGGCATCAACGGCTTCGCCGCACCGGGCACCGGCGTGGGCGACTTCGGCACGCCCGAGCAACTCGTGCCGGCCACCGGATTGCCCGGGGTCGATTGGGAAACGTGCATGACGATGAACGACACGTGGGGCTACAAGTCGTATGACGACGGATGGAAGGACACGCGGACGCTGCTGCGCACGATGATCGACATTGCGTCGAAGGGCGGCAACTTCCTGCTGAATGTCGGCCCCACGTCGCAGGGGCAGATCCCGACCGAGAGCGTGGCGCGCCTGCGGGAGATGGGCAAGTGGATGCGTGCGAATGGCGAGGCCATTTACGCGACGTCGGCAAGCCCGGTCGCGGCTCCCGCGTGGGGACGCTATACGACGAAACCGGGCCGCGTGTACGCGATGGTGTTCGACTGGCCGAGGGATGCGCGCCTGACGCTCACGGGCATCACCGCGCGGCCGACGGGTGCACACCTCCTCGCGGATGGCAAGCCGCTCGCGATCGACCAGGTTGGCGACGAATTTGTGGTGCGGTTGCCGGCGGTGGCGCCGAGCTCGCTGGCGTCGGTCGTGGTGCTCGAAACGGGAGTGGGCGCGCCGAAGTGATTCGGCGCGCGCTTCAGGGTCCCCGGCGGGTGGCGATCAGGATCACGCCATTCGCGCCGCGCGAGCCGTACGCCGACGTCGAGGCAGCATCCTTGAGGACGTCGATGGAGGCGATGTCGTGCGGATCGAGGTCTGTGAGGGTGTTCCCGCCGTTCTGCGGCACGCCATCGAGTACCAGGAGAGGCTCCTGGTTGCCCTTCACGCTGTGTGCGCCGCGAATGCGGATCGATACGCGGCCGTTCGACGTCGGGGTCACCTCGACGCCCGGGAAGCGGCCAACGAGCATGTCGGACACGGTGCGCGGGTTGGCGGCCAGCATCTTGTCGCCATCGGCGTGATCGACCGCGCCATTCACGTCCCGGCGCTGCTGTGAACCGTACGCGACGTTGACGTCGCCCTGCTTCGGCTCGGGAAGGACGGGTCCGCCGGGCTGGGAATGGCACCCGGCCAGCGCGCCAACGGAACAGGCGAGGGCGTTTCCAGCGACGAACGAACGGAGACGGCGGCGCGTATTCATGATGGCCCTTGCCTCGCGACTGGGTGGGGAGACGGGGCGCAGCACGCACCTCGGGATCGATGATGTGATACGGATGCGGAAAGGGCAACTGAAATGCCTCTGGTTGCGTCAGCGTCCGCCTCGTAATTTGCTCGCCTAAAGAACAAATGCCTGATGCCCACGGGCGTCGCCTCACGTTCCGGGCTCCGCGGAGCGCATTCCCGACTTCCCACCATGACCGAATCGTCCCTCCCGCGCCGCTCCTTCCTCACCACCGCCGCCGCCAGCGTGGCCGGTGCGGCCCTCGGCGTCGGCTCAGCGCCGTCGCTGCTGCGAGCGGCCTCGTCCACGCGCGTCAGTCCGCGCGGTGAGGCCTCCGCCGCCACGGCCATCAAGCTCGGCGTTGCCAGCTACTCGCTCCGCGATTTCCCGCTGGACAAGGCGCTCGAGATGATCAAGACCCTCCGCACGCCGTACGTGAACTTCAAGTCGGTGCACGTGCCCTACGACAAGACGCCGGCCGAGCTCGCGGAGTGGCGGGAGAAGGTCCAGGCGGCGGGGTTCCAGATCGTCGGCGGCGGCACGATCACCTTCGACAAGGACACCGACGCCGACGTGGAGAAGTACTTCAT
>JBBQFW010000208.1:0-6987 GCA_038322445.1 Gemmatimonadales bacterium
GCGCGTGGCGAAGCGTTGCCACCGCGGACCAGCGGCGTGCCGCTCGTTCCGCCGATCCCGCCGGTGGTCATCCCGACACCGGTGATCGAGCCGCGGCGCAAGCCACTTTTGGGCGGCCCGGAACCGAGTCCGGCCTGACGAGCGGCCTGACGGCCGCGTCTGACAGTCTGACAGTCTGACCCGGAAGGGGCCGGCATACGCCGGCCCCTTCCTCGTCTGACAGCGGGTCAACTGCAGTCTGACAGCTATTTGCTACTCATCCAGGTCCTTTGCGCATCAACCCGGTGGTGTAGATCATGACTGTCAGACCAGTCAGTTGACCCGCTGTCAGACGAGGGCGGCGGCGGAGCCGCGCGCCCGGGTCAGACTGTCCGACTGTCCGACTACATTTCCGCCATGCCCGCCACCTGGACCGTCCGCGGACGAGCGATTGCGCTCGACCGGCCCATCGTGATGGGTATCGTCAACGTCACGCCCGACAGCTTCAGCGACGGCGGGCTTGCCTTCTCGCTCGAGAATGCCCTGGCGCGCGCGTCGATCCTCGTGGCCCAGGGAGCGGACATCCTGGACATCGGGGGTGAATCCACGCGTCCCGGCACGCAGCCTGTGCTCGAAGCCGAGGAACTCCGTCGCGTGGTGCCGCTCCTCCGCGAGCTCCGGGCGGCGCACCCGGACACGATCCTTTCGGTGGACACCGTGAAGAGTGTCGTGGCCGAAGCAGCGATCAGCGAGGGCGTGCACATCGTGAATGATGTCTCGGGCATGCGCCTCGATTCCCGCATGGCCGAGGTGTGCGCGCGTCACGATGTCGGCGTGGTGGTGATGCACTCGCGCGGGACCGTGGCGGACATGGCGACGTACGCGCACGCCGAGTACGGCGGCGACGTCGTGGAGACGGTGTTGGAGGAACTGCTCGCGCGTGTTGCCGTTACCCTCGCCGCCGGTGTCGACCGCGAGCGGATCGCGATCGATCCCGGCGTGGGCTTCGGCAAGCGCAGCGAACACTCCCTGCGCCTGCTGGGATGTGTCGACCGCTTCGTGGCAACCGGCTATCCGGTACTGGTGGGGATGTCACGCAAGCGATTCATCGGCGAGATCACGCGCGCGCCCGAGCCGGTCGCGCGCGTGTTCGGCAGCGTCGGCGCGGCGGTGGCGGTCTATGACCGCGGCGTGTCGGTGGTGCGTGTGCATGACGTCGCCGCCACGCGGCAGGCGCTCGACGTGGTCGCGGCGATCCGTTCGGCCGCCGCGATGAGCGCCATCATTTGATGGACCGTTTCCCCCTGCTGTTCGAGGCGCGCTGGCCGGAGATCGCGCAGGTACTCGTCGTGCTCGTCCTCGGATGGCTCGTGCTGCGGCGATTCAAGTGGAGCGGGGCGACGCGCGTCCTCAGTGTCCTGGCGATCGTCGTCGTCGCGTACGGGCTCGCGTGGGCGCTTCATCTTTGGCTGATTGCGTTCGTGCTCAAGGTGTTGCTGGAGTACGGAGTGATCGCACTGCTGATCGTACTCGCTCCGGAGATGCGCGCGCTGGTGAGCCAGCTTGGACGCGCACCATTCTCCCGCGCCTTCCGCGAGATGGGCACACACGAGGTGGCCGAGGAGATTCACGAGGCGGTGGAGCGCCTCAGTCGATCCGGCATCGGCGCGATCATCGCGGTGGAGCGTGATACGCCCCTCGATGCATTCGCTGAATCGGGCTCACGCATCGAGGCGCGCGTGTCGGCCGATCTGCTGATGACGATCTTCACGCCGTACTCGCCGCTGCACGATGGCGCCGTCATCGTGCGCGGCGATACGATCATCGCGGCCGGGTGCATCCTCCCGCTCACGCAGAAACCCCTGACCGATCGCGCACTCGGCACGCGTCATCGCGCGGCGCTCGGGTTGAGCGAGGAGTCCGATGCGCTGGTCATCGTCGTGAGCGAGGAACGCGCGACCATCTCGGTCGCGCAGCGCGGCAGGCTCTGGCGCGACCTCGCGCTGCAACAGCTCCGCGACGCCCTCGAGGCTCGCGGCTTCACGACCGACGGCGACGCATCGCGCGAGGTGTCGCGCTGACGCGACGGCGCGCGATGTGGGCGACTGGCCTCGCGCTGCTCGTCGTCTATGTGGCAACGGCCGCGCCGGGCGTCACCTTCTGGGACGCCGGCGAGTTCATCGCTGCGGCCCACGTGTTCGGCATACCGCATCCGCCGGGTACACCACTCTTCGTTGCACTGGGCCGCGGGTGGACGCTGGCGTTCGGCGGCATGATTGGCATTGCACGCGCCTCAAACCTGCTCTCCAGCACGTGCACGGCCGCAGCCTGCGCGCTGCTGGTGTCGGTTGTCGCGCGCAACACCAATGCGAAGACGGACGCATGGGGTGCGCTGGTCGGTGGACTCGCCGCCGGGTTGATGGCGAGTGTCTGGTCCAATGCCACGGAGACGGAGGTCTATGCGGTGTCCCTGCTTCACGTGGCCGCGATGTTGTTCACGGCGAGCAGGGTGTCGGCGGAAACCGACGGCAGGCGATGGATGCTGCTCACCGGTTACCTCATCGCCCTCGCGCCGGCGGTCCACCTCAGCGCGCTCGTCGGGGCGCCGGCGGCCATCGCCCTGGCGTCGCGTGACGCGTACGGCCGGTGGCGGTTGGATCACCTTCTCCTCCTCGGTGGTGCGCTGCTCGTCGCGGCGGGGCTGGGGAGGATGTCGCCAATCGTTGCAGGCGTGGGCATCCTGCTGAGCTGCGGTGGTGCGTTTGCCGGCCGCGCGACTTACTCGTCGAGACCACGCGCGCTCACGTCGGCGCTCACCCTTGTCGCCTTGCTGGCGGTCGCGTCAAGCGCCGTGCTAATCCTGCTCGTACGTGCGCGGCACGATCCTGCGCTGAACCAGGGCAACCCGTCGACCTTCACCGGCCTCGCAGACGTCATCGCGCGGCGGCAATACGATGTCGCGCCGATGTGGCCGCGACGGGCGCCCGTGTGGATACAGGTTGCCACGCTCGTGCAGTATCTCGACTGGCAGGTCGCGCTCTCGTGGGGCGACGGCATCTTCACCACGCCGCAACGCGTGTTGACGACGATCCTCTACCTCGCGCTCGGCGCAGCGGGATGGCGGGCGATGAAGCGGGACACACCTCGGGTCGCGGCTGCGTTGGGCGTCCTCCTGGTCTGCGGAACGCTCGGCGTGTGCGTGTACCTCAACCTGAAGGCCGGGGCGACGATCGGGTATGGATTCGTGCCCGGTAACGCGCATGAAGCACGCGAGCGGGACTATTTCTACGTCCTCGGTTTCTGGGTATGGGGCATGCTCGCGGGCTACGGTGCTGTGGCGCTGGCGCGCGCGCGACGGACACCCGCGTGGGTGGCGCTGACGGCGCTGATCGTCCCCCTCCTTGGGAACTGGGGCGCGGAAGACCGATCGCATGGCGCGGAGGCGACCGCGCCAAGGGAGGTGGCCGCGGCGCTGCTCACGAGCAGTCCGCGGAACGCCGTGCTTTTCGTGGCCGGAGACAACGATACCTACCCGCTCTGGTACCTGCAGGACGTGGAGGGCGTGCGCACGGATGTGACGGTCGTGACATTCCCACTCTTGCCGGCTGACTGGTACGCGGAAGAAATCGCGCGTCGCACGGGTCTTCACTGGCCTGCGGCGGAGCGCGTGGAGGGCGCAAAATGGCAGCACGAGGAGCGCGCGGCGCTCATCGCGCGCGCCGCGCGCGCTGCGGGCCGGCCGGTGAGCGTCTCAGCCGCCCTGACCGCGCGCGAGCGCGCGCTGCTCGGCTCGGGCTGGCGGCTGCGGTGGGCGACGTACGTTTCGTCGGCGCCGCCCGGTGGAAGTCAGGTAGTCGCCATCGACAGCGGAAGCGCTCCACCGGGCTGGCGGGCGTCAACCAGTCGCGGAGATAGGCGCGCACACCTCCCGGACGATGTCAGTGCGACCATGCTCTCGCTACTCGATTGTCCGGCTCTGGCCACGTTCCGAAGGGGGCAGTCTCCGTCGCTTGAATCGAGGTGCAACTTTCGGTAAATTGTAATGTTATGCCCTTTCAGGATCTGCCGGCGCGGCTCGCCGAGGTACGTCAGCGAATCGAGGCGGCGCGATCCCGCGGCGGTCGCGGACAATCGGTCACGATCGTCGCCGTCACCAAGACGTATGGCGCCGAGGCGCCGCTTGCGGCGTTTGCGGCTGGTGTGAAGGACGTGGGCGAGAACAAGGTGCAGGAAGCCGTGACAAAGATGCACGACGTCTCGGCGCCTCTCCGGTGGCACCTGATCGGACATCTGCAGCGCAACAAGGTGAAGCAGCTCGACGGTTTTCACCTCGTGCATTCGATCGACAGCCCGCGTCTCGCGGACGCCGTCGCGTCGTTCGGTGTGGGCCGCAAGATGGATGTCGATGTGCTCCTGCAGGCGAATGTGTCGGGCGAAGGGACGAAGGGTGGGTATGAGCCCGCGAGTCTGGAAGGGGAAGCCGAGCGGATTTTGCAACTTCAGGGGTTGTGCGTTCGCGGGGTGATGACGATGGCGCCATTCGGCGCGAACGAGGTGGTGCTGCGTCGAGTTTTTGCCGGAGCACGGGCGGCTGCGGACGTGTTGAAGCGGGCGGGGCATCCGGCCGTGGAGCTGTCGATGGGAATGTCGGGGGATTACGAGGTGGCGGTCGAAGAGGGCGCCACCCTGGTGCGACTTGGAACCGTACTGTTCGGAGCGAGGGCCGGCTAATGGACGAGACCTTTCACCTGACGCCGCTCGATGTGCGTCGTTACGACTTCGGGAAGAAGGCGATTGGCGGCTACGATCCCGAGCGCGTGGAGCAGTTCCGCGAGCAGGTGGCCGAGGAGCTGGAGCGCCTCGCGCGTTCGCTGCTCGACCTGGAGCAGAAGGCGAAGGGCTTCCACGAGCAGCTCCGCGCGTTCCGTGAGCGCGACAAGGCCATGAACGATGCGCTCGTGAGCGCGCAGCAGTTGCGCGGCGAGATCCGGGAGTCGGCGGAACGGGAGGCGGCGCTGCTGATTCGCGAGGGGCGCGCCGAGGCCGAGGGCGCGATGGACGAGGCGCGTGGCGAGATCCGCAAGCTTGAGCAGCATCTCGCCGAACTGGATCGCGCGCGTCGCAGCCACTTGACGCAGTTGCGCGTGATGGCCGAGCGCCAGCTCGCCGAGATCGAGGCGGCGGAGAATGCGCCGGGTCCGCATTTCCCCACGCTTTCGCGGCCGAGCAGCTCGATCACGAAGGGTGCCCTGGTGGAGCCGGCATGATGCAGCCGGGTTCCGTCTCGGGTGAGCCGGCGGGCACACACACGCTCGAAGCGGTGGAAGCCGCGGCGGCGGCCGTGCGCGCCCACACGGTGAGCGTTCCTGATGTCGCCATCGTGCTGGGCACGGGACTGGGCGGTCTGGCCGCGGAGATCGACGTCGAGACGTCGGTCGCGTATGAGGACATCCCGGGATTTCCGCACTCCACGGTGGAGAGCCATGCTGGGCGCCTGCTGTTCGGGACCCTTGGCGGGAAGCGCGTGGTGGCCATGCAGGGGCGCTTGCATCGGTACGAGGGGTATTCGCTCCAACAGGTGACCTTCCCGATTCGCGTGTTGCGCGCGCTCGGGGCCGGCACGCTGGTGGTGTCGAACGCGTGTGGGGGGATGAACCCGTTCTGGAAAGCGGGCGACCTGATGCTCATCGCGGACCACATCAACTTCCTCGGCGACAATCCGCTCATCGGCGCGAACGACGACCGGCTGGGCGCGCGCTTTCCGGATATGTCGGCCCCTTACGATGAGTCGCTGCGTGCGCTCGCGCGCGACATCGCCGTCGAGCAGCGGATCGTGTTGCGCGAGGGCGTCTACGTGGCCGTCGCAGGACCGAACCTCGAGACGCGGGCCGAATACCGGATGCTGCGCGCGATCGGTGCGGATGTCGTCGGGATGAGCACCGTGCCCGAGGTGATCGTGGCGCTGCACGGCGGCATGCGTGTGCTCGGCCTGTCGATCATCACCGACTTGTGCCTGCCCGATGCGCTGGAGCCCGCGGACCTGCCGACCATCATTGCCACGGCGGCGCGTGCGGAGCCGACGCTCACCGCGCTCGTGCGCGGGGTCGTCGAGCGCCTGTGACGGTCGCCGACGTGAGGCAGCCGCGTTTTGCCCTCATGCCGGCCGACGAGCCGCCGGCGGAGCTCGAGCAGGCGCTGCTCGCGCGGTGGCGCGAGGAAAAACTGTTCGAGCAGACTCTGGCCGGCCGCGAAGGTGCTCCGTCGTTCGTGTTCTTCGAAGGTCCGCCGACGGCGAATGGCCGTCCGGGCATTCACCACGTCTTCGCGCGCACGATCAAGGATCTCTTCTGCCGCCATCGGGCGATGAAGGGCTATCGGGTGGAGCGAAAGGCCGGATGGGATACGCACGGCCTCCCGGTCGAGATCGAGGTGGAGAAGCAGCTGCAGCGCGAGTACATGGTGCAGCACAATCTCACCGCGCTCGATAACCCCACGATGATGGGGAAGCAGCTCATCGAGAGTACGGGCGTGGTGGAATTCAACCGTCGCTGCCGCGAGAGCGTGTTCACGTATCGCGCTGAGTGGGAGCTGTTGAGCGAGCGGATCGGCTACTGGCTCGACTACGAGCACCCGTACGTCACGTACACGAACAACTACATCGAGAGCGTGTGGTGGTCGCTGGCGACGCTGTACGACAAGGGATTGCTGTCGCGTGGCCACAAGATCCTGCCGTACTGCCCGCGCTGTGGTACGACGCTTTCGAGCCACGAGGTCGCGCAGGGCTATGAGGACGTCGAGGATCCGAGCGTCTACATCGCGCTCGATCTCGGCTCCATCGGCGGCGAGGTGGTCGAGGATGCGGCCGACATGCCGGGACGCACGGCGCGGCGGATCCTCGTGTGGACCACAACGCCCTGGACACTCGTGTCGAACACGGCGCTCGCGGTGCACCCCGAGCTCACGTACGTCGAGCTCAGGAAGACGGGCAGCAAGGATACGCGCACCATC
>JBBQFW010000209.1:0-6982 GCA_038322445.1 Gemmatimonadales bacterium
GAGGGTGCGGCGAGATTCGCGCTCCCAGGCAAGCGTGCGACGCAAGCCGGCGTGGTATTCCCGCAGCAGCTCGATCACGCGATCGGTCCGCCGTCCACTGGTCGCGAGATAGTCGAGCGGTGCGCGGAGTGCCTCGCCCGCCTGGCCGAGGGCGCACTGCCCACCGTCGCGGCCGAGCGCGAGGCCATGCAGCTCCTCACTGGCCGCGAGCAATTCCTCACCGCAGCTCGTGGCGGCCTCGATGGAGTCGCCCATCACCAGGAATTCGTGCTCGAGACTCGCGAGCACGTCGTCGAGCTCGAGGCTCGACTCGGCGAGTCCCTGCAACGCTGCCGCGCGTGGGCCAGCGGATGTGGTGTCATCGATCACGGTCGTGCCTCCGGCGGGTTCACAGTAAAAGTCGACGTCTTGTCATACCGCACCACCGACCATGCGGGATCGAGCTGCACTGGTGTCTCCGCGGTCCCCAGCAGGAGGACGCCCCCGGGACGCATGCGGGCGCGTACGTTGCGCAACACCTGCCCGCGCGACTCTGTGTCGAAGCAGATCAGTACGTTGCGCATCAGCACGAGGTCGAACTCCTCGCGCGCGGGCCACGGCTCGATGCTGTTGCGTTCCCTGACGTCGACCAGCTCGCGGAGCGCCGGCGTCACCTGCACACCACGTTCGACGCTTCGTCCTGCGCGACGATCTCGCCACCCCGCGAGTGGATGAGCTCACAGCCGCGAAGGCCGTCCTGCCCCATGCCGGTCAGCACGCACGCCGGCGTACCGCGGCCGTACACCTCAGCCACGCTACGAAAGAGCACGTCTGCGGCGGGCCTTCACGATTGCTCCGCCGGTCCATCGTGCGATGCGCGCGCGCACGTGCACGCCAACGCGCTCCACTTCCATGTGATGGCCGCCGGGCGCGATGTAGACCGAACCCCGCTCGATCACCTGGCCCTGCGACGCCTCGTGGAAATGGTGTACCGAGCCGCGGCCGAGGCGCTCCGCGAGGGAGCGGGTGAAGCGCGGTGGCATGTGCTGCACGATGACGACCGGTATCGGGAGGGGATCCGTGAGGCCGGCGAACAATGCAGTGAGGGCATTCGGTCCGCCGGTAGAGCTCGCGATGCAGAGGACGTCGGGCGCTGCCTTCGGCCGCATGCCGCGCAGGACCGCTGGCGTCGCCCGGAGTGGCGTCGCGCTGGACGTCTGCGTGACCGCCGGCGCGCTGCGCACCTTGAACAGCGCCCGCAGCTTCGGCAGCAACTCTGCGCCGATCTTCGCGATGCTCTCGTCGAGCGATACGCTCTGTGCCGGCTTCGCGAGCCAATCGTTCGCACCCGCCGCCAGGGCATCGAGCGTCGCCTCGGCGCCGCTGTGCGTGAGGGCGCTGCACATGATCACGGGCAGCGTGGGGTGGGTCTCGCGGATGCGGCGAATCGTCGCGAGGCCATCGAGCACGGGCGTCTCCACGTCGAGCGTCACGGCGTCCGGCGAGAGGTGCGTGATGCGCTGTAGCGCGATTTCCCCATTCGACGCCACGCTTACCACCTCGAAGGTGGGATCGGTGGCCAGGGCCTCGCTGATGATGCGCCGCATCACCGCCGAGTCGTCCACCACGAGTACCCTCAAGCGCGGGAGCATCATCAATCCGCGAAGCCGAGGATGCGCAGCTTGTCGGCGACCATGTCTTCGTCGAGCGGCTTCATGAGGAAGTCGTCCGCGCCTTCGTCGAGGGCTTCCGACAGCGCTCCCGCGTCCACGCGGGCGGTGACCATCATGAGCTTCACGCCATCGTAGCGGGGTTGCGACCGTACGGCGCGCACGAACTCGATGCCCGTCATGCCGGGCATGTCCCAGTCCACCAGGGCGAAGTCCACCGGCATGTGCGCCGCGAGCGACGCGAGCGCTTCCGCCCCGTTCTCCGCCTGCTGGATCTCGGCACCGGTGGCGTTGGCAACGTAGGCGTTCAGCAGTCGGCGCATGGTGCGCGAATCATCGATGATGAGGGCGCGCATGTCAGGCGCGCCTGATGACGGTGAGCTTCGTATCCAGCCGCGTGAAGGCGATGGCGCGCGCGACGCTGGGGTGGCTGATGACGATCTCCAGATGATGGCCGTGCTGCTCGACATGCTTGATGACATGCACGAGGAGGTTGAGGCCTACCGAGTCCACCATGCGCGCGTTGCCGAGATCGATGCGCAGCGTGCGCCACGGATCACGACGTGCATCTGCGTCGGCCATGGCCTGGAACACGGACAGCTTCGCCTGATCGAACGAGGTGCTCGTGAGGTCGCCCGGTATGATGACGTGGACGCTGTCCGTTGACGGGGCGGTGCTGAGTGTGGGCACGTGATGACCTGGGAGTGAGGATCAGTAGCGAACATCGATGGTGAGGCGCGAACCCCTGCGCGCCACCTTCACGGAGGACGCGAGATTGTTGATGAGGGCGAGGCCGCGATGGAACTCGGCCAGGTCTGCTCCGTCGTGATGCTGTGCCGGATCGAAGTCGTGTCCCTCCCCCGCATCCTCGATGGTTGCGCGGAGCAGTCGCGAGCGCAGGCGCAGGCAGACGGTGAGCGTCGCACGGCGACGCGCCTCGCGGTTGCAGCCATGGCACATGGCATTGAGCACGGATTCGCGGAGGACGAGCAGGATGTCGAGGAGCCGCGCTTCGCTCATGCCTGGCACGACGAAGCGGAGCTGGTGTTCCCAGTTCGCCTGGAGCGCATCGATACGACCGTGATCCGCGCCCGGCATCTCCTCCATGAGCACCGGCCACCACGGGTCCCAGTGCGCCGACGCCTCCGGTGCATCGCGGCGGTCCATGGGCAACGAGACGACCAGCACGTCGTCCGGCGCATCGCGCAGCAGCTCATCCGAACGCGTCGCTTCAGCGTTCATGAGCACGGTCGTCATTGCCAGCGGGGACACGCCGTTGCGTTCCGCCACCTCACACAGCCCGTCGGTCCAGAGCAGGAGCGTCTCACCGGCCTCGAACGTGTGATGCGTTGAGCGCGGAACCGTATTGACGAACCAACCAAGTGGATTGGTCCGTGCAGTCTCGATCTCGGTCACGCGCCCGTCGCGCGAGACGCGGCACGGATTGGGGAAGCCGGCGTTGCTCACCACCACGCGCAGGCGCGACGCGTCGAACTCCACGGCACACACGCTCACCGAGGTGATCGGCGCGACCGCGGCCGTGAATCCGACGGCGTTCCATTCCTCGACCAGCGTCCGGTTGAAGCCCTGCAGCATGTCCTTGAGCGGCTGCCCGTTGGCGAGCGCGCCGAACGCCAGCCCCTGGAAGTAGGCGGCGGCATACGAGGACCGCACGTCATGACCCGCGACGTCGCCCACGAGCAGCAGCTCGCCGTCGTCCTCAAGGGGCATGCGCATGAGGAAGTCGCCGCCCACATCGCGGAGGGCGCGGTAGCGCACGTCGAAGGCGGCCGTTCCGGCCACGCCGCGCAGGATGGCCTGATGCTGCATCTCGCCCATGGCGCGCACGGCGGCACGCTGCAGCTCACCCGCACGGCAGCAGACGGTCTCGCTAATCGCACGGTTCAGCGCGTTGACGAAAGCGTCGGGATCGATCGGCTTGTCAAGGAAGTCGATCGCGCCGCCACGCAGCATGGCGGTGATGACGTCGCGCTCCGAGTTGCCCGTCACGATGATGACCGCGAGCGACGCGTCGTGCGCCTGCAGCCAGTGCAGGAGTTGCAGCCCGGTCTCGCCCGGCATCAGGTAGTCCGCCACCACGCAGTCGAACGACGCCGCGCCATCCGTCTCGATGATGTCCCGCGCCGAGGCGGCGCTGTCGGCGCTGACGGCGTCATGGCCCGCCAGCTTCGCGGCATGATGGAGCAGCGAGCGCGTAAAGGAGTCGTCGTCGACGATCAGCACACGCGCGACATCCTCGCGACCGAACGCGGCGGGCTCAGCCCGCCTGTCGGCCTGCGGTGCGGAAGTCGGGGGAATGGCAACGGGCGCGTTCATGCCGGAGATATCGGCCCATTGCCACCAGAACTTTAGGAACGCCACGCCTTTCTCGTGCGTGGCGCCACCAGGTCGTGCTAGGCGTCGCTGGCACTCGCCGCCAGCAGGATGCTCACGCGCTCGACCGAGCCCGAGAGGCGTCCTGTCTCGAACGCGAGGGTCATGTCCAACTCGCCGCCGCGACGCCGCGCATGATCCACGTGCTCCGCGATGAAGATCGCCTCGGCGAGCGCATTCTGTTCGACCGTCTCGCGGGAGCGATGGTGGTCACCGATGGCGGCGGCAGCGCGCGTGCCCATCCCCCAACGTGATGCCGCCAGTGCGCCCAGGGACTCGTGCACTTCGCGCAGCAAGGCCGCGAGCCAGGCCGCCGGCAGGACGACCGGTGAACGCAAGCGCCCCCGGAGTGTGGAGATCTGGTCGAACACCACCAGCTTGCCGACGTCGTGCAGCAGCGCGATGGAGAACGCCTCCTCCCGGTCTGCGCCGAACGCGCCTGCCACGGTCCGCGCGATCGGGCCCGTCGTGATCATGTGATCCCACACCTTGCGCGACATGTCGTCGAATGGCAGTCCCGGACGGCTCAACAATCCTTCCACGCAGTTCGCAAGCACCACCGAACGCGTGTCGGCCATGCCGATGCGCGCGATGGCGCCGCCGACCGAGAGCACCGCGTTGCCACCACCGAGCGACGCCGAATTCGCCGTGCGCAGCAGGCGCAGCACGAGTGCGGGATCCTTCCCGAGCAGGGTGGCCAGGCGGCTGCGCGAGATGCTCGAATCGTCGCAGAAGGCGAGCGCTTCGCGCGCCGCGGACGGCAGCTGACGGATTGCCTCGTCCGATGCCTCGGCCAGGAGCGACACCAGCGCGGTGGCGTGCGGATACTGCGGCATGTCCACGGCAAAGTCCCGCCATCGGCTCAGCTGATCCGCGTACACCACGTCCCACGGCATCGGCTCGGCGGGTGGAGGGGCGCTGATGGAGTCGAAGCCCGAAATGATGTCGAGACTCGGCGCCTTCAACGATGCCGAGGAGCACGCAACATTCAGGTGCCCGATGTTCGCGGAGGGGAGGGTGCTGCTGGCCATGACACATTGGCTCCAGAAAGGTGTTGCCGATGAGTGTCGACCTGGCGTCCGTGAACTTGAACTACCATCTACGGCGCGGGCGGCACGTCGATGTCCTCGAGGGGACACATCTCGCACTCGCCGTTGAACTCGGGCGAGTGCACGCGATGCAACTCCATGAAGGTCGTGGCCCACCCGCTCACTGCCAATCCACCTGCGGCGACGGATAGTAGTTCACGCCGAGCAGCCGCCAACGGGCGGAATGCGCGGCGATACGGCGACGGAAGCTCTCCCAGTCACGCACCGACGAAGCGCTCCAGCCCACCTCGGCCAGCGCCGGCAACCGCGGCATCATCAGGTACTCGGCGCCGGTGATGTTCTGCACCGTCTCCGACCAGAGCGCTGCCTCGACGCCGACGACGGACTCCTCCGGGACGCCCTTGAGGTATGTGACAGGGTCCCAGTCGTACGCGGCGCGCAGCTCGATGCGCGCCGCCCAATCGAGGCCGAGCTCCGTTGCGGCATTGTACTTCATGTCGAGGTAGGTCTTCGTCGCCGGCGAGAGCAGGAGCTTCGCGCCCTGATGCAGCGCCAGGAGGGCGCTGTCGCTCTTCCACTGCTGCGCGATCGTGGTGGGACGAAGGCGCGCCAGCCCAATCTCTTCCCAGCCCACCATGGTCTTGCCGTGCTTGTAGACGATGTCCTGCACGCGTTCGACGAACCGCACGTACTGGTCGCGTGGCAGCGCATGCACCTCGTCACCGCCCACGTGCAGGTATGCGCCCGGGGTCATCGCCGCCAGCTCGCGCAAGACGTCGTCGACGAAGCGATAGGTGATTTCGCTGTCGGGACAGAACGTACTGAAGCCCACCTCGGTTCCGGTGTAGACGCCCGGACCCTGCGTGCCGCCGTAGATGCCGGGCGTCGGCTTGCTGCACCCCAGCTCCGGGTACGCCGCGATGGCGGCGTTGGTGTGGCCCGGCATGTCGATCTCGGGCACGACGGTGACGAAGCGATCCTGTGCATAGCGCACCAGGGCAGCGTACTCGTCCTTGGTATAGAAGCCGCCCGCTCCGCCTCCTACCTGGGTCGTGCTGCCGAAGGACGTGAGCCTGGGCCAGCTGTCGATCTGGATGCGCCACCCCTGGTCGTCGGCGAGGTGCAGATGCAGGGTGTTCATCTTGTACAGCGCGAGCAGGTCGATGTATTGCCGCACTTCGAGAGGCGTGAAGAAGTGGCGCGCGACGTCGAGCATCGCGCCGCGCCAGGCGAACCGCGGCCGGTCGACGATGGTGCCGGGCGGCACGCTCCATCCATTCGCCATGCGGCCCAGCGTGTACTCGGCATCGATGCTGGTGGGGAGGAGTTGCCGCAGCGTCTGCACACCATGGAAGAGCCCCGACGGGGTTGCCGCGACGATGCGGATGGAGTCGCCGGTGATGGTGATCTCGTACCCTTCAGCGCCGAGGTCCGCGCCGCCGCCGAGCCGCAGTGCGATCGCGCCGCGCGGTACGGGGCCGTCGGCTGGGCTGACCGCGAGGCGATATCCCGTTGATGGCCGAAGGATGGCCCCCAGCATCTCCGCGATGCGTGCCGCTTCGTCGTTGCCGGCCGGCGCGACGATGGTGCTCGATGCGGTCAGGACGAACGGCGCCCCGCCGCCGGCGATGACGGAGGACGGCGCCGGCACCACGGAGTGCGCCGCGAGCGACGCGAGCGCGGGCATTTGCCGCAGGGGTACTGGCGCGGACGTCGCTGGAGCGTGACATGCGGCGGCGGCGCTCATGAGCAGCACGGCAGCGCGATACCGCGCGGACGCTATTCGTTTGTCGATCATGGGAGCAGGCGGAGTGGTGGCGGCACGGGTTGCGGGGACGGTGTAACCTGTGGCCGCGGCAGGCGCGCTGGAAGCACCGCGCGCGAAACGCC
>JBBQFW010000210.1:0-6934 GCA_038322445.1 Gemmatimonadales bacterium
GAGCTTTGCGAACTTCGTCGGGTCGAGGGGCGCCGAGCGGTTCTTTCGGTATCGCGGGCAGAATCTGGCGGCGGACGAGGTGATTGCCCGCTGGAAGGACGATCGGATGATGGGGCGCTTCTGGGCGGCGCTCTATCGCACGGTGGACTCCACATTCAAGGCGCACCCGGGCGACGGCGCCGCCCATGTGCAGCAGCGCATTGCGCTCCGCGATTCGATCTATACCGAAGCGCGGTCTACGCTGGTGCACGAGATCGGCCCGCAGCTCAGGACCATCAGCCCGCGAGCGTTGGAGCGGGTGAGGCTGGACAACGCCGTGCTCCTCTCTCGACGCGTCTACCTGACGGACCTGGATGTGTTCGACGGAGTGCTCGTGAATTACCGCGGCGACCTTCGGCGTGCGGTCCAGGCGATCATTTCCGCGGCAAAGGACAACAAGGGAGATCCGTTCGCGGCGGTGCGCGCGCTCGCAGTTACGCCGGCCCCCAGGTAACGCGCGCACACCGCGGCACGCCGACCGCGAGCTCGTCTACTTTGCCCCGAAACGACCTCGCATCAGCGCCCGAAGATCGATCTCGGGTGAGGCGACCGGTGACGCGGCGGGCACTTCGCCAGGTTCCTCCACGACGACGCGCTGCATCGTACCCCGAACCCCACGATCGAGAAATCGTGACAGCTGGTCGAACGAATACTCGGCGCCTCGTCGCGATCCGTAGACCTGCATCGGGTAGATGATCGCCAGCTCGTCCTTCGCTCGAGTGAGTGCGACGTACATGAGCCGTCGCTCTTCTTCGAGCTCGTCCGGATCCTCGATCGCGCGCGACGACGGAAACCATCCGTCCACCGCCCAGATGATGAACACCGCCTTCCACTCCTTGCCCTTCGCGCTGTGCACCGTGCTGAGCACGAGGCAGTCAGTCTCCGATTCCGAGCCGCCTGCCAGGTCCTGCGTGTTCGACGGCGGGTCGAGTGCCAGCGCCGAGAGAAAATTCCCGCGCGACGGATAGCCCGCAGCGATCGTGCGCAGCTGATCCAGGTCGGCCAGACGGGCTTCGGGCCGGTCGTACTTCTCCTTCAGCACCGCGTCGTACAGCGATCGCACGGCGGCGATGTCGCTTGCGACCTTCGCGCCGGCCACCTCGCCGTCCCGATTCGTGATGCCGCGCAATTGGCGGAGCAGCGCCGCCAGTGACCGATGTGCCTCGCGCGCCTTGGGCGGCGCGACGAGGTGCGTGAAGGCATCGGGGTCCCACGCGCGCTCCTGCATGGTGGCCATCATCTCGCGCGCCGTGACGTCGCCGATGCCGGGCATGAGCATCAGGATGCGGTACCAGCTCACCTCGTCGCGCGGGTTTTCGGAGACGCGGAGGAAGGCGAGGACGTCCTTCACGTGCGCGGCCTCCAGGAATTTGAGGCCACCCCACTTGTCGAATGGGATCTTCCGGTTCGCCAGCTCGATCTCGAGGTCGGCCGACATGTAGCCGGCGCGAAACAGCACCGCCATGTCGTTCAGCAGCACGCCCGACTCATGCAGCTGGAGGATGCGGTCCACGACGAAACGTGTCTGCTGTGCCTCATCCTTCGCCGTGACCAGCCAGGGTTTCTCCCCGCCTTCGCGCTTGGTGAACAGATCCTTGCTGAAGCGTTCCTCGGCGCGCGAGATCACCATGTTCGACATGTCGAGGATCGGCTGCGTCGACCGATAATTCTGCGCGAGCGTCACCATCGTCGCACCCGGAAACTGGCGCGGGAAGTCGAGGATGTTCCGGAAGTGTGCGCCGCGAAAGGCATAGATGCTCTGCGCATCGTCGCCGACGACGGTAAGCCTCCGGTGGGCCGAGCACATGCCGCGCAGCACGCGCGCCTGGAGCAGGTTGGTATCCTGGTATTCGTCGACCAGCACATGCTGGTACATGCCGGCAATGCGCGACTGAAGATCGGGCGATGCTTCCAGCATTATCGCCCAGAAGAGGAGCAGGTCGTCGTAGTCGACGAGGTTCCGTTCCTGCTTGCGAAGCGTGTAGTCTGCGAACAGGGACGTGATCTGATCCTGGTACTCGAGGAACTGCGGCGTGTCGCGGTGGAGCAGTTCGTCGAGGGGAAGCTCCGTGTTGACGTGACGTGAATAGAGCCAGTGCAGCGTTTCCTTCTTGGGAAATCGCTTCGCCGTCTTCGCCAGCCCCATGGCGCCGCGGGCGAGCTGCATGAGGTCTTCGGAGTCGCTCTGGTCCATGATGCTGAAGTCGGCCGGAAGACCCGCCGACGGACCGAACTGGCGCAGCAAACGATGGCCGACCGAGTGGAAGGTGCCGCCGTGCACGCGCGCGCCAGCAGACCCCACGAGCTTCTCCGCGCGTGAGAGCATCTCACCCGCGGCGCGGCGCGTGAAGGTGAGGAGCAGGATGCGCTCGGGAGCGATCCCACGCTCGATGAGCGCCGCGACCCGGTGTATGAGCGTGCGCGTCTTGCCCGTGCCCGCGCCGGCGATGACGAGCAACGGCGCATCGCCGAAGGTCGCCGCGCGGGCCTGATCCTCGTTCAACGACGCGGTGAGCCTGGCCGTGTCGGGCGCCGGAAGCTCGCGTTCACGTGGGCGGTACAGCTTGGGTCCATCGACCATGCGGTAATATAGGTTCACGACCGAACGGTTGCCGAAGCGAAAACGCGCACCGCGTGGCATGAGTGCTTTGCCGATCGCCTGTCCTGCGGATATACTCGCGTCGGCAAGACGCCCTCCTGTAGTCCCTCCCTTTCGGCATGACATGATCACTCGGAATTCGCTGACTCGCCGCGATTTTGTCGGGGCGACTTCTCTCGGCGTTGTCGGCCTCTGGCGTGGCCTGATGATTTCTGCACCATCGAGCGCTCTCCTGTTCGTCGGCACCTATACCGACGACAAGCGAAGCGACGGCGTCTACCTCCTTCGCATGCACGCGAAAACAGGAGCGCTCACGCAGACGAAGGCATTTGATGTCGGGCCGAATCCCTCCTTCCTGTCGGTTCACCCGTCAGGAAAGACGCTCTACGCGGTGAATGAAGTGGAACTGCTGGACGGGAAGGCCACCGGGGCGGTGCGCGCATTCGCCATCGCCGGTGAAGGGGACGCACTGGAACTCGTGAGCGACCAGCCGTCGGAGGGCGCAGCGCCGTGCTACGTCAGCACCGACCGCACTGGCCACTTCGCGTTCGTCGCCAACTATGTCAGCGGCACGCTTGCCGTTTTCCCGATCGGCGCGCACGGCGGAATCGCCAGGGCGATACAGGTCGTGCAGCAGGCAGGGAAGGGACCGATCGCCGATCGGCAGGAGGGACCGCATGCACACTGCGTCCTACCCCATCCATCCAACCGATACGTCCTTGCCGCGGACCTCGGCGCCGACCGCGTGTTCGTCTATCGCTTCGATGCACGCACCGGTGCTCTCGCACACCTGCCGGAGTCCGACGCCGTGATGACGCCGGGTACGGGCCCTCGCCACCTGGCCTTTCATCCGAGGCTGCCAGTGCTGTTCGTCAGCGGCGAGTTGAACTCGACAGTGACGGCGCTCCGTTGTGACGCGACGACGGGTGCACTGACCGCTTTGCAGACTATCTCCACCGTGCCGGCAAACTGGAAGGGCACGAACTACCCCGCCGACATCCACGTGGCACCGAACGGGCGTACGCTTTACGTCTCGAATCGTGGTCACAACAGCATCGCCGTGTTCTCGGTCTCGGCAAATGGCGCGCTCTCGTTGCGGCAGGTGATATCGACGGGCGGAGACTGGCCGCGCAACTTCACGCTCGATCCGACCGGACGCTGGCTGCTTGCGGCCAATCAGCGTTCGAATTCTGTTGTCGTTTTTTCGCGCGACGTGCAAACGGGAACACTCATGGCCACAGACCGCCGCATCGAGCTCCCCAGTCCCGTATGCCTGCGTTTCCTGGCGCAGCGCGGCGTTGCCGGGTGATGCATTGACGTGCTGCGCGCGACTCGGCGATGGTATCGCCGCGGCTGCTAGTCCCAAGTCGTCTTGAGCGGCGCGTAGGCGCGGAGTTGGCCGTCCGCCGTCACGAGCGTTGCATCCACGCCAAGTGCCGTGGCGGCAATGATGCGATCAGCGGGATCGCGATTGGGAAAACCGACCAGGTGAACGGAGCGCACTGCGATCCGGTTGTCCACGGGAAGAAAGGTGAGGAACGGGAGCGCCTCGACATGCGATATCCAGAGATCTGCGGACATCGTGAAGGCGAGGCGATCGCGCGCCACCAGCATGGCAACTTCCCAGATACTGATCGCGGAGACGCCAACCGGTGTTCTCCGCTCGACGGCGCTGTCAAGAAGACGCCGCGCCCTCTCCGGAATACGCGAGGGCTCTGACACCCACCAGATGAGGGCGTGGGTGTCGAGCATGATCATCGTACCGCTTCCCAGTCGTCTCCACCGACAGGTTCGGTTGCTGCCTCATACTTCACCAGGCTCTCGCGAAGGAGCGTAACAGTAGAATTCTGCTCCGCGCGAAACGGTGCGAGCGTGAGCACCGGGACCCCGCGATCGGTAATCACGATGGGCGTGCCGGTCCGCTCCACCTGACGGAATAGCTCGAGGGCCTTCGCCTTGAAAATCGACTTCGACACTGTTTCGGTCATATGACTGGGGTCAAGTGACTCATAATCTAGCCACCCCCCTCCATTGCACAAGCACTTGCTGAGGGATGGGGAAGCATAGGCCCGCACGGGTGCGTGAACGCCACCGCGCTGTCGCACGGCGTACCGTTCCCACGCGCGAACTAGGGCGTAGTGACGGCGTCCCTCGCGTGGAGCAGGTCGCGCACGAATGCGTCGCCGTCCACTTGCACCTGCTCGAGCTGAAAAACAGCGGCAAACGCCGCGGCGACGCTTGCGCGAACCTGCGCACCCACCGCCAGGGTCGCCGCGCGGGTCAGAGAGAGCTCGCGTTCCACGGACGTCATCTGCACATCGGCAATTCCACACGGCACCATGAGATCGAAGTACGCCAGATCCGTGGTGACATTCAGTGCGAACCCGTGCCACGTGACCCAGTCGCGCGCATGCACCCCGATCGATGCGAGCTTTCTTCCCTCGATCCAGACGCCCGTGAGCCCTGCCTGCCGGCCGGCGACGATCCCCAGGGGTTCGAGCCCCCGGATCAGGGCTTCCTCGACCTGCCTGAGGTACCAGTGCAGGTCCTGCTTGTGGCGTTTCAGGTCGACGATCGGATAGCCGACGAGCTGTCCAGGACCGTGAAAGGTGACGTCGCCGCCACGCTCGACCTCGAACAGCTCGACGCCGCGACCCGCGATCAGTTCGGGCGACGCGAGCAGGTGATGCGCCTTGGAGGAGCGGCCGAGTGTGATGACGGGCGGGTGCTCGACGAGTATCAGGACATCCTGCGCGATCTCACCGCTGATTCTCGCCCGTGCTGCCGCGCGCTGAAGATCGAGCGCGGCAGCGAAGGGAAGTGTCCCCAGGTCGACGACGAGCAGGCTGCGCTGTGTCACCGCGCCCCCCCGGCGGACCAAGCGGACATCAGGCGTGAATCATCTTGCCGAGCGAATCGAGCGTCGCCTCGGCGATCGCTTCCGACAACGTGGGATGCGCGTGGATGGCGAGATCGACTTCCTCGACGGTGTACTCATTGGTGCGCGCAACCACGAGCTCGTGGATCAACTCGGTCGCATGTGCACCGACAATGTGGGCGCCGAGAATCTCGCCGTACTTCGCACCGCGAATGACCTTCACGAAGCCCTCGGTCTCGCCCGACGTGCGTGCGCGACCGTTGGCCGAGAAGGGGAACTTGCCGACCTTGTACTCGAGCTTCTTGTCCTTGCACTGCTGCTCTGTCAGGCCGACCGACGCTACTTCCGGGTGGCAGTAGGTGGCGGCTGGGACGTTGGTGTAATCCAGCACCTGCGCGTGGTGTCCCGCGATCACCTCGGCGACGATGATGCCCTCGCGCTCGCCCTTGTGCGCGAGCATCGGTGGCCCTGCCACGTCACCGATGGCGTAGACGCCTTTGAGGCTCGTCTCCATCCGCTCGTTGATCTTGATGAACCCGCGATCCGTGAGCTGGATGCCGCGCTCCTTCAGCCCGATCTCCTCCACGTTCGGCGCACGACCCGCCGCAACGAGCACGACGTCGGCCGTGAGGTCCTTCTTCGTTCCGCCTGACTCGACGGTCATCGACACGGAGTCCTTTCCAACCTTCACGCCGGAAATCTTCGCGCCGGTGAGGATCTCGATCTTGCGCTTCTTGAAGGCGCGCTCCACTTCCTTCGAGCAGTCCACATCCTCGACGGGCAGGATGTTCGGCATCACCTCGACGATCGTCACCTCCGAGCCGAACGCACTGAAGACGTCCGCGAACTCGCACCCCACCGCGCCCGCGCCGACGATCACCATGTTCTTCGGCGCCTTGTCGATGATGAGCGCCTCGTCGGACGAGAGGACGGTGGTCTTGTTGAGTTCGAGGCCGATCTGTGGAAGTCCCTTCACGCGCGAACCGGTGGAGATGACGACGGCCTTCTTCGCGTCGTGCTTCTCCTCCTTGCCGTCAACTGACTTGACGGTGACGCTCATTGCGGAGAGCAACTTCGCGGTACCCCGGATCCAGGTGATCTTGTTCTTCTTGAAGAGGAACTCGACACCCTTGGAATTCTGCGTGCTCACGGCGCGCGACCGCTTCATCGCGACGCCGTAGTCGAGCTTCACCTCGCCCGGCGCAACGCCGAACTCCGGCGCCTTCTTCATCTTCTCGGCGTAGTTCGCCGCTTCGAGCAGCGCCTTCGCGGGGATGCAGCCCCACAGGACGCAGGTGCCGCCGAGTCCTTCGCGTTCAACCACGGCGACGGAGAGGCCAAGTTGGGCGCTGCGGATCGCGCCGACATATCCGGCGGGCCCGCCGCCAAGGAAGATCACATCAAAGGAAGCCATGTCA
>JBBQFW010000211.1:0-6926 GCA_038322445.1 Gemmatimonadales bacterium
CACCGACGAGGAGATCAGCGTGCTCGGGTTGGCGGAGCGCGTGCGCGATGCCGTCGGCAGCTCATCACCCATCGAGATGGTTGCGTACGCAGACGCCTACTCCGCGGGCTTCGAGGACATGTTCCGTCGCGTGCCGGACCTGACCAAGCTGGAACGCACCATTGATTTTCGGCCGCGCACCACGCTCGACGAAATCATCCGTGACATCATCGAGTACTATCACGTACACGGCGACTGAGCGGCCGATGCAGCGGGGCAGGCGGTCCAACCATGGCCGCCGCAGGACCTCTGTTCCTTGAATGCCACGCCCGCGAGATTCGCAGGATGATGTGCGCCGTCGCTGTGTGCCTGGCCGTGCTTTCACTCGCCGCATGTCGCGACGCGAACGTCGCCCGGCGCGACACCCTCGTCGTCTTCGAGGCGGCGAGCCTCGCCGGCCCCATGCGGCCGCTGCTCGACACGTTCGCACGCCGGACCGGTGCGCTCGTGCTCGAGGAGCACGGCGCATCGCTCGAGCTCGCACGTCGCATCACGGAGCTGCATCGCGTGCCGGACGTCATCGCCCTTGCCGATCACGAGGTGTTTCCCGAGCTGCTGATGCCGGGGGCCACGTCATGGTATGCGACCTTTGCGCGCAACCGGATGGTCGTCGCCTACACCGACCGTTCACTCCATGCGTCCGAGATCACGCCCGAAAACTGGCGGAACATCATCCTTCGGCCGAATGTGGCACTCGGCCGCACGGACCCCGTGCTCGCGCCCGCCGGCTATCG
This sequence comes from Gemmatimonadales bacterium, assembly GCA_038322445.1. GTDB lineage: Bacteria > Gemmatimonadota > Gemmatimonadetes > Gemmatimonadales > Gemmatimonadaceae > AG11. Next base: position 774 of record JBBQFW010000211.1, read on the forward strand.
CGCGCTCCTGTTGTATCAGCTGGCGGAATCGTTCTATCGCGAGCCGGGACTCGCTGCTCGGCTCGCGGCGAAGACGCCACCAGGCTCCATCCGCGCCAACGCCGCGGACCTTGCCGCGCTCCTCAGCGCAGGTGAGCTGGACTACATCGTCGAATACGAGTCGCTCGCGCGTGCCCAGCACTTTCGCATCATTCACCTCCCGCCCGACATCGACCTCGGCGACGTGAATCGCGCGGACACATACGCGAAAGCCGCCGTGTCCGTGACCGGCGCGCGCGGCACCACCACGCGCCGCGGCGCGCCCATCCTGTATGGCATCAGCGTCCCGTTGCACGCACCGCACGGCGACGCCGGCGTGCGATTCCTGCGATTTCTCCTCGAGCCTGACGGCAAGGCGATGCTGCGAGCCGCACAGGTCGATGCACTGGACGCGCCCACCTTCACCGGCATGGCAGTCCCACCGGCACTTTCCGCAATGCGCACCAGATGAGCCAACGGCCGGCTGATCGGGCACTGACGGGCAGCCTCATTGGCGCGGCAATGATCCTCGTTGCATTGCTCGTGCTTCCTGTCGGTGCACTGCTGTTGCGCGGCGGCGCGGCCGGCGTCCGCCAGCTCCTGATGGACGCCGAGCTGCAGCAGGCGCTGCTCCTCACCGCCCTGGCCGCAACGACGGCAACCGCCATCACGATCCTGCTGGGTACACCACTGGCCTACCTGCTCGCGCGCCATCGCATGCCTGCGCAAGCGGTTGTAGGCGCGCTGATCGAACTCCCGTTGCTCATCCCTCATCCGGTCGCGGGCATCGCGCTGCTGCTCGCCTTCGGCCGAGCAAGCCCCGCCGGCGCCGCGCTCGCTGCCGCGGGACTGCGCATCGTCGGCTCACCATTCGGTATCGGGCTCGCCATGCTGTTCGTGTCGGCGCCGCTCTACGTGAGCGCCGCTCGCGAGTCCATCGCACGCGTGGATGCGCGTTACGAGGCCATCGCCCGCACCCTCGGCGACTCCGAATGGACGGCCGTTCGGCGCATTGCACTGCCGCTTGCGCGCCGAGGCCTGCTGGCTGCCGCGATCGTGATGTGGTCGCGCGCCGTGAGTGAATTTGGCGCCATCGTGATCCTCACGTACAACCCGAAGGTTGCGAGTGTCCTGAGCTACGATCGCTTTACGGCGTTCGGGCTCGATGCGGCGCTCCCGGTTGCCGCGGTGCTCGTGCTGCTCGCCATGATTCCGCTCACGCTCCTTCGCGCCCTGCGTCGCGAGGAGTCGTCCGCGTGATCGGGGTCGTTGGGCTTGGTGCTCGCGCGGGAAGCTTCATGCTGCGCGACATCACCTTCACGGTGCCCACGGGAGCGTGGGGTGTCGTCCTCGGTCCGGCGGGTGCCGGCAAGACCACACTGCTCGAGACGATCGCGGGCATTCGGCGCGTCGTGAGCGGAGCAGTTGCGCTTCGTGGCGTTGACGTCACACGCCAACCGCCCGAACAGCGACGCCTCGGGATGGTCTACCAGCATGCGTACCTCTTCCCGCACCTCTCGGTGGACGAGAACATCGCCTACGCGGCGAGAGACCATGATGCCGCTCGCGAAACGGCGGATCGTCTCGGGGCGAGCGCCCTGTCCAATCGTCCGGTGGCTTCACTCAGCGGTGGCGAACGACAGGTCGTGGCCCTGGCCCGGGCACTCTCGCCGCGGCCGGACGTCCTCCTCCTCGACGAACCGTTCGCCGCGCTCGATCCTCGGCGCCGCACGTCGATTCGCGCCGAGCTGAGGCGCATGCAGCGGGAGTGGGGCATGACGATCCTTCACGTGACGCACGATTTCATCGAAGCGGGTACGCTCGGCGACCTGGCAATCGTGCTGAACGACGGCGCCATCGAACAGGTCGCTCCGCCAGACGTGCTTTTCCGGAAGCCCGCGAGCGTGGCGGTCGCGGGCTTTCTGGGATTCGAGAATGTGTTCTCCGGGCAGGTCGTGTCGTCAGGTGAAGGAGTGGGAGAACGCCTCATCACGTTTACCGGCAACGGCATCGAGCTCGTCGGCGTCGGCGATCATCCACGTGGAGAGGGGCACGCCGTGATTCGCGCCGAGGATGTCATGCTTGCGCGTGAGGCACCCGGGCCAAGTTCGGCGCGAAACGTGCTCCGCGGCCCAGTCGTCTCTGTTACCGGGCATGGTCCGCTCTCGCACGTCACCATCGAAGTGGGGACGACGAACCTGACGGCCATTCTTACGGAGGGCGCGCTCCGCGAGATGGGCTTTGCGCCCGGCGTGCCGGCCGTGGCAATCATCAAGGCGACCGCGGTGCACCTCTGCTGATGTCATCGCCATGGAAGCGACCGTGGTGAGGATGCAGGAGTGAATTTGCCAACAGCATGGGAGCAACCGTTGGACTTTCGGCGTTCCTCGGGCAGCATGCAGGTCATCAGGGTGCACAAGAGGGCGACCTGGCTCCTCTACGCCGAGGCGTTGCTGACGTCGCTCGGCGCGGTGCTGCTCTCGTGGCTCTTTCGCGGCACATTTGCCTCCACGCATCTGCTGCTGCTCTGGCCAACGAGCGTTCTCGTTGCGTGGCGCTGCGGATTGGGGCCGGTCGCCGTTGCGTCGCTGTCTGGGGCGCTGCTTCTGAATGCGGTGTTCGATTGGTCGGCCAGCGCACCGTATGTGATCACGTCCACCGAGCTGTTCTCCATCGTGGTCTTCGTCGCTGTGTCCATGTCGCTGGGCTTCACGGTCGACCACCTGCGCCGCGCGCGTATTCGCGTCGCCCAGGCCACGAACGGGATGACGGAGGCGATGTTCGTCTTCGATCTCCACTGGCACCTGCGCTTCGTCAACGACGCTGGCGCTGCCCTGCTGCGTCGCCTCGGAATGAAGCAGGCGGACCTGAAGGGACGCGATGTCTGGACCGGTGCACCCGCGGCACACGGGACCATCTTCGAGTCGGAGACGAGACGTGCCCAGCGCGAGCGAGTCACGACGGACTTCGAGGCGCAGGTCCCGAAGACGGACATCTGGGTACACGTGCGATGCGTCCCGACGGAGGAGGGTGGCGTTGCCGCGTTCCTGCGGGACATCACCGCAAAGAAGCAGGCGGAGCTCGAGCGCACACGCACCGAGGAGCGCTATCGCGCGCTGGTCGAGGCGAGCACCGTGATGGTGTTCAGCTCCGATCCCTCCGGCCGCGTGAGCGAGATGCCGGAGTGGCGTGCACTCACCGGGCAGCCGACGTCGGAGCTTCGTACGTCCGGCCTGCTCGAGGCGATTCACGCGGATGATCGTGACCGCGTGGCGGAGGCGTGGCGCACCGCGCTCTCCACTGAGAGTGCCTATACCATCGAGTATCGTATTCATCAGCGCGACGGCGCGTATCGGTGGTATCGCTCGCGGGCGGTTCCCATTCACGAGAATGGCATGATTCGCGAGTGGGTCGGCGTGTTCGACGACATCGAGGACGAACACCTGGCTCGCCAGCGCCACGCCGCGGTCGACAACGCGCTCGGCGTGCTCGGCACATCGCTCGACTACGAGTGGAATCTCGCCGCCGTCACGCGACTCGTGGTGCCCACGCTTGCCGACTACTGCAGCATCGACCTGGTCGATGAGGCGGGCGCGATCCGCCGCGTGTCGTCCACGCACGTGGATCCGCAGAAGGAAGAGATCCTGCGGGACCTCTGGCGAAAGTACCCGTACCAGCCAGGCGATCGCGGCGTGCCGTCCGTGGTGAAGAACGGTGTCGCCGAAATGACGCCGGACATCGACGTCGCCGAGGTGGTCTCCTACGCGAAGACCGAGGAGCAGCGCGACATGCTGCTCGCGCTGGCGCCGCGATCGTTCCTGAGCGTTCCGATGATCTCGCACGGCCAGGTCTTCGGCGCGCTCGCTCTCGTGTACTCGGACTCCGGCCGCACGTACGGTGGCGCCGAGCGGGCGGCGGTCGAGCAGATTGCCGCGCGGGCGGCCACCGCGATCGAGAACGCGCGGCTCTTCTCGGATGCGCAGGCCGCGAGCCGCGCGAAGAGTGAGTTCCTTGCGACGATGAGTCACGAGCTGCGGACACCACTGAATGCCATCGCCGGATACGCCGACCTCATGGCGATGGGCGTCCGCGGTCCCGTGACGCCCGACCAGCTGCGCGACCTCACTCGCATTCGCCAGAACCAGCAGCACCTGCTCGAGATCATTACCAACATCCTCAACTTCAGCCGCATCGAGGCCGGTCGCATCCAGTACGACATCCGGCCGTGCGCAATCGGCGAAGTGCTGGCGCGCATGGAAGGCGTGATCGAGCCGCAGGCGCGCGCGCGAGAAATCACGTACGAGTACCTGCCGGTGTTACCGACAGTGGCTGTGCTCGCCGATCGTGAGAAGCTCGAGCAGGTCCTCATCAACCTGCTCGGAAATGCGGTGAAGTTCACGGCGCGCGGAGGGCACATCGCGCTGTCGGCGGCGGAGCAGGGGGGCCGTGTGCGGATCGACGTCCGCGATACGGGCGTCGGCATCAAGACGGATCAACTCGAATCGATCTTTGCCCCATTCGTGCAGCTCGAATCGTCCTTTACGCGTACCGTCGAGGGAACGGGCCTCGGGCTCGCGATCAGTCGTGAGCTCGCGCGCGGCATGGGCGGCGAGTTGAGGGCCTCGAGTGTACCCGGAGAAGGATCAGTGTTCACGCTCGAGCTGCGCAGCGCGGAGTATCCCGCGCCATCCTCAACACCGGATATGCATCATGGTTGAAATCAGCATCGCGGACGGCCGCGTCCATTTCGAGGTGAACGGCTGGGACAAGCTGTGGGCGCTCCACAGTCGCCTGGAGATTCCGGTCGAGCACATTCGAGCGGTCCGCGCCGACCCCGAGGCAGCCAGGGGACGGTGGCACGGGTTCCGGCTCCCGGGTACCCAGATTCCCGGATTGCTCACCGCCGGAACGTTCTACCAGGATGGCGAGTGGGTGTTTTACGACGTCCACCATCCCGACAACACGATCGTGCTGGAACTCGACCATGAGCACTACAAGCGGCTGGTGATCGAGGTGGCCGATCCCGCGGCGGCGGTTGCCCTGCTCGCGGCCTCCGGTGTGCCGACGGGCACCGCATGAGGAATGCATCTCTGTGGCGACGAAGTAGCGCCTCACTCAGGGCTGAGCATGGTGACGAGTAATCCGGAAAGTCGCGCGTTCCTGCGCCATACGCTGGCCACCCTTTCGTATCGCGCCGGCAAGGCCGTCCGCAGCGCGCCCACGGATTTCAGCGCCGTCCGCGCAGGCCCCGACAGCCGATCAGCGGGCGAAATGCTGGCGCACATGTGCGACCTGCTCGACTGGGCCCTCGCCCAGGCGGAGGGGCGCCATCAATGGCTGGACTCTTCGGTGCAATCGTGGGACGCCGATAGCGCCCGCTTCTTCACTGCCCTGGACGCCCTCGACACATACCTCGCTGGCGACGCGCCACTCGGCACGCCCGCCGAGCAGTTGTTCCAGGGTGCCGTAGCTGACACACTGACGCACACCGGACAGATGACGCTCCTCCGGCGTCTCGGCGGCTCACCGATCAAGGCGGAGAACTACGCCAAGGCCGACATCGTCGTGGGTCGAGTGGGCATGGAACAGAAGGCCCCACGCTATGAGTTCTAGGTTCTCCTTCGCGGCTGCGCTGCTGGTCTCGGCGAGCGGCTGCTCGGGACTCCTTCCGTGTCAGACGGATGATCTCACTTTTAGAGGAACGCCGACCTCCGCCTCCCTCGCCGTCGGTGAAAAGTTCACGGCGAGCGCGGAATTCTTCGGTTGCCGCGGCAACACGTCACTCCCTGACGAGGTGCGCTGGTCCTCCCAGGACACCACGGTTGTGCGGATCACCGCCTCAACTGGCGAAGCCACCGCCGTGGGCGGTGGTACGACAACCGTCACAGCGACCGGGACGAAATACAAGACCGGTCCGATCATCGCGGTGACAGTACGCCGCTGATACAGCGCTGTTGGTGTGTGCCTCGGTAGTACTCTAGACTTCGGTACTCAAGAACGGGGTACCGTTCGTGGGGTATCGTCTTCCGGGTTGAGTCAGCCGGCAAACACGGCTCGTGCGCGTTCGAGCGCGCGCACCATCGCTTCCACGTCCGACTCATCGCTGTAGACGTAGAACGACGCCCGCGCCGTGGC
>JBBQFW010000212.1:0-6906 GCA_038322445.1 Gemmatimonadales bacterium
CGATCGTAGTAGCCGAGGGCGTCGTGCAGCTTGCCCTCGATGTTCTCGATGACGCCAAGGTTGAGGAGGATCTTCCCGCGCATCGTATCATCGTGCGTCAGGGAGTCGGCTTGCGCGTAGGACTTTCGCGCCGCGGGGTAATCGCCGCGGGCGTAATGCACCGCGCCGATCCCGTTCGCCACGCGCGCGCAGAGCTCGACGTCGCCCGACTGCTCGGCCAGCGCCTCACTGTTGTGAAAGGCCGCGAGCGCGGCATCGAAGCGACCCTGTCGCCAGTTCACTCGTCCCAGGCAGAACTGCGCGCGAGCGGAGAGGTGCACGTCGGGCACGTCGATGACGGCCCGATATGCGGCAGCGGCCGAGACGTAGTCTCCGAGCGCCTCTGCGCGTTCCCCCGCGGCGAGCTGCTCCGGGCCGATCATGCCGGTGCGGAGCAGCCGAGCGAGCGCCGGCTATCAGAACGCAATCGCATACCCGGAAAAGTGCTGAATCGGGGCGGCGATGGTATGCCAGTGCGGATCGTAGACTGCCGGAATGGTCTCGAGAATCGCGCCGGACTCGCTCAGGTAGACCACGCTTGGGGCGACGGTGTCTCCGTACGAGCACCCCGACGTGTCGAGCAACAGGCCGGCTGGCTTCATGAACTGCAGCCCCTGGGGGCGGAACTCCACGCGGGAGGCGTCGCCTTCCGGTACTGTTGCCGAAATCGTGACGGTATCCTGAAGTGCGCCCGCCGGAATGATCAGCAGAGACGTGCCGAAGGTAAGCGTACCACCCTGTGGACCGAATACGCCCGAATCGGTCGAAGCCACATGCGTCTGGCATCCACGAGCGTTGGCGATTCGTGCTAGCGGAAACTGTCCGCGCAGTTGGGAAGGCGTTGCGGGTGCCAGCGGAGACGCCATGTCACTGGCGGCGCAACCAACGAGCACGCTGCAGCAGACCGTGGTGGTGAGAAGCAGCGAAGCGAAATTCCGACCTGACATTGGGACCTCGTGGGTGGTGCGCGTCGGCCACAACGTCGAAGGCCGAACGGCAGGAACAATCATCGGTCGTGTACGCTCAGATCGCGAGCGAGGGGGTTCGGGAGGGTGACCGCGATCTGGGTTCGTTGGCGCTGGAGACCCTGGAGTGTACGTGTCGGAGCAGGGCGCGGACGACATAGGCTGCGCCGCCGCGGGCACGCACCTGTCCCGGGGTTGCGTGCAGGTACCGCTGGCAGGTGTTGCGAAAGGCGCTGCCACTTGGAAACTCCAACGTGTTGGCGACCCGATCGGCACTGCGGTGCCGGTCTTCCAGCATGTGGGCGGCAACGATCAGCCGCCCCCAGGTGAGGAGGCGCTGGGGCGCCGGAAATCCCTCGGCGGCCAAGCGCAGCGTTACCGCACGCCGCGGTTGCGCGAGCAACCGCGCGAGGGCCTGAGGAGACAGGCGCTCATTGGCGCGCGTGACGGCGAGCAGCACGGCGTCCACGGCTAATGGGTCGATGCCATCGAGCGATCGCCGCACCAGACCGGCGAGGCTTCGCGACTCCGCGCGCTCTATGACGGCCAGGAGGGGGCGCGGGGAGTCGTCCTGGCCGGCCAGCACGAGGCCGTCCACGCCAGCGCGTCCCGCGTCGAACAGATCGCGGCCGCGCTCCACCGCCATGGTCACGTAAGCGACCAGCGTGAGGCGAGGGAGCCGCTGCTTCAATTGGCGCAGTCCCTCGAAGTTCGGACTTTCTTCCCAGTAGAGATCGATCACTGCCACCCTCACGGGTTCCCGGTCGCACACGCGCACGAGATTGGCCCAATCGGCGCACTCGTGGATCTCGTGACGGTCCCGGATGGCGGCGCGAAGCCGCTGAACCAGTAGCGGTTGGGGAAGTAGGGTCGCGATTACGCTCATGGTGGCGGAGGGGGTAAAACGCGTCACCCGCCCGCGTCTCGCTCAGGGTACGGTCAGTCCCTCGTTACAGGCAAGGAGTCCGGTACCACAAAGTGATAGTCACGTATCGGAGTGTGATAGACGCGCCGCCCGTCGATCGTAGCATACGGAATCCTCCGAACGCGACAGGAAGCGGTCATCTCCGGTTTCCTCACGTCGATCGAGACGGGAGCAGGGTGAGTGTGCGCCTCTCGGCGTGGGAACGTCGCATGAGCCCAGATACCAGGCAGACATGATGAAGAAGCGTCACCGCTCGTTCAGCCTCGCACGCACCGGCTTCTCGATGGTCGAGATCATCATCGTGCTCGTGATGATGGCCGTGATTGCCAGCATGGCGCTTCCGAAGCTGAACCTGTCGCAGTTCCGGGCTGATGCCGCGGCGCAGCAGGTGCGCTCGGTATTTCAGACCGCGCAACGCACGTCGCTCACCAGACAATACGACGTGATCGTCAGCGTCGATACCACCCAGTTCGGCCTGCGTATCGCGGAAGACGTCAACAACGACGGTACCATCCAGTCATCGGAATGGAAGTTCTGGAGACCAACGGGCGAGGGGAACAAGTTCGCCGTCCCGCCCAAGGGACTCAATGCACCATCCGTGTCGTCGTCGGTCGTCGGAGCGCAGATCAAGATGGTCGATGGCCTCAAGAGCGTGATCTTCCACCGCGACGGGTCCACGAGCACCGATGCCGAGATATACGTGCAGAGCGAATACAAGGGTCGGACGGACTATCGCGTCATCTCGGTCACGCGATCGACGGGACGGACGGAGCTCTACCGTCTGGCCGGCACCGGGGCGAGTGCGGTGTGGCAGGTGGTGCAATGAACCGCCGTCGCGGTCGCGTGCTGCGCCGCCGGTCGGGCATGAGCCTCGTCGAAGTCATTGTCGCGATGATGCTGCTCGTGGGTGTGGTGCTCGTGCTGGGTGGGTTCAGCGCCCAGTTCGCGCGCGCCACCGCCCAGGCGCACCTGATCGTACTGGCCAATGAGCTGGCGGCATCGCGCCTCGATGCCGTACGCCAGCAGCCGACGTACGCCGCGCTCGACAGCCTCGCAAGAACCGATACCGTGAAAGCGGACTTCTCCCAGTACGCCGTCAAGACCCAGCTGCTCAGGGTTGGAGGCTCCGTGACGGACTCCGTCGACTACAAGCTCGTGACGGTCACCGTCACGCACCCGGCCATGAAGGCCGTGGTCGCGAAGACCACCGCCGTGGCGGCATTCTGATGCGGCCGCGCCGGGGGTTCACGCTCATCGAGATCATCATCTCGCTGACGCTCCTCATGATCATCACGGGCGCCGCCGTCCAGTTCCTGCGCAAGCAGACCGGACTCGTGACGCGCGAGACATCGCGCATGGACGCGATGCAGAACGCGCAGTTCGCGGGCTCGCAGATCGAGCGCGAGCTGCGCGAGGCGGGCGCTGGAGTCGCCGACGCGCAGCCCATGATCGTCCAGCTCGATTCCGAAGCCATCACGTTCAACGCGAACATGGTCTCAATCGACACGGGCGATGTGCGTGCCGTCTACCAGCTGACGGACGCGGACACGAACGGCACACGGGCCATGCTGAAGTCGGAACGGACCGCGCTGCCCAACTCCTCGCCAGCGGTACTGTATCCCGACACGACGTATATCGCCTCGACCGGCGTCCAGAGTGGTGCGGAGACGATCAGCTACTTCCTGCGTCCCGATTCCACCACGTCGCGCACGAACGACTACCTGCTCTTCCGCCGCCTGAACGCGCAGCCCCCGTCGCTCATCGCGCGCGGGATCGTCCGGGACTCGCGCGACACGATGCCGTTCTTCACGTACTACAAGGCGGATACGCTCAACCGCCTGCGTCCGATCCTCAAGTCGCAGCTGCCGCTGTACCACCGCATGACGCACGGTGCCGTGGATGACACCGGCAAGTTCGCACTGACCGACAGCATCAAGGCCGTACGCCTGCACTTCATGACCGCGGCCAAGGATCCACGCACCGGCAACGACGCATTGCGCACGGTGGAAACGTTGGTGCGCATCATGAATTCCGGGCTGCTCGACCGCACCTCGTGCGGCCAACCGCCCCTGGCGACGGCTGTCCCGGTTGTCGTGTCGTCGATTGCTGGCGCGTCGCCGAAATTCGTGCAGGTCACCTGGGGTGCCTCGGCCGACGATAACGGCGGTGAAAAGGACATCGAGCGCTACGCGATTTTCCGGAGACTCTCGAGTGTGGCGTCCTTCGGCGACCCAATCTCGAGCATCCCGTCCTCACTGGCCGCCTCCTACACCTACACCGATCTGGGCGTCGCGGCCGGACAGACGTACGTGTACGGCATCGCCGTGCAGGACTGCACGCCGAGCCTCTCGCCGCTCACCGCATCACTTGCCGTAACCGTCCTACCCTAGGTGCCCATCATGGCCATACTCCGCCCATTCCGAACGCGTCGTCCTGAGGCGCCGTCAGCCCGGCGCCCGCGCCGCGGTGTTGCGCTCGTGTTCGTACTGATCTTCGTCATCGCCATGGCGGCACTCGCGATGTCCTCGATCTTCATGGCATCGAACGCCAACCTGCTCGCAAAGTCCTACGACCGCGAGCGCGACCTGAAGTTTGCCGCCGAGGCGGCGCTCGCCATCGGCAAGAGTCGCGTGAATGCCGACCCCGGCGTCCTCACCATGCGGAGGGCGGGACAGCTCGATACCGCCATCCTGCTGGGGCAGTCCCTGAAGGCCGCCGACGGCACGGTATTGCCGGGCATCAAGGTCAACGTCTATGTCGGCCCGACGGGCTCGACGAGTGGACAGTTCGGCCGCTTCTCGAGCATCGTCGCGGAGGCGCGCGACGCGCGCGGCAATGGGTTCATCCGCCGCCTGGAGCTGACGCAGGAGAGCTTCGCCAAGTTCGCCTACTGGTCCAACTCCGAGAACATGGGATCGAGCACCATCTTCTTCAACAACGGCGACGAGCTATGGGGTCCGGTGTGGTCGAACGACACGATCAGCATCGGGAGCGGCGGCGCGAAGTTTCATGACGAGGTGGGCACGGCGTTCTTCGTGTCCGGAGCCGCCTATGGCGTGTTCTCCAAGGGCAAGAAGGAGTACCAGAAGCCCATCGCGCTCCCGAGCACCGCATTGCTCGCAAACCTGAAGACGATCTCCGCTACGAGCGGTTGGGATTTTGTCAGTGGGCGTGCCGGCAGCAACACGGAGACGAGCGTGCTCGATCGCATCGAATTCGTGGCGGATGACTTCAATGCATCCGGTGATTCCACGGATCTCAACGAGGGCATGTTCCGCATCTTCACCGCCAAGGCCGACACCGCGCTGCGGGGCGACTATCCCAATGGCAATCCGCCCGCTGTGAGCGCAGTCAGCTATTGCGGCGACTGGCACACCACCAAGCTGGCCGATGGTACGCGACCGCTGCAATTCTTCCCGGCGCGCATCCATCTACAGTCCTGGTTCAAGACGCAGATCACGGAAGACATCAACAACCGCTACCCCGGGTGGACGGTCAGCAAGCGCAGCGCGACGGTGGATTCCATCACCACCGAGAGCATCAAGGCGATGATGGCGAGCCCCAACGCGCGGTGCTACCTGCCGGGCGATCCGCATCTTGCTCCCGTCGAGCGCGACGGCTCTGTGGCGGGCGGCAGTTATCCAACAGCCCTTTATCAGAAGGGAGGGATGGATTCCACCTTCACGCCCTCTGGCTTGAGCGGCGCCTGGAAGATCAACCCCAGTACGCCCGATACCATGATCAGCAGAGTGCGCAAGCCCGAAGGCGACGCGAAATACCTCTTCCCGATCGATCGCGGGTTCAACACCAATGCAAAGGGCGTCATTCACTTCAGCGGTAACGTCGGCGTCAGCGGTACGTTGAACGGGCGCATCACGATGTACGCCAATGGCACCATCATATTGCTGGATGACCTGCGGTACGCCAATGATCCCGTGAAGGGTGTGTGCCGCGACATTCTCGGCCTCATCGCCGACAAGGACATCGTGATCGCCGACAACGCGCTCAATGATCCGCAACTCGTCGCCAGCGGCACGTACAAGAACGTGGATGATACGCCAGACGTCACCATCCACGCGGTGATGATGGCGCTTGGCACCTCATTTCGCGTCGAGAATTTCAACAGCGGTCCCACGAACGTGAACGGCTGCGGCGCGGTGGCTAACGGCCGTGGCTGCATCAATCTCTCGGGCGGCATCATCCAGCAGTCACGCGGCCCGGTAGGACGGAGCGATGGCACCGGCTTCGCAAAGCGGTACACGTATGATCGCTGCGCGATCGTGAATCCTCCGCCGTACTTCCCGACGACGGGGCGGTTCCAGGACAATCGTTACCTGGAGCTTGATCCCGCCGGCTTCAACGACCAGACGTACTTCAAGTCGATTACGCCTGACCCCTGACGGCAGTCCGACAGTCTGACCCAGGGGCCGGCTCACGCCGGCCTCTTCGTCTGAGAGCGGGTCAACCGCGGTCTGACAGCTGTTGCCTACACAGCGCGGTCCCTTGGGTGGCGAGCGGTATTCCACAAGCTGGCTGGCGGCAACCGTGGCACATCAACCCGGTTGTGTATCCAGAACAGCTGTCAGACCAGTCAGTCGACCCGCTGTCAGACGAGCAGCCGCGCAGCGGCGAGCGGGTCGGACTGTCGGACTGTCAGACTATCAGCAGCTGGTCTTCATCGCGGCGCGGGACCGAGTGACAGCTGCGGCATCGCGCCTCGTAGCTCTCGTCGCCGCCCACCATGATCGTCGGCGAGTCGTATCGCGCCGGCTTGCCGTCAATGAGCCGCTGGTTGCGACTCGCGGGATTCCCGCAGACCACGCAGATCGCATGCAGCTTGTCGACCTGCTCCGCGATCGCGAGCAGCTGCGGCATGGGTCCGAACGGTTCGCCGCGAAAATCAGTGTCCGCGCCGGCGAGGATGACGCGTCGTCCGTTCGCCGCGAGCGCCGTGGCCAGGTCCACGATGCCTGGCTG
>JBBQFW010000213.1:0-6894 GCA_038322445.1 Gemmatimonadales bacterium
GCGCGTGGGATTCCACTCGCTGATCAGCACGCCGCCCCGCCGCGCACGTTCGACCACGTCGGAGCTGCCGACGCCATCCGGCAGGTCGATCATCACGATGTTGGTTTCCGGCGCTACCACTCGGCTCCCCTCGACTTCACCGATGGCGCCGGCAAACACGCGCGCATTCGCGTGGTCATCGACGAGGCGAGACAGATTGTGGTCGAGTGCGTAGAGTGCGGCAGCCGCGAGAATTCCGGACTGCCGCATCCCGCCCCCGAAGCGTTTCCGGATGGCATGTGCGCGAAGCATCGTGGCGCTGTCGCCTACGAGCACCGCCCCAACCGGGCAGCCGAGCCCCTTCGAGACGCTCAGCATGACCGTGTGGGCGCACGCCCCGAAGTCGGCCAGTGATACGCCGCTCGCCACGCTGGCATTCCAGAGCCGAGCGCCGTCCATGTGCACGGGAATGCCGTGCGCATCGGCAAGTTCGCGTATCGCGCGCAGTTCGGTGAGCGGCACGACCTTGCCGCCGGACGAGTTGTGCGTGTTCTCCACCCCGATGGCCGAGACGCGGGCGTCGTGCTTCGACGGCGGACGAATGGAGCGCCGCAGGTCGTCGGGGCTCATGAACGCGCGGCCGGCAGTGGGACGGACGGGGCGAACCTGCGCACCGCACAGCGCGGCGACGCCAGCCATCTCGCCGTAGATGAGGTGCGCGTCCTCGTCGAGCGCCACCTCGCTGCCGAGCGCAGCGTGCACCGCAACGCCCGTCATGTTCGCCATGGATCCCGACGGGAAGAACAATCCGGCGTCCTTGCCGAGCAGCGCGGCGATGCGGCTCTCGAGGCGTCGTACGGTGGGGTCGCCTTCCAGGACGTCATCGCCCACGTCGGCCGACGCCATGGCCTCGCGCATTGCGGGAGTAGGTTTCGTTACGGTGTCGGAGCGGATGTCGATGAACACGGCGTCAGTGCAACGGGGCAGAAAAAGGACTGCGGACGAACGACGCCGAATCTAGCTCGGCGCAGCCCATCCTGCAGTCCTTCCTGTGTTCCCAACGGCCCTGCTCTGACGAATTAAGGCCGCTTGATCGTCGGGACGGAGACTTCCGTCTTCTTGGTGCCGGCAACGGGCTTCTGGATAATGACGGTATCCGGCTTCGTGCCGATCACGGGCGTGTTGATAGTGTCCTTCCGCATCTCCACGGATGGCGTGGTCACCGTGTGCGTGTCGGTGCCGATGGTTGGTGTCTGAACCTGGTACGTGTTGTCACCGGTCTTCTTGCATGCCGCGAGCGGCAGCGAGAGGATGACGGCGCCGATAAGCATTTTGCGCATTGGTAGGCCTCCCTATGGTGGCGCGTTCGCGTGTCGCTAAGGCAACCTTCGCGCCAAAGTCGTGTTCGGCACGCCTTAATTGAGAAACACTTCCCGCTGTCGTTTTCTCGTCCGCCTGAGCTCGTATACCTGCCCCACCTCTCCACCGAGGATGAAGACGAGGGCGGCGTAGTACACCCAGATCACCAGGACAACGATGGCTGCAATCGAGCCCGAATAGAGCGATCCGGGATTGAACGATCCTACGTACACGGTGAAAAGGAACTTCGCCAACTCGAAGGCGACCGTGGTGAAGATGGCCGCGACCCAAGCCGTCTTCGCGCGCACGCGACGCACCGGGAGGTACTTGTAGATCGCGAAGAACATCGTCGCCAGGAGGATAGAGGCTGCCAAGTGGCCGCCCCACGCCTTGGCCTGGCCCATCACGTCGTGACGGATGCCGAGGTCCTCGAGGATCTGCACGCTGTTGTTGGTCGCGAGGAGGACATAGGTGCTGATCAGCGTGTTGGCCGTGATCAGGACGGTCGAGAGGATGGTCATCTCGATATCGAAGATCTTGCCCGCAATGATGCTGCGCTCGTTTTCGATGTCGAACACGCTCGCCAACACGGTGCGGAGCGATCCGAACAGGCGCGTGGAAAACCAGACGAAGCCAATCGAGCTCCAGATCGGCAGCTTCTGGTGGGTCGAGAGGATCTGGCTGAGCAGCAGGTGGTATGGGGAGTCCGGTCGTTCTTCATGCGTAGGCACGAGGCGATCGAGGTAATGCGTGACCACCTCCGTGGCACCGGCGGACGACTTGTTGAGCAGGAAGGTGAGGAACCAGATCAGCAGCAGGACGAACGGCACCGCCGCGAGCAGGATGTTGAACGCAATTCCTCCGGCGAGAAACAGGACGTTATCCTCCCCGGCGTTATCCCAGACGCGCTTGGCATAATCGCGAACCGTCCACGCGAAACTGATGAATGGCGAGCGATTCCAGACGCGATCGGCCCGCACGCCCTCCGTGCGGGCCGCAACTTCCGGCGGCGTGTCAGACAGTGGCGTCGTCGTTTGCGAGCGGCCGCGCATTGGGCTTCCGGCCGGCGCGCGCGACGCCGGTGCCTGCGTTGTAGGCCGCCTTGGTTTCGGCGAGCTGCGACTCGAGCTCCACGCGAGCCTGCAGCGCTGCCTCGCGTCCCGCCTCGATCGCGCGCGACACCTGACGCTTGCGCGTCACGACGGCATCACGCACGTGGTCAATCTGCTCCTCGACACGGGCCTTGGCGCCTTCGTACGTGTCGGCGACCTGATCCGTTACCTCGTCGGCGATGCCCTTTACGGCATCGCCAGCCTGACGGGCCTTCCGGCGAATCTCGCCACGCGTCTCCTGCCCGCTTCTCGGCGCGAACAGCAGCGCCACCGCAGCGCCGATGAGCACCCCGACCAGCAGGCTTCCCGCGTCGTTGTGCTTCTCGATGACGATGTACGGTTCGTCGTGCTCGTAGTTCAACATATCCACTCCTTGGTGGCCGAGAGTCAGCGCTTCTTGGCCGTCGGTTTCTTCGGCGGCGTCCGCGGTGGGGGCGCCGTCTCCTTGTGCTTCGCCGGCTTGGGTGCTGCGACCGGCGCTGGCGCGGCATGACCGGCCTGTGCCGACTCCGCCCCGTCGCCGTCGCTGCCGTTGATCAGCTGCAACAGTTCCCCTCGCACTTCGCGTTCCGAAAGCCCCAGGACCGTGCCGGTCCGCGCCGCATCGCCCGAAGTGGACGCGAAAGTACGCAGGACGAGCTGCTGTCGAGCCTCGGCCGCCGTGGCGCCCACGGGGATGGTCAGCGCCGCGGGCAAGTCCCCGCCGTTCCGGAGGTGCCGGGGAATGATATCGGACGGGCCGATGGTCGTACCGCGCGACATGATGACCGCGCGCTCGACGGCGTTCTTCAGCTCGCGGACGTTGCCGGGCCAGTGGTAGCCCATGAGCCACTGCCAGGCCGCGTCGTCGAATCCCGTGATCATCTTGCCATTCTGCTGGCTGAAACGGCCAAGGAATTCGTTGGCGAGCAGCTGGATGTCGTTCGCCCGTTCGCGCAAGGGCGGCAGGTCGATCTCGACCACCGCGAGGCGGTAGTAGAGGTCCTCGCGGAGCTCGCCGTCGGCGATGGCCTTCTGGAGATTCTTGTTGGTGGCCGCGAGGATGCGGATGTCGACGCTGATCTCCTTCTTGCCGCCCAGCCGACGGATCTGCTTCGTCTCCAGGGCACGCAGCAATTTGACCTGGATGTCCGTGGGCATCTCGGCCATCTCGTCGAGGAAGATGGTGCCTCCGCTCGACATCTCGAAGGCGCCCTGCTTCTCGCTGATGGAGCCCGTGAAGGCGCCCTTCTCGTGGCCGAACAGCTCGTTCTCGAGGATCTCCTTGGGCAGCGCAGCACAGTTGAGGGCGAAGAACGGCCCCTTGGCGCGATCGCTCTTCGTGTGCAGCGCGCGCGCCACCAGTTCCTTGCCGGTGCCGCTTTCGCCGAGAATGAGCACGCTCGCCGTGCTGGGCGCGACCGCGTCGATGACCTGGTACACGTTCCGCATCGACTCGCTCTGACCGGTGAGCTCGGCGTAATGTGTGAGCCCTTCGAGCTTGGAGGCGAGCTCGCGATTCGTCTGCTGGACGTGATACTTGTCGAGCGCCTTCGGGATCAGGGCCTTGAGGCGGTTGAGCTTCTCCGCATTCAACGGCTTTTCGATGTAGTCGTAGGCGCCCTGCTGCATGGCCTGCACGGCGGAATCAACCGTCGCCTGCCCCGTGATGATGATGCATTCCGTGGGAATGGCGCGCGTCTGCAGCTCGCCGAGCAGCGCGAGCCCATCGAGTCGCGGCATCTTCAGGTCCGCGAGCACCACGCCGTACCGCTCCGCGGAGAGCATCTCGAGCGCCTTCTGTCCATCGCCGACGACGTCTACACTGTAGCCGGCGTCTTCCAGGATGGCGCTGAGACCCGTGGTGATCGCCGCCTCGTCATCCGCGATGAGAATTTTTGCCTTCATCATTCCTCGTGCCGAAGCAACTCCGCCCGCCTGGCGACTCATGCGCGCGGAAAAGTCAGTGATATGTCGTTTCCTTCCGTCCAGCGAAGTCCCGCATTTCGCAGCACCTCTGCGAGTGCGTCTGGCATCGTGGCGTGGCGTCCGTCGGCAGCGAAGCGCACGTGCACTCCGTCCTCAGTGCTCGAGAGCGTGCACGTCACTTCCGACAGTGCTGCGCCGCGTGCGGGGCTCACCACCAGCTCGAGCAGCAGCGCGAGCAGTGTGAGCCGGACGACATCGGAGGAAACGCGTGACAATGTCGAATTCATGCTTGCGTCCTCGACCAGCCTCACGGCCGCATCATCGGACGAGGTGGATGCGCTGCAGATCGTGACGACGCGGCGCAGCGTGAGGCCGACGTCGACCGGGGAACGTTCCGCCCGCCCGAGCGCCAGCACCGCGTCAATCAAGCTAGTGAGTCGCTCAAGTTGATGGCCAGCCGATTCGCCAAAGCTCACCACCGCCGACGCCGGGGTGTCCGGCCGAGCTGCGCGCGAGCGAATCACTTCGAGGTTCACGGACACGCCGTTGAGCGCATCCTTCACGTCGTGCGAGGCCCGCGCCATGGCGCGCTGGAAGGTGGCCAGCCAGAGCGATCCTACGTCCTCGAGCGCGGAAGTGGACACCATTCAGTCTGACAGGTCCGCGTCGTCAGGCGCGGCGAGGTGTGCAGGCGTGGCATCCACGGGCATCACGCGATGCTGCTCCACCGGCACGACATGCTTCTTCACCGCCGCGGCTGTTCCACCAATCGCGAGCTGCACGAAGAGAAAGCGGAACTTCTCGTCGTACTTCGCCGCGATGTCCTGCTTCACCGCGTCCGGCAGGCTCCAGAGCTGCTGCTTGAACGGACCGATCGCCTTCTTGCGCGTCTTGTAGAAGAATTGCTCGTCGGTATCCGTCGCCTTCCGCTCGTCCTTCGCATTCTCGCGGAGCCACGCGTACATCTCGTCGCGCAGCGCGTCCGGCATGTGATCGAACATCATGTTCTGGAAGTTCGTCGCGAGATGGATCTCGGCCGTTTCGCGCTTCGGGAAGTTGTGAAACGCCGTGTCCGGGAGCGTGGAAGCGCCGAGCTGCACAGCGCCGGCGAGGCCGTACTCGTCACGTGCGACCTTCCCGAGCTTCTCGAGGGTGTCGAGGTCGAGCTTCACATCGGCGATGGAACCATCCGCGAGCACCGTACCGCCGTGCGATGTTCCGCTCTGGACGCTGATCTTGGACAGGCCTTCCATGCCCGATGGACGCGTCGCATTGAAGCCATCCATGTACGCGCGCAACTCTTCTACGGTGGAGTTTTCCGTCCCCACTTCGCCGATCTCACCCCCCACCGAGATGACGACACCCGGGGGCTGCACGCGACGCACTTCCTTGAGGATGTCGATGCCCACCTCGTAGTTGAGCCGCTGCTGCTCGGAGAGCGTGCCCTTGGAGAGGTCAACGAGCGTGGACGTGTCGATGTCGATGTTGTAGAAGCCCGAGCCCACGGCCTCGCGCACGAGTGCCTTCACGCCCTCGACCTCGAGGCCGGGATTCACCGCGTACTTCTTGTGATTGACCTGGAAATGGTCGCCCTGGATGAAAACGGGTCCCTGATGCCCCTCGCGCAGCGCCGCCGCGAGCAGCACCGCGACGTATTCCGCCGGCCGCTGCTCGGTGTAGGCGATCTCCGAGCGTGCAATCTCGAGGATGAACGCACCGGCCCCCATCGACTTCGCCGTACGGAAGATCGACCGCGCGGTGTCGTACGCGGCGGCGCGGACGTTGATGGCCGGCACGGTGAAGCCATGCACGTCGCCGCGGCCGCGCGCGAGATAGAGGTCGTGGATCGACGACGGCTGCACGCCGACGCCCTGCCCGATCTCCCAGATCATCCACCGGGCGTACTCGCGCACCTCGCCCGATCCGAACACCGCAGCGCCAACGAGCTGATCCATTTTCTCATTCGCGAACGCATCGGTGCGCGAAATGGTCAGTTGGCCGTCGGCAATCGAAACGGCGCTGCCAAACAGGGAGTTCAGGGCGTCTATGTCGAGCATGCGTTCCTCGGAAATTGGCGTGGTACGGGCGGCGAGGTGAAGCTCGCCGTGCGATGCAGGGCTCGCAAGTCTCGAAGACACGCGACGCGGCACACTGCGGGACAGCTCCCACCCACGGCACAAAGGTCGCGACGGCGAACGGCGCGCCGGTTTCGCGGGTTGCCGGAAACTAACGCGGCTCAACCGCCCTGCGCGGGTGCCGCAATGAAGTACGCCCCCGGAACCAATCGGCTCCGGGGGCGCAATACTCCAGAGGACCAGCGATGAATCAGGCGCGGCGACGACGGGCAAAGCCGACAATGCCAAAGAGGCCCGTGCCGAGCAGGACGAGCGACGCTGGCTCGGGGGTCGCCGAGACGACCACGTTGATGGCAACCAGATCAGCCAGGTCCGTGCGGCCCGCATCCCTATACTGCGCGAGGGCATACGAGTACTCGCCGCTTGCGTTTGGATCACCGCCGATGGAAGCGAATCCGATA
>JBBQFW010000214.1:0-6859 GCA_038322445.1 Gemmatimonadales bacterium
CCCGACCGACGGCGCGGGATTCAACTGGAAGACCTTCCTGGGCACGCACGCGCCGAACGCGGTCACCCCGGTCGACGCGGCGCTGGTGCGCGGCATCATCGAACGCTCCTGGCTCGACGATCCGTTCGCGCTCGCCACCGCTCCGCCCGTGCCGCTGCGCGTGTTCGAAGTGCCCGGCGCGTCCTACGTGGTGTTTGCGCGATCACAACTCGGCAACGTCCGCGTTGCGCTGTCGCCTGAGCCCACGGCCACCCAGCAATTCGAAGTGGTGCTGACCGCCAGGACCGGGTCTTCCGTGCACGGTGCCACGCGAGAAAGTGCGCGCGTTACGGTGCCGGAGGTGCAACCGGGCACGCACGACCTCACCATCGTTGCGCCGGACTATCTCCCCGTGGCCGCGCGCGAGGTGCAGGTCGTCGGTGGGCGGACGACGGATCTCGCCGTGACGCTGATCCCGCTGCCGAATGGCATCATCGTCGTCGAGGCGCACGATGCGAAGAGCGACGACACCATCGCCGCGTCGAGGATACTCGGCATCAGCGCGAGTGGCAGCGGCATTACCCGCGCCGCGGTGTCACGCGACGGACGGTGGGAGATCGATGATCTCCCCGACGGCATGTATACCGTCAGCGGCACGGCGAGGGGATACAAGACGGCCACCACGATCGCAGTTGGCCCGACGGCAAAGGGAACGACTGTCGACGCGGTGCTCCGCTTCGAGCCGCAGGTGAATGCCAACCTGCGTCCGTCGAAGTGCGTCAGTGTGGATGGTCTGGAGAAGCCGAGGATCGCGAAAGCCAGGATCTGCCTGATCCTGGTCGCGACGGAATTCGAGGACCGATTCTTCCGCGGCAAATTGCAGAAGGACGAGGGAGGCGCGATCGCGAATGACACCTACCGTGTCGCCGCGCGACGCAATGCCGCTGGCGAGCGCGGTGCGCGGTACGTGACCGCGACAGGCGAGATCGTCTTCCGCGACCGCGAACGCTTCGCGAAGATGACTCGGCTGGAGGAGCTGTCGAAGGAAGTGCGACGGTGGCTGTTGGAGTGGTCCGCGTGGCTCGCCGCCGACCTCGCGGTGCCGGCGATCGCCAAGGAGGAACCGTTCATCGTCGTGAACCCGAGATACATCGTGCCGCGCGAATCGGCGCAGGTGCCGTTGCTTCCGGCGGCGTACGCGGTGTTCGGCCCTCTCGCCGTCCCGCTCTCCATTCGCGTGGAGAACGACCTCACGCGCCTGCCCGTGCGCCTGAGCGCCGCGGTGCTTCCGTGGGTATCGATCGGTACCTTCGAATCGCTGGCGCGCGCGGACATCGTCGACCTCAATGAGCTTGCGTGGTCGTGGCGCGAGTTGGTCGTGGACGCGACGGGCGACCCACCTGACACTGCACCCTACCTCATCGCGGACGCGGCCACTGCGGTGGCGAGCGTCAACGCGGTGCGCGGGTACTATCCAGGACTCACGCCCAGGCTGGATGCGGCGCTGAGGAAGTCGGGTTTCCCGACCGACCTGTCGTTGGCCAATGCGAACGTCACCAGGCTGGCCGAGTTGCTCAGCTCACGCGGCGCAGCCGTGCGGCTGATCGCCGAAGCGCGACAGACTTTACCGCGCGATGCGTGGTCGATCGAGGGGTTGCCGCTCGCAGAGGATCAGGTGAACGAACTGAAGCAGCGTGGCATCGAATCCAAGGGCGAGCTGGTCGACCGCGCCAAGGACGCCGCGGGGAAGGCGTTCATCGTCGAGGCGCTCGGGCTCGATGCACCTAACGCCACGAAGCGCGATGAAGTGATCAACCCCGTCATCAACGAGGCGCTGTCGGGCCTCGCGCGCTACGCGATCGAACTGGCGCCGACGGTCGGGCTCGCGAGATGGGAAGGGATGGACCCGGTAACGGCGACGCTGCTCGAGAGTAGCGGTATCAGCACCGTGGAACAGCTGGCGCGCGCCGGGGAACCGGCGGTCGCGTTGGCGGGCAACATGACGCCGGACGCAGCCAAGGCGCTGGTGGGGAAGGCACAGAAGGAGACGATCGCATCCGCGAATGTGGAGTCCATCCTTGCACTCGGCTCCGCGTCGTCGACGAAGCTCAGCACGGTGTTCGGCGGAACGAAGCCGACGGTCGGCGCGATCCTGACCAAGGACGCCGGTCAGCTTGCCGACGCGCTCGGCGGCGAAGGGCGCGCCGGTTCCATCCTGAAGGGACTGAGCCAGGGACTCACGAACCGCGGAATTGGATAATGGGACGCCGGTGCTGACCAGCGTCGGGCGCGATCGGATCGGCGTGCTGCGCGCCGTGGCGGGCGCGAGTGACACGCTCGCGCACCGTCGTGCGCTGGAGCGCGCGATCGGCCCGGCATCGCTTCGGCCACACGGATTGGCGCCGCAGGCGATCGTGTGTGTGCGCCGCCTGCGCATGAGCGCCGAGGCTGCGGGTGGACGTGCATTCGCGGCGCGACTCGAGTCCCATGTGGAGCACGTGGTGTCGCGAGCGGTCCACCCGTTCACGGAGATGGTGCCGGCGAACGCGGACGCGGTGCTGTTCCGCGATGAATCCGAGATGCTCGCGTGTCTCGTGCGCGACTGGCGCGTGTGCAACGCGTGGTGGTGGAAAGGCCTCCTTGGGCGCGACGCGGACGAGGCGCTCGTGCACCAACGGCTCCTCGAGGCGCCAGCGCTGTTTCCGTCGATGGTCGCGCGGTTCGCCGACCGCGGCGAAGCGCACGATGTCGTGCGGTCAATGCCGGTCCACATGTGCGCTGCGCTGATCGAGGGTGTCACGCGCGCCTTCGCGCTGCCTCGTGCACTGCCCGTATCCGCGTACGCTGACGCGCCGCGCGAGGCCGATTGGCCTCGCGAGCCGGTGCAGACCGGAGCGAGGCGCTCGTTGCACACGCTGCACACGGTGCTTGTGGATACTGGCCTCATCGGTGCCGTCACCACGATGCCAGATGAATCGCGACTCCTCCTGACGCTCTGCCTCGTGATCGTGCGTGCCCCAGCGCTGGCGCGGACGGAGCCGGTCGCACCATTGGTCGCGCGCTGGGTCGCGTGGAACCGCTCACGGCAAGGGACGTCGTTCGTGCCTTCCGCCATGGCGACGACGGCCGCGCTGGGCGAGGCGCGCGCGTTGCCGCGAGTGATGCTTGCGAGCAAACGCGAGCGCACTCGCGACGAGAAACATGGGTCGTCCGCTACGGACGGCGCGCGCGCACCGAGCGACGAGCAACGGTGGCAGCGCGTCGATGACTTGCCGATTCCCCACGACACGTTCGTCGCGCCCGGCGCAGGCCGTGCATCGCGAGTGACTTCGCCGACCGCTGGGGAGAACGTCACCACGACGCCCAAGCCCGACTTGACACCATCCGCGCTGAGCAGCGATTACGCCGGCGTCTTCTACCTGGTGAACGTGTTGCTCCACATGGAGCTCTACGCCGACTTTACCAACCCCGAACGCGCGAGTCTCCCCCTGCCACTCGGCGACCTGCTCGCGCTCATCGGAGCGCGTGTCCGTGGCGACGCGTTTCGTCGCGATGCGATCTGGCGCGTGCTCGCGGACGTCGCTGGCCGAGAGCCTCGACAGCCGCCGCGGCGTACGCTTCGCACAGGTGTTGTACGCCGGCGCGACGTCCGCGCGTTCAACCGATGGTTCGCGTCACTGCGCACGCGCATGGAAGCACGGCTGGCGCTCGCGCTCGCGATGCCCGCCGCGCAGACGCTCTCCCATGTCTGCGGCCATCGCGGAACACTCACCCTCACCGACACGCGGCTCGACGTCTGCTTTCCACTCGAGGAACACCCGCTGGGCATCCGGTTGGCCGGACTCGATCGCGATCCGGGATGGGTGCCCGCTCTCGGACGCATCATCACGTATCACTATGACTAGGCACGCCGCATGAGCGCTCCGGACGAACGATCATCTGCGCGCCCGCGCGGCGTGTTCGATCACCTGCCGCACACGCCGCTGCAGCATTTCGCGCTGTACTTCTACGCCGCGCTGCTGCGCATCCTCACGCGGGCCGCGCGACACTACGGTTCCGCGCAGGCAGCACGCAAGGCGCTGCCCTACTTCGACGGGTATCTCGCCGAGTTGAGCGATATGGGGATTGGTGCGCTCGAGTCTCCCGACATCTGCGCCACCTGGCGCGATGCGATGCTCGAGTGGGAGCGCTCCGCGCCGTGTCGCCTGCCGCTCACCGCACTCCGGCGCGCCGGCCGGCTGTCGCAGGAAGACCTTACGCTGCTCGTGCAGGTCGGCCTGCCCGACGAAGATCCACGCTTCGGGCATGCGTTCGACGAGCTGCAGGGCGGGGTGGGTGAACGACGCGCGACGCTCGCGCTGCTCGCCGCGAGTTGGCCCATCGACGAAGGATTCGACGCACGCGCATCAGCACACCGATTGGCCGCGCTCGGCCTCATGGAGTCATCCGCCGGTGACCATGGCGGTGTCCGTCCCTGCGCCGCCGCATGGGACGCGTTGCGCGGCAGTGCCGTGCTGGCCTGCACCTGGCTGCGCCACCGCAACGTTGATGCGCTTCCGGACCTCGCGTCGCTCGTACTCCCCAACGACATCCGCGCCGAAGCGCTTCGGATCTCCACGGCACTGGAGTCGGGCGCGGCGAACGTCGTCGTGCTGCGCGGGCCGCGTCACAACGGACGCTCCGCCCTTGCGAGCGCACTCGCGGCGCGCATGGGCAAGACGTTGATCGAGGCGTCGGGGCTGGACCACGCAAACGATCCGCGCTGGCGCACGGCCGCATCAGTTGGCTGCCTGCTCGACGCAGCGATACTCATTGCGGCCAACGCGGCGCCATCGGACGCGTTCGCTCTCCCGGACATCGAGGAGGGAATGGCCCCACTCTTCGTGACGCTCGGCAATGTCGGTGGCGTGTCCGGCGCATTGGCGGACCGCGCGATCACGATGCGCATTCCCGTCCCGGACGCCGACGCACGCGCCACGCTCTGGCACACCGCGCTTGGAACGGCCCCCGCTGGCATGGAGCGTCGCCGGATGACGAGCGGCAACATCATGCGTGCGGCGCGCCTCGCCTACGCGTCACGCGACGTGTCCGGGAGCGGCGCGGGCATCGCGGAGTCGCTGCGCGCGGCCGTGCGCACCCTCGAGCGGCCAGCGCTCGAGCAGCTCGCGCGAAGAGTCGCCCCGTCGGGCGAATGGTCGCACCTGGCTGTGAATGCCGAGACGATGACGGATCTCTCGACGCTGGCGGCGCGGTGTCGCCAACGAGAGCGTCTCGGCGCCGTCGTCGGCAGCGCGCTGGGGGGAATGGGCCCTGGCGTGCGTGCGCTGTTCAAGGGGCCGAGCGGCACGGGCAAGACACTCGCCGCCCGGCTGCTCGCCGGTCAGCTCGGCATGGATCTCTACCGCGTTGACCTTTCCGCTGTCGTCAACAAGTACATCGGCGAAACGGAGAAGAATCTCGAGCGCGTGTTTTCGTGCGCCGAGGAGCTCGATGTCGTCCTGCTGCTGGACGAGGGCGATGCCGTGCTCACGCAGCGCACGAGTGTCCGCAGCGCGAACGATCGGTACGCCAACCTCGAGACCGACTACCTGCTCCAGCGGCTGGAATCGTACGAGGGCATCCTCCTCGTGACGACGAACGCGAGCGACCGCATCGACAGCGCCTTCCAGCGGCGCATGGACGTGGTGATCGATTTCCCGCTGCCGGCAGCGAGCGAGCGCTGGTCGATCTGGCAGCTGCACCTGCCGCAGGCGCACGACGTCGATCCGTCGCTACTTGACGCGACAGCCCAACGCTGCGAGCTGAGTGGCGGCCAGATCCGCAACGTCGCGTTGCACGCGTCGCTCCTTGCGTTGGAGTCGAATGCACCGGTCAGCTCGTGCCATCTGGAGACGGCGATCGAGCGGGAGTACCGCCGACAGGGTGCGCGCTCGCCACTGCGAGCGCGGAACGGAGTGCGCTGACGATGCCTGCCAGTGCGACCAAGTCCCTGGCAGGACCCGCGCCGGGATCATCCACGCCGGCGCCCGCGCCCCAGGTCGCGCGGGTGCCGAGCAGCACCACGCCGTCGCCGCAATCGGGAACGCCCTTCCTCCGGCTTGCTCCACTCAAGCAGGTCAATCCCGGGGACGCTGCCATAGGAG
The DNA here is from genome assembly GCA_038322445.1 of Gemmatimonadales bacterium. Taxonomy (GTDB): domain Bacteria; phylum Gemmatimonadota; class Gemmatimonadetes; order Gemmatimonadales; family Gemmatimonadaceae; genus AG11. The sequence continues at coordinate 6,123 of JBBQFW010000214.1, forward strand.
TGCGGCAGGTGCTGGCGCGCGAGTCCGGTGCGCCGCTCGCGTTGCCCGTGCGGGCGGCACTGGAGCGGAGCCTGCGCATCGACCTGTCTCCCGTGCGCGTGCATCAGAGCGCAGGTGCGGAGTCGCTCGTGCGCGCGCAGCATGCGCGAGCGTTCGCCGTCGGGTCGCACATCATGCTCGGCGTCGGCGAGCGTGCGGACGACCTCGCGCTCATGGCGCACGAGGTCGCCCACGTCGTGCAGCAGCAGGGCGGGGCAACCGTGCAGCCCTGGTGTGCGACGGCTGCGAACGATGGCTTCGAGCGTGAAGCGCACGGTGTCTCAGCGGCGGTCGTGAGCGGAAGCCACGCCGTGGTCCGCGAGCGAACGTCGCCGCGGCCGCAGTTCCTGTTCGGCTGGGTCAAGACGGGCGTCTCGGCGGTCGGCGGCGCGATCAGTGATGCGGCGGGCGCTGTCGCCGACGCGGTCGGCGACGTGGTCGCATTGGCACTCGACTACATCCGCGATCACGCGCGACTCATTCCGGGGTACGATCTTCTCGCGTTCGTGCTCGGGAAGGATCCGATCACGCAGGCAACCGTCGATCGGTCGCCGGTAAACCTCGTGAAGGGGCTGATGGGCCTGTGGCCCGGCGGCAGCCTCATCTTCGATGCACTCCAGGCGCACGGCATCATCGGGAAGGTCGGCGCGTGGCTGAGTGTGAAGCTCGATACACTCCTGTCGATCGTGAGCGGGATC
>JBBQFW010000215.1:0-6857 GCA_038322445.1 Gemmatimonadales bacterium
AAGCTTGCGGGCGCAGACCTGGAGACGCTCCACAGCATCGTCACATGACCCGCGTCTTCACGCCCTGTTACCAGCCCGCACACTGGCGCCAGCTGGCCGGCCGCACGCTCGGCCAAGGCCTCGCGACGGTCGCGGTCAGGATCGGAGACGACGACAAACGAAGCGATGCGTCCGTCTCCGCTACTGCGAAACCACCGGTGGCGAACCGCGGGCGATCAACGCCGCAAAACGTGGCTCGCCGCGCAACGGTGCCCACGTCGGATCCACCTTCAACCATTGCACTGAGATGTCCGACGGGATCTTGAGCACCAGTTCCAGTGCGTCGAGCGCCGCGCTCTTGTTGCCAACCATCATCTGCACGCGCGCCTCGTTGGCGATCCACCCCGGCCCGTCGAGCGCATCGGGCATGAGGACCTCCGCACGCTTCGCCGCCGTCACCGCCTCGGTCTTCTTCCCCTCCATCGCGTAAACGACGCCCAACGCAGCCGACACCCACGCCACCTTCGGCGTGCGCGCATACAGGGCCTCGAGCGAACGCTGCGCGGAATCCGTCGTCGCCCTGGCCGTACCGCTCACGCCAAGTTCCGTGAACGCCTCGGCGCGCGACAGCAGCGCGAGCGACGTATCCAGCCCGAACCGGCCCGCGTTGATCACGCTCAGGCGCTCCGCCGGCGACGGATAGATGATGCGCATCTGCCCCGACAGCCAGTAGTCGGGAATGAGTCGCCACCGTTCCGACGGCACCACCTTCACCGTCGAATCCAGCCACTGCCGCGCCTTCTTCCCGTCGCCCGTCTTGCTGATGATGAGTCGCATCTTCATCAGGTAGGCGTCGAGGAAGGTCGGTTGCAGCGTGAGCGCGCGCTCGAACAGCGGCTCCGCCTGGTCGTACTCGCGGATGTGCAGCCGCACGTGACCGATGTTGAACCAGATCACATGGAATCGCGGGTCGAACTCACCGGCCTTCTCGTATTCCTGGATCGCCTGCAGCCACTGCCCCTGCCGGCGACGGATATTCCCGAGCTGCAGGTACACCCACGCGTTGCTCGGCTGGATCGACCGCGCCTTCCGGAGCTCGTCGATGGCCTGCTCGAAGTTCCACTCGCCCCAGTAGTAGTAGAGCCCCTGCGCGATATGCGTCTCCGGCAGGTTCGGCCCGAGCTGCACGGCCTTCGCGATCGCCTCGCGCGCCATGGCAAGACGCTCCGGTGTTTCATCGAAGCTGAGCCGGTGCTTCCACGTGTGCGCCTTGCCGAGCGCCGCCCACGCGACCGCGAACTTCGGATCCTGCTGCGTGGCGCGCTCGTACATCACGATCGCGGAATCCACGTCCCGCCGCTCCCAGCTCTTGTTGTAGTACGAATTGCCGCGCAGGTAGAAGTCGTATGCCGTCATGTCGTCGGTGGGGCGCAGGGCGAGCAGCTTTTTCTCGGGCTCCAGCAGCACCTTGTCCAGCCGCTTCAGCACCTCCTCCGCCACGCGCGCCTGCAGCGCGAACACGTCCGCGACCTCCACCGTCTCACTGAGTGTCCACTCCTGCGTGTTGTCAGACGTCTTGATGCCGGTGATCGTGATGCGTACGCCGGGCCGCCCTTTCGCCGAACGGTCCCATTGCACACTGCCCTCGATGAGGTGCCCCACGCCGAGCTCCTTGCCGATCTCCTGCACCGTTTTCTTCGTGTCGCGGTATTGCATCGCGGACGTTCGCGCGATCACGCCGAGGCTCGCAATGCTGGAGAGTCGCGAGGTGACTTCCTCGGTCATCCCGTCGGAGAAGTACTGGTCCTCCGGCGCACCCACGTTGCGAAACGGAAGCACGACAATGCGGGAACGGTTCGCGTCGCTGCCGCCGGCGCCGCCGCGCAACACGAACCAGCCGGCGCCAGCCACGAGCAGCAGCACGATCGACGCCATGGCGACCATCAGGCGACGGCGCGACGGCGACGCCGCGGGCGTACTGCCCGTGCGGTTCAGTGATCGCGACGTCTTGGGATCCGGCGGTGATGTCAGCGCGCGCGCGAACTCGCCGGTGGAGTTGAAGCGATCCGCCGGCGCCTTCGCCAGCGCCCGTCGCACCGCCTCGTCCACCTCCGCTGGAATCGTCGCGCGGGAAATCCGCAGGCTCGGCACCTCCTGCATGGAGTGGCGCGCGAGGATGATCTGTGCGGTCGGCCCCGTGAAGGGCGGCTCGCCCACCAGCATCTCGTAGGTGACGCAGGCCAGGGCATAGAGATCGCTGCGGCCATCGACCTTGTCGCTCGCCCACTGCTCGGGGCTCATGTATGCCGGCGTGCCGACGGCGAGTCCCGTATCCGTGAGCTTCTCGCCGCCGGCCTGGTCGACCGCGCGCGCGATGCCGAAGTCCGTCACGAGTGCGTGACCGCCGGCGAGCATGATGTTCTCCGGCTTGATGTCGCGATGGATGAAGCCCTGACCGTGCGCCGAGTTGAGTGCGTCGGCCACCTCGGTGGTGATCGCCACGGCGTCGTCGATGGGTAACTGCTTCTCGCGATCGAGCCGTTCACGAAGCGACTCGCCGTCCACATACGGCATCACATAGTAGACAAGCCCCTCGGACTCGCCGGAGTCCTGCACCGTGAGGATGCCGGGATGCGTGAGCGTCGACGCGATCCTGATTTCGCGCAGGAAGCGCTCGTGTCCCACGGAGCCTGCCAGGTCCGGCTCGAGCACCTTCACCGCGACCAGTCCACCGTCGCGCTTCAGATCTTCGGCGAGGTAGACGGTCGCCATCCCTCCGCGACCGAGCAGCCGCTGGATGTCATATTCGCCCGCGAGGGCGCGTCTCACGTCGTCGAGAGCCGAGTTCATCGATTGACCAATGTACCATCCGGGCATGCCGGCTGCCCGGCCGAAATCGGACCGTGCACGTACGGGAGTTCGCGAGAGGAGAGGCCGCTCAGCATCGGGGTTTCGGCCGCTCCGATCGCGTCAGGTGACGGTCCAATGACGCCAGACGTTTAAGTCTGCGTCGTGCCGAGTGTGTTCGCCCGATCCCTTCAACCGTCCCGCTGCGGACTGCGGTACTCCATGCTGCTGCTCCCTCCCGATCACCTTCACGGCTCCGGCAACGCGATCGACGCCGTCGAAGTGCGGCTCGAACGCGACGGCCGAGTGATTCTTCCTGTGGACGTGCGCCAGCGCCTCGGTATCCAACCGGGCGATACGCTGCTCATGGACGTGACCGACCAGGGCGTATTGCTCTGGACGCGCGAGATGGCAACGAGGGAGTTGCGTCAGCTCGTCTCGGCCAATGTGCCCGCCGGCGCATCCCTCGTGGCCGAGCTCCGGCTCATTCGTCGGGATGACGCATCGGTCGCCGAGCAGCCGCCACAGGCGACTCCTGCACGGACGGCCCGTGGCCGACGCTGAGCCGGTGGTTCTTCACGCGTCGGCGGTGCTGGCCTTCGCCAGGAACGAGCCTGGCGCCGATCGGGTCCAACAGACACTCGGCACAGCGGTCATCAGTGCCGTGAATGTCGCGGAGTGTCTCGCCGTGCTGTCACGGTTCACCACGACGCACGCCGCAGCGCGAGCCCTGTCGCGACTTGGACTTACGGTGATCTCGTGCGACTGGGAGACGGCGGTTGCTGCCGCGGAACTTCACGCCGCGGTTCGGGAGCGTGGCCTCACGCTGGCAGACTGCGTCTGTCTCGCCACCGCGCGGCGACTCGGCCTGCGTGCGCTCACCGCCGAGCGCGCGTGGGCTGGGTTGGAGGTGAGTGTGCCCGTTGAGGTGCTCCAGTGAGCTGTCGCGCGCGCGCCCGGCGTGCGACACCTGCCGATGTTGACGCCGCGCAGGCGGCCACGAACGCAGGGGCCTGCGCGTGCGCCGGCAGCGCGCGTCTCGTGACGAGTGCGACACCTCGCAATACCCCTCGGGTCACGCGGACCACACGGTACAGATGGCGAGCATGTGTGCTTGACGCAGCGGGGCGGTGGATCATCGGGGATTCCGTGTTGTGGGAGCGCCGAAACCATTCGCTCCTCCACCGCGCGGAATTCGACGGTGAATCAGGTCAGGGCGAGCCGTTCTCCTCGCTGCCGCGGAAGTACCGCACGAGGAACGCGATCATGCCGCCGTCGCCCGCCAGGAGCCCGACCCAGAGGCTGATGCGGCCCATTCCGCCGTCGGTCGTATGAACCGCCCAGCCGACGAGGTACAGTCCCAGCACCGCACACCCCACGCAGCCGAGCAATGTCTCACACAGGAGCCGCCGGTGAGCACGGGTGATCTCGCGCTCGAAACGTTCCAGCTCGCGGGCACGCTGTTCGTCCGCGTCCTGAGTCGCGAGGGATTCGAACAGCCGTGCACGAATCGGCATTCAGGGCAGCGTGAAGTGGGGATTCTCGATGAGGCCCAGAACGTTACCCGCGTGATCGGCGATGGTTGCCACGCGGATGCCGCCGCCCACATCCTGCGCGGCCGAGAGCACGGCAACATCGAGCTCCTGGACGTGCAGTAGCGCTGCGTCAAGGTTCGCTACGCCCCAGTACGCGGTTGCGCCATTCGCGCCTGGCGACGGTGCAGCGTTGGGATCCAGGCCAAGCTCATACCCGCCCACGTTGAAGCCAACGTAGAACGGTTCGTCGAAGTGCGGCGAAATGCCGAGCAGCGCCGTGTACCACGCCTTGGCGCGATCCAGCTCGGGTGCGGCGTAGATGACGGTCCTCAGGCCAAGCAGCATCGTGGATCCTCTGGTGTCGGATTCGTGAGCGGGCATCGCGTACTGTGCGACCCCGGGTGCGGTGCGTGCTGGTGTGTGGCGACGCAGTCGATGCCACGAAAGAGGGCGGGTCGGCGCGTGGTTGTCCAGACGAACACGCCTTGGGCAGGCCGGCGTTGGGCAATCGCTACGCGCATGGCCGATCGGCGCCACCGTCGCGCTGCCTCAGCGCTTCGTCAGCGCACCTGGCCAATGGCGAGGCCGATGGAGCTGAGTGCGAACCGTGGCTGGCCTCCTAACACCGCGAATCGGGTGACATGCCACGCTACATGCTGCGAGACCGGCCAGTCCACCGTAGCGAGATAGACAGCTCGCGATCCGTTCGGCCGATCGGTTCTCGTCGAGATCGCCTCGCCCCATCCCGCCGCGCGGGACAGGCGCAGTCGTGCGAGGGCAGTGTCGTGACTCCTGCTCTCCAACGCGCGAATTCGGAGCCGGTCGGCTCAACGGTCCGAAACGGCGGGAAACGCAACAGTGTCCCACGTGGGGCGCCGTGGCCTGAAGCGCTATCTCGTTGCCATCCTGAAACCGTGCTATGAGCTACGTTCGGGGTGGACACTATCTCACTCCGCGATCGGGTCAGCGGCGATCGCGGCATCACGCGATTCGATCCCGCCACGAAGAAGGGGACGATGTACACCGCGGCCGACGGTCTTCAGGGCAGCGACTTCAGAGGCGGCGCCGCACTCCGCTCGCAGAGCTTTGTGCGCTCGCTCTGCTGTCGTCATTTCCGCGTTAGCTGCGTCAGTGCTCACTCGCCGCAACAAGCGGCGGCCTGCTCGCTCCACTCGCCGCTGCGCGGTTCACCGTTTCGCTGGAACGAGCAGTACCGACAGCGTCTGGCGCGTACCTGCCGGGAGCAACACCTCGAAGCCAACCATCGTCGTGCCCGGATTCGGCGAGTCGTAAGCGTGCGTGGGCGTGGTGGTCCACGTTTTCATCGTTACCATGGCTGGCTCAGTCACACGAAGCGTGAGCACCTGCCCATTCCGCGTCAGCTCCGCCGAGCTCGGGCCGGTGATCTTCACCGTGGCGGGGGTCACCATGTTCCAGCGAAGCGTGGCCGGTCGATTGCCCGTCTGGATCGCGTCACGGATGACCACGTGATCGCCGTCCACGATTGCGACCTCGCGTTCGGCGCTCTCGAGCGATCCGCCGAGGACATCCTTCATGTCGACGATCGCATTCATCAGCTTTGCCGAGGCCGACGTCGACCGGATTGTGGCGCGACCGGTCACGAGGTGCAGGCTGTCGTTCACTGTGAGCGTGTTGTGCGCCCTGTTGTTGTAGCGGAACACCTGCCAGCGTTGCGACACCTGCGACCGGTTCCAGAGATCCACGCCGGCCGCCTCGAGCTGATTGTAGTCGTCGGCCCCGAAGTCCATGGCCCATCGGACGCCGTTCGCCTCCATGACAAACGAACCAGCGTCCATGTGCGCATGATTGTCGGACGCGCTGCCGCCTTTCACGCCGACGAAAATCGCCGCAGGGTCGGTCCATGACGTCCGCATCATCGCGACGGGATTCTTGCCATTGCCCGTCCATGTCGTTGCCATGGGCGGAGGCGCCTTTGAGATATCGATGCCTCGCCCGAAGATCATGGCCGCGGGTAGCAGCCGATCTCGCGAAAGGCGTCGCGCGTCGCTGCGAGCGAGGTTCGCGCGCTCGGTCCACAGCAGTCCTGCATCGCGTGTCTTCGCCGCGAAGTACAGCATCGCGGGATGGAATGCGTTGGCAGCGCCAGCATCGGCGAAATTCCATCCCGCGCCGGTCGGCCCGGCCATGTTGGCCATGTAGCCACCGGTCTTCAGAAAGCCGGGCCGGGCACTCAGGCCGAAATCATCGCCATAGATCTTCTCGAGTGCGCCGAGGAGCATGACGTTGAACGAGGTGCCGTAGTCCCAGTAGCCGTAGCCTTCGGGATACGCTCCGTCGGGCGCGTAGTCCTGCATCGGGAGCACGACGCTGACAATCGCCCGATTGACCAGCGCGCGAGAGCGTTCGGGCTGGTGCTCATAAACCGCCATCGCCCCATAGGTGATGCCGGCGTTGCAGACCTGGTTCCAGTTGTTCGAGAGACGCAGCCATCCATTGACGGTCGAATCCATCGAC
>JBBQFW010000216.1:0-6840 GCA_038322445.1 Gemmatimonadales bacterium
GTTCAACGACGTGGTGGCCGACTACGCCGTCACCCTGCTCGGCAAGCTGACCGGCACCGTGCAGGTGTGGGCTGTCGGAGAGCGCGTGGATGCGCGCCTGGCGGATGCCGGCCTGCCGCCCGTCGGGATGTTCGCAGAGCCCGGCGAAGTCTCCGCGATCACCGCGCTCGTGGGGCAGATCCTTGCAGAGACAGAGACGCGTCATGACATCCAGGAACTGTATCTCGTGTACAATCGGCGCTCGTCAGGAGCCTCTTACACACCGGTCAGCGAGCGGCTGCTGCCGCTCGACGAACGCTGGAGCCGCGACCTTGGTCAGCGTCCGTGGCCGACGAAACAAATACCCCAGGTCATGGGTGTCGACACATCGACCCTGCGCGCGCTCATCCGCGAGTACCTGTTCGTGTCGCTCTTCCGTGCATGCGCCGAGTCCCTCGCGAGCGAGAACGCGAGTCGCCTGGCTGCCATGACGCGGGCCGACAAGAACATCGAGGAGTTGCTCAAGACCCTGCATGACACATTTCATCGTCTGCGGCAGGGTGGCATCGACGAGGAATTGTTCGACGTGGTGTCCGGCTTCGAAGCACTCGGCGGATCGCGACAGGGGAACCCATGAATACCATCGAATCCCACGATTTCCGGGTGAAGCCCGGAACGAAGGTCGAGCTCGACAAGTATCCGACCAGCGTGAAGCCATTTTACAGCTCGAGCGAAGAGTACCAGAAACTCCTCGCGGATCATGTTGGCCAGTTGAGCGATCTGCAACGCCTGCACTACGCGTCCGATCGGTATGCGTTGCTGCTCGTGTTCCAGGGCATGGACGCGGCCGGGAAGGGCGGCGCCATCCGCCACGTGATGTCCGGCGTCAATCCCCAGGGGTGCGAGGTGTTCTCGTTCAAGCGGCCGAGCGCGGAGGAATTGGAGCACGACTTCCTGTGGCGCACCACCCGCCGGCTTCCCGAACGGGGGCGGATCGGGATCTTCGATCGTTCCTACTACGAGGAAGTGCTCGTCGTGCGTGTCCATCCGGAGTTGCTGCAGGACGAGCGGCTGCCCCATCGGAAGCACGACGACAAACATCGCTGGAAGCATCGCTTTCGATCCATCGTGGACCAGGAAAAGCATCTCCATCGCAACGGCACACGCATCGTCAAGATCTTTCTCCATCTGTCGCGCGACGAGCAGCGGCGTCGTTTTCTCGAGCGGCTGGACGAGCCGGACAAGCACTGGAAATTCAGTCTCGCCGACATCCACGAACGCGCGCACTGGGATGCCTACATGAACGCCTACGAGGAGTGCCTGGAGGCGACGAGCACCCATCACGCACCGTGGTACGCCGTGCCTGCCGACGACAAGGAGAATGCCCGATTGATCGTGTCACAGATCGTCCTCGACGCGCTCGGCGGGCTGAAGATGAGCTACCCGAAGCCGACGGCAAAACGCCAACGGGAATTGGCGGCCGCTCGCACGGCGTTGACCGAGTAGCGCACATGGGCAGCACCGCGGTATCGACCGCGTCCAATCATACCAACAGGAGAAGCACGTGCAGATTCAGATCAATACCGGCCACAACATCGACGGAAACGAGACCGTGGTGGCTGCGACCACCGAAGCCGTGACGCACGCCCTGCGGCACTTCAGCGATCGCATCACGCGGGTGGAATTGCACCTCGCTGACGAGAACGGCCCCAAGGGAGGTGAGGACGACATTCGCTGCACGCTGGAAGCCCGCCTCGAGGGTCGGCAGCCAATGGCGGTAACGCATCACGCCGGCACGATTCCACTCGCCGTGCACGGGGCAGCCAAGAGCCTGGTCTCGCTCATCGAGACCACCCTTGGGCGCGCCGAGGCGCTCCAGCGCGCCGAGCGATCATGAATGCCAGTCGGCGTCTGCGCGATTCCGCGCAGCGCCCGCGGCTCGAGGCGACGTCGCATGAATGAGGACGAGCTGAGGGCGACCGCCAGGGCGATGGTCGCCAGCGACAAGGGCTTGCTCGCGATGGACGAGAGCACGGGAACCGCCAATAGGCGCTTTGCCGAAGTGGGCATGCCGCAGACCGAGGAAGCCCGGCGCGCGTACCGCGAAATGCTCGTGACCACGCCGGACCTGGGGACGAGTATCAGCGCCGCAATCCTGTTTGATGAAACAGTCCGGCAGGTGACGACCGACCGTACGCCCTTCATCACGGTGCTCGCCGACGCGGGCATCATGCCGGGCATCAAGGTCGACCTCGGCGCCAAGCCGCTGTCCGGTCATCCCGGAGAGCGCATCACCGAAGGCCTGCACGGAATGCGCGCCCGCCTCGTCATGTATCGGGGGCTGGGCCTGCGATTCGCCAAGTGGCGTGCGGTGATGTCCGTGGGCGACGGCCTGCCCAGTCCGGGCTGCATCGACGCCAACGCGCACGCGCTGGCGCGCTACGCCGCGTTGTGCCAGGAGGCCGGACTTGTCCCCATCGTCGAGCCCGAGGTGCTCATGACGGGCGACCATACGCTGGAGCGATGCCGCGTGGTCACGGAGGATGTTCTGCGACGGGTGTTCGAACAGCTCGCCATCCAGAAGGTGGTGCTCGAGGCGATGATCCTGAAGCCCAACATGGTGGTTCCCGGATTGACGTGCCCGACGCAGGAGAGCGTGGACGAGGTGGCCGACACCACCGTGCGCAGTCTGCTGCGCGTCGTGCCCGCGGCCGTTCCCGGCATTGCATTCCTGTCGGGCGGCCAATCCGCCGAACTGGCCTCCGCCCGCTTGAACGCCATGCACGTCATATTCACGGAAGGGACGTCCGCGCTACCGTGGTCGCTGACGTTCTCGTTTGGCCGCGCCCTTCAGCAGCCGGCACTCGCGATCTGGGCCCGTGACGACGCGCAGCGAGCGCCTGCGCAGCGAGCGTTGCTCCATCGAGCGCAGTGCAATCGTGCGGCTGTCCGCGGCGAATACAGCGCCGCGATGGAAACCGGTCTGGACGTCGCCACCGGGGCAGGCAAGTGAGCGCGCGTGAGACCGGCCTGCTGCAGCTCCACCTCGTTCGACACGGCGAGACGGAGTGGTCGCTTTCCGGCCAGCACACGGGTCGCACGGACCTTCCGTTGACCAGGCACGGCGAGGACGAGTCGCGCGCACTCGGGCCACTCCTCCGCGCACACACGTTCACTCGCGTGCTCACGAGCCCGCGTCAACGCGCGCGGCGAACGTGCGAGCTGGCCGGACTGGGAGCGACAGCCGAGATCGAGCCCGACCTTTCGGAGTGGGATTACGGTGAGTACGAAGGCCGCCGCACGGTGGAAATTCAGAAGGAATGGCCAGGCTGGAACGTGTTTCGGGACGGTTGTCCCGGCGGTGAGATGCCTGCGCAGGTCTCCGGCCGCGCCGATCGGCTCATTGCACGTCTCGCCGAGATGGACGGCAACGTCGCGCTCTTTTCGCACGGCCAGTTCGGGCAGGTCCTGGCAGCGCGATGGATCGGCATGCCGGTGATCGCAGCGCAACACTTCGCGCTCGACGCTGCATCGCTTGGCATCCTCGGCCACGAACCGACTCACCCTGTCGTGCGGGTCATCGCGCTGTGGAATGCCACCCCGGCTGTTGAGACCACGCCAGCGGCATCGCGACCTTCCGCGCAGGATTGACATAGGGGATAGGGGTATCTATCATTATACCCGCAGGGGGTATTCACCCACATCGCCTGACAACAGGAGCGCTGCAATGCCGGACACCGATATCCAGGGCGAGACCATCCGTCTCGCCATCAGCGGCATGAGCTGCGGCCACTGCGTCGCACGTGTCAAGACGATCCTCGCCGAAGTCCCCGGCATCGCCGGCGCCGAGGTCATCGTCGGGGGTGCCACCATCGCCCTCGCCAACGGCGCGAGCGACCAGGTCGTGGCGGCGGCAACCGGCGCACTCGGGGCGGCGGGCTATCCGGCGCGTATCACCGGCGACGTCGGGGCGACGACAGGAGCATAGCATGCAGAGCACCGACTGGATCGTGATCACCGCCGGACTCGGCGCACTCGCCTGGGTGAACTGGTACTTCTTTCTCGCGCAGCGCGGGGTTGCCGCGACCGTTGCCACCACCGGGACCGCCGGCATGCAGGAAGTGCACATTGCCGTGCATGGCGGATACGAGCCCGCGATCGTGCGCGTGGCCGCCGGCAAGCCGGTCCGCCTGATCTTCGACCGGCAGGAGACCTCGAGCTGCTCGGAGGAAGTCGTTTTTCCCTCGTTTGGCGTGCGAAAGTTCCTCCCCGCATTCCAGACGACGACGCTCGAAGTCACGCCGCCTTTGGCCGGGACGTACGAGTTCACCTGCGGGATGGGGATGCTGCACGGCAAGCTGGTGGCGGAATGACGACCGCCACGACCGAGAAGATCGTCATTCCCGTCTCGGGCATGACGTGCGCGGCGTGCCAGAGCCGAGTGCAGCGGACATTGAGCAAGATGCCCGGCGTCGCTGACGCCTCCGTGAACCTCATGATGGGCAACGCGACGATCGACTACGACCCGGGCGCGGTGAATCCCGGCACGCTTGTCGAGACGATTCGCTCGACCGGCTATGGCGCCGAGCTTCCCGTGGTGGGGCAAAGCACGTTCGACGAGCAGGCCGCGCGCGACGAGGCGACGTCCGCCGAATTCTCGGAGCTGCGCCGCAAGGCGATCGTCAGCGGGATTGCCGGTGCCATCGCGATGCTCGTCTCGATGACGACGATGGGTGGCATGACGCGCGGTCCGATCACGTGGTTCCTGCTCGCGCTCACGGTCGCCGTGATGACGTGGGCGGGCCGCCACTTCTATACGCGGGCCTGGGCGGCTTTCCGGCATCACTCCGCGAGCATGGATACGCTCGTCGCCGTGGGAACGGGTGCGGCGTTCATCTACTCGGTGATCGCGACGGTCGCCCCCGGCTTCTTCCTCCGCGGCGGCGTGCAGCCGGACGTCTACTACGAGGCGGTGATCATCATCATCGCGCTCATCCTCACGGGCAACGCCTTCGAGGCGCGCGCCAAGCGGCAGACCTCCGCGGCGCTCCGTGCCCTCGCGCACCTCCAGCCGAAGACGGCGCGCGTGGTGCGTGGCAGCGATGAGGTCGACATTCCGATCAACGACGTGAAGGCGGCGGATGTCGTCGTCGTGCGACCTGGGGAGCGTATTCCGGTCGACGGCGAAGTCATCTCCGGCACGAGTGCGGTCGACGAGTCGATGCTGACTGGCGAGTCGCTGCCGGTGAAGAAGGCCACAGGGGCGCGCGTCATCGGCGGCACGATCAACGGCACCGGCGCATTCCGCTATCACGCCACGACGCTCGGCGCGGACAGTGTGCTCGCCCAGATCGTGAAGCTCATGCGCGATGCGCAGGGCTCACGCGCGCCGATCCAGGCGCTCGCCGATCGTGTGAGCGCCGTGTTCGTGCCGGTGGTCATGAGTCTCGCGATCGTGACGTTCGTCATCTGGTTCGTCTCCGTGCATGCCAGCGGAGGACTTGCGGGCGCCGCGGCGGTGCGAGGCTTCGCTACCGCGGTTGCGGTGCTCATCATCGCGTGTCCCTGCGCGATGGGTCTCGCGGTGCCGACCGCGGTCATGGTGGCCACGGGTCGTGGCGCGGAGATGGGGATCCTCATCAAGGGAGGCGAGGCGCTGCAACGTGCGGGTGATGTCGATACGGTCGTCCTCGACAAGACGGGAACGATCACGGAGGGGAAGCCGACGGTCACCGACGTCGTGAGCGTGCCAGGCGCATCACGCCAGGCCAACGACTTGCTGGCGCTCGTCGCGTCGGTCGAGGCCTCGAGCGAGCATCCACTCGCCGATGCCATCGTACGTCACGCGAAGGAATTGGAACTCACCGTTCCCTCCGTCGAAGGTTTCGAGTCGCTCACGGGACGCGGCGCGACCGGCACCGTGAATGGCCAGGTGGTGGCAGTCGGCAACGAACGACTCATGACGGAGCAGCACGTCGACACGGCGCCGCTGCGTGCGGACGTCGAGCGGCTGTCGGCGGAGGCCAAGACCGCGATCTATGTCGCGGTGGACGGCGCGCTCGCGGGTGTACTGGCCGTCGCGGATCCTGTTCGGTCCACCTCGCGCGAGGCGATCGAGCACATGCGCAGCATCGGGCTTCACGTCGTCATGCTCACGGGTGACAACCAGCAGACCGCCGACGCGATCGCCGCCGTGGCGGGCGTGGAACGTGTCGTTGCCGGCGTATTGCCCGAGGGCAAGGTGGCGGAGATCAAGCGGCTGCAGGCGGAAGGGCGCGTGGTGGCGATGGTGGGGGATGGGATCAACGACGGTCCCGCGCTGGTGCAGGCCGACATCGGCATCGCGATCGGGACCGGGACGGACGTCGCCGTCGAGGCAGCAGACGTCGCGCTCATGCGCGGCGACCTGCACGGCGTCGGGCAGGCGATCGAACTCTCGCGCCGTACCATGCGCACGATGAAGCAGAATCTTTTCTGGGCTTTCGTGTACAACGTCATCGGCATTCCGATTGCGGCGGGCGCGCTGTACCCGGCATTCGGACTGCTGTTGAGCCCCATTCTGGCCAGTGCGGCAATGGCCTTCAGCTCCGTGAGCGTGGTGTCCAACAGCCTGCGATTGCGTCGTGCCAGGTTCACGTAAGCGAGTGGTGGCGGCTGGGTTCGAGCGTGGCACTGCGCACAGGGGAGGAGTGAAGGCGATGACACCGACGAAGGCGAAGGCTCCGCGCGCGAAACTGCCTGTCGTGGCCACGATCGAATGTGGGTGCGCCATGCCGGGTGAAGGGGAAGGGCGGAAGGCGGTGGCCGTCGATCCCGATGCGAAGGCGCGCAACATCAAGCGCCTGCGGCGGATCGAGGGGC
>JBBQFW010000217.1:0-6810 GCA_038322445.1 Gemmatimonadales bacterium
GTAGCCGCGATCCTCCTTGTCGCGCAGCCCATCGCCGTGCTCCACGTGGGCCCGCCAGCCGCCCACCATACCGTCGAACGGGCCGGATATGAAGTCGACACCAGCCTCCCGCAGCACGTCGCCGCCCCAGCAATCGTGATTGCCCGCGATCATCGTCATCGGCACACCGGCATCGCGTAGGTCCATCAAGGCGCCCAGCACACGGACGCCGCTGCGCGGCACAACGGTCTTCCACTCGAACCAGAACTCGAAGAGATCGCCATTGATCAGGAGCGACCCCGCCCGCCCCGGCAACGACCGCAGGTACGCGAGCAGCGCGCGCTCGACGGACTCCGCCGCGTGGCCGAGGTGGACGTCGGAGATCACATGACATGGTGGTGGCAGCACGAGGGCATTCTACACACCGTCCATCGCCTTTACAAACGATGGCAGCCCGACGAATGTTCGCCGCTCCACGCCTCCCTTCCGCACAGATGACATACACGCATTCGACCGAGCTCCGTGTCCGCTACGCCGAAACCGACCGGATGGGAGTCGTGTACTATGCCAACTACCTCGTATGGTGTGAGGTCGGACGGGTCGAACTCTTGCGCGCCCTCGGCCGCAGTTATGCCAGGCTCGAGGATGAAGGCATTGGCCTCGCCGTGTCCGAAGCCCGCGTACGCTACCTCTCGCCAGCGCGGTTCGACGACATCATCAGGATAGAGACGACGCTGACGGGCGTCCGCTCGCGCGCGATCACCTTCGACTACCTCATCAGCAATGCCGCGTCCGGAGTTCGCCTTGCCACGGCACACACGTCGCTCGTTTCGATTGATGCCGCGGGGCGACTCGCGGTCATACCCCCGCCATTCCGCCATGCACTCGATGCGGCGCGTGCCGCTCGGCATCCTCTTCCTTCTTCCGATCTTTAGCTGCGTCGTTGGCGGACCTGAGGCGCCCTCGCCGGCGGTCGTGATGCACGCACGACTGCTCCGCATCGAGGACACGCGTCGCGACGAGCCCGCGTATCTCGATTCGCTCCTGGCTGATCGAAATCCCTCCACGCGCGCACTGGCCGCCGTGACGGCAGGTCGCATAGCGGCCGCTGCACACGTCGCGCGGTTGCGAATGCTCGCCACAGATACCGATACCGGCGTTGCCGCGAGTGCACTCTTCAGCCTCGGCCTGCTGAAGGACACCGCGTCGGTATCGGCTGGCATCAAGGCGCTGCGGGGACCGATCGCGCCGGCCCGCGAGGCGGCCTGGTTGCTTGGCGAGGTCGGGGAACGTGGACGTTCCGCGATTGAAGCTGGCCTGAGGAACGAATCACTCCCATCACCTACACGGGCCGCGCTGCTGCTCGCTTCGGTCCGGCTGCGCCCGGTTCCCGTGGCAGCCATCGTTCCGTTGCTGGCGAGCACCGATTCGGCACTCGCGTGGCGGGCTGCCTATGCCATCGCACGCGGTCGAGGCACGGCGGGTCTCCGCGCACTGTTGGCCGTCGGCACGTCATCATGGCCGGCGGTTCGCGAGCAGGTCGCGCGCGGTGCGTCGCGAGCGTTGGCGGGCGACTCCCTCGGCGCCGATGCGCAGCGCGTCCTGGCGTCGCTCGTTCGTGATTCGTCCGCGCATGTGCGGGTGAACGCCGTGCGATCGATGGCGACGTATGGCACCGCGGCGCGCCCGGAACTCCTCGCAGCGCTCTCGGATCGGGACGTGAACGTTCGAGTCGCGGTTGCCCAGTCGCTCGATCCCGTATTCGCGTCGGATTCTGGCGCGTGGTTCGCGGCCTTTGACGCCGACACCACCTTCATCGTGCGTCGCAGTCTCGCCGAAGGTGCCATCAAGCACCGGATCGACCTCGCCTCGCGTGCGCACTGGGGAGCGAGTGTGGAGTGGCAAAAGCGGGCGGTGGCGGCAGCGTCGAGTGGTGCAGGCAGCGCAGGGGCCGCGGCGGAGCGTGCCGCGCTATGGCTCCGTGATCCCGACGCACGTGTGCGAGCAGTCGCGATCGCCGCGCTCGCGCCACTCGTGGATAGCGTGTCCACACGTGACGTCGTACGCGCGCAACTCAGGAACGCACTTGAGGACAACGACGTCGCCGTGCGGTCGAATAGCCTCGCTGCGTTGCGGCGGCATGCCTCGCCCGATGACCTCGCCGCTGCCTTGGCGACGTACCATCGGTTCAGGTCGGACGTAGATGCCGACGCGCGACTGGCCTTCTGGCGACTCGCCGACAGCGCCATCATGCACGCAGGAACGGAATTGCCAGACTCGATCCGGCGAGAGCTCGCCGCGCTGCCACGTCCGCTCGATCCCCTCGAGCGCGCGGCGGCAGCGACCATTCCTCAGTTCGCCGCTTGGAAGGATGGCACGTCGGTAGCGCAGCCGCTGTCTTGGTACGAGGAGCGGGCCCAGCAGGCAATTGGTCGCGCACCCACACTGCGAATCGAGACGGAACGCGGAGTGATGGATCTCGCGCTCTACGCAGCCGACGCGCCGCTCACGGTGTACAACATCGCGTCCCTCGCTCGGCGAGGCTATTTCGACGAACAGCATTTTCACCGCGTCGTGCCCAACTTCGTGGCTCAGGCTGGGGATCCGCGCGGCGATGGCAGCGGCGGGCCGGGTTATGCAATTCGTGATGAGCTCAATCGGCACCGGTACGAGCGCGGTACGCTCGGCATGGCGCTGTCGGGCCCAGACACGGGCGGAAGTCAGTTCTTCATTACCCACTCGGCGCAGCCCCATCTTGATGGCGGCTATACCGTCTTCGGGGAGCTCGTCGGCGGGTTCGAGGTGCTCGACCGCATCATTCAGGGAGATCGCATCGTTCGTGTTACGGTTCACTAGTGCCTCAGTCGTTTTCGTCCTCGGGCTCGCGAGCTGCGCGCCGCCGCGTGTGGCCGCATTGCCCGGTGAGCTCGCCCCAGTCGAGCGAGTACCGAAAGGCACCCTCGCCGAGGGCCGGCGGAAGATTGTATTCCAGTGGGAGCTCCACGACGGCGACATCACGGCACGAGGCGACGGCGTGGCGCGCATCAGTTCCCCGGATAGCGTGCGCCTCGACTTCTTCCTCGGCGGCGGGTTTGGCGGCGGCGCTGCCGTCCTCATCGGCGATTCACTGCGCATTCCCGGTCCTGATGTAGCGCGCAAGCTCGTGCCGCCGCGCGCCCTCCTCTGGGCTGCACTGGGGCACTTCGACGTGCCCGCCGAGCGTGACACCATCGTGCGCGTTGACGGGGGCGTCCTCCGTGCCGACATTGGTGCACCGGTTCATTGGCGAGCCACGTTTCGCGGCGATACCCTGACCCGGCTCGAGCGGGTGGACGGAGGCCGTTTGCAGGAGTGGGTGGAACGTACCGGCGCACAGCGGGTGCAGTATCACAACGAGGCCGCGCGCCGGTCGCTCTCACTGGTCATTCAAGGTTCCGATGCCGTTGCACCGTTCGATCCTTCGATCTGGATTCTGTAGCCTTCTTCTCCTGCTCCCCGTCATCTCGGGGTGCAGGCCGCCTGGCTATGGGTTTGCCGGCGGCGGACTTCCCGGCAACATCAGGACGATGGCCATCCAGCCGTTCGACAACGAGACGTCCACGCCCGAGCTGCAGAGGGAGCTGCTCGACGCCATGCGGAAGGAGCTTCAACCACGACTCGGTGTCCGTGATGCGCCGGAGGAGAGAGCCGACGCGCTCGTGCGGGGCGTGGTGCGCACGTACGACCCGGACATCCCCGTCGGCTATAGCTCCACCCAGACGCAGGCGGTGACGTCCCGAAGGAAGCTGCAGATTACCCTCGACGTGCAGATCCTCGACCAGACGACCGGCAAGACGTTGTGGGAGAAGAAGGGCCTGCGCGCCGAGGGTGAATACGGCGAACGGGACGAGTCGGGCGGGCGACGCGATGCGATCAAGCGCGTCGTGAACGACATCGTCGAGGGAGCGCAGTCCCAGTGGTGAGGGCGCGGCGTGGACTCAGCTCGCTCGGCTGCCTGGTGATGATGCTCCTGGCGGCGGCCGTCATTTACTTTGGCGTTGGCATCGGCGAGCACTACATGCAGTTCTACCAGTTCCAGGATTCTATGCGGCAGGAGGTGAAGTTCGCGGCGCACAACAGCGATGCGCTCATCCTCCGGCACCTGCGCGAACGTGCCGACTCACTCGGCCTGCCGGAAGCGGCTGGTGAGGTGAGCCTGCAGCGCGATGGGCGCCACATCGAGTTGGAGTCCGAATATTACGTGCACATGGAACTGCCGCTCTACGTGAAGGAGGTCCGCCTGAATCCGCACGCCGAGGGAATCTTTTGACCCTCGGTGCGCCGCTCGATCCGGCGGCGAAGGTGCGAAGCCTCGAGGATGCACGAGTGTGGCGTGCGTCGCGAACCGATCGTGTCGTGTTCACGAATGGCGTGTTCGACTTGCTGCATCCGGGGCACGTTGACGTCCTCCTCGGCGCGCGTCGCCTGGGTGACGCACTCATCGTGGGCCTCAACAGCGATGCGTCGGTGAAGCGACTGAAGGGACCGGACCGGCCGATTCGTACCGAGGGGGAGCGCGCCTACGTGCTCGCTGCGTTCGAGATGGTGGATTGCGTGGTGATCTTCGAGGAAGACACGCCGATCGAGCTGGTGAAGGCCCTTCGCCCCGACGTGCTGGTAAAGGGGGGGGATTACTCCGAGGCGACCATCGTCGGCGCGCCGGAAGTTCGCGGTTGGGGAGGTGAGGTTTGCGTCATTCCGATCACTCCTGGCCATTCGACGACCAATCTTGTAAACCGACTCCGTGCCCAATCAAGCCCACGCTGATCCCGTTCGTGTTGGACGCCCCGCCGACGCACTTCGACCGGTTTCCATCGAACGTGCGGTCGCATCGTACGCCGAGGGCTCGTGCCTCATTTCCTTTGGCCAGACGCGCGTACTGTGCACCGCGTCGGTCGAGGATGGCGTCCCGGGCTGGAAGCGTGGGCGGGGTGAGGGATGGCTCACCGCCGAATACGCCATGCTCCCACGCGCGACGAAGACGCGCACCAATCGCGAGCGCGGGCAGATTGGCGGACGCACCCAGGAGATCCAGCGGCTCATCGGGCGGAGCGTACGGGCAATGCTCGATGATTTCGCGTGGGGCGAGTTCACGCTCAAGGTGGATTGCGACGTTCTTCAGGCGGACGGGGGAACGCGCACGGCGGCCATCACCGGTGCGTCGGTCGCGGTGACCGACGCGTTCGACTGGATGGTGAAGCAGGGAAAGCTCAAGCGGAGTCCGGTCAAGCGTCGTGTCGCGGGCGTCAGCGTCGGCGTGATTCGTGGCGAACCGCGCCTCGATCTCGAGTACATCGAGGACGTCGTTGCCGACGTCGACATGAACGTCGTGATGAGCAGCGAGGGCCGGTTCGTGGAAGTGCAGGGCACTGGTGAGAACGGCACGTTCGATCGCAATGAGCTGGGGTCGCTGCTCGACCTCGCGACGAAGGGCCTCGTGGAGCTCGATGCCCTTCAGCGCAGTGCGCTCGGCCTATAGGGAGCGCCGTGTCGTCACCGTGGGTCCTCGCGTCGCGCAATGAAGGAAAGCTCATCGAGTTGCGCGCCTTGTTCGCGAGCGAGGGCATCGGGGTGATCGACTTGCGTGAGGCGGGAGTACCGGAAGATCCAGGTGCGGAAGAGGCCATCGAGTCGTTCGCCACTTTCGAAGAGAACGCACTCGCCAAGGTAGGGTTCTTCGCCGCACGGTTACCCGGCCGCATCGTCGTCGCGGACGACTCGGGGCTATCTGTCGACGCGCTCGGTGGAGCGCCGGGCGTGCGGAGCAAGCGTTGGGCAGGTCGCGGCGATCTGCATGGCTCTGCGCTCGACGAGGCGAACAACGCGCAACTCGTGGCGTTGATGCGTGATCAAAACGTGCGGACCGCTCGATTCGTATGTGCCGCCGCGTGGAGCGACGGACACGTTGAGATGGTGGTGCGCGGGGAAGTTGTCGGGCGCATTGTCGACATCCCCACAGGCAGCCGCGGGTTTGGCTATGATCCCCACATCCTCGTTGACGAGCTGGGAATGACGATGGCGGAAGCGACGGTGCAGCAGAAACAGGGCGTGAGCCATCGGGCGCGCGCATTCGTGGCGCTGTTGAGCGCGTTGCGCACGGCACATCGAATAGTGTGAGCACGCGCGAGAGCAGTTGACCCACCGTGGCGGACACGCTATTGTTTGGTTCTCATGTGCGGGGCGTAGCGTAGCCTGGTATCGCGCCTGCTTTGGGAGCAGGAGGTCCCCGGTTCAAATCCGGGCGCCCCGACCTTGCAGGACGTTCCAGATGGGGCCGGCCTGTGCCGAAGGAAGCGCCAGTAGCTCAGTTGGATAGAGCAACAGCCTTCTAAGCTGTGGGTCGGGGGTTCGATTCCCTCCTGGCGCGCCAAATCGTAGTGCTGTTGGATTGAGCGCCCTTAGCTCAATTGGTTAGAGCAACTGACTCTTAATCAGTAGGTTCTCGGTTCGATTCCGAGAGGGCGCATGGCGGGCGGAGCGGCACCGGATCACCGGAGTCGCTCCGTTCGTCGTTTCCACGTCGTCGCGGTCCGGCAGACGCCGCAGAACACGTGGGACTCAGCCGTCGGTGCGGGGTATCACTCTGCACTCCACTGGCGGCGTGACCCGTGTGCAATCGCGAGGACGTCCGTCGTCTCGCTGACCAGCAGGAATCACCACCGACTTCAACGGAGGCCACATGGCGCGTTGCAAGAGTAGCATCATCGCCGGACTTACGGCGCTCGCTGTGCTCAGCAGCGAAAGTGTGGCGCAGTCTGCGCAGGTGCCGCGGGTCACGCAGGCGTGCTCGAT
>JBBQFW010000218.1:0-6774 GCA_038322445.1 Gemmatimonadales bacterium
GCTACCGGTTGCTGCGGCGCGTGCTGCGGAATCGGCTGGCGATTCGTGCGTTCGGGGGAATGCTGCATCCCGATTTCGCGTCGCGGCTCGCGCTGGGGAGTTCGCATACCAGTCGGACCTACACCGCGCGGGACGAAGGACGCGGCCTCCGGGCGGTGGCGTCGATCCGGCTGAGCACCCCGAATGCACCCGAGCTCGTGGTGTACGGGCACTCGCACGTGGCGACGCTGGAGCGGGTGGAGCGGGGAGTGTTTGCCAACGCGGGCAGCTGGCTCGATCGTCCGACGTACCTGGTGGTCTCGCCGACCGACATCTCGCTGCGCGAATGGAACGGATCACCCGAAGGTACGAGTCTCCACACGCTCCAGCGCGTCCCCGAAGAACCGCTGCCCCAACTGTAGGAACTGCGCTGGATCGTCCGAGGCCACAAATCGGTAAGTGGGTGTGGATCCGGGACTGTCGAGTCCATGCTCCGCGAGCATCCGCCGCGTGTCCGCCGCGGTTTCCTCGGCGCTGTCGATGAGGCGCACGGAGCGCCCGATCGTCTCACCAATGACCCGCTTCAGCAGTGGATAGTGCGTGCAACCCAGCACGAGCGTGTCCACCTCGTCATGACTGAAGGGCGCGAGATACTCGGCGGCAATGATCCGCGTCGCCTCGCTGTCGTTCCATCCTTCTTCCACGAGTGGCACAAAGAGCGGACAGGCTTTCACGGTGACAACGGCGTCCGGGGATTCCGCATGAATCGCCTTTACGTACGCCCCTGATTTGATCGTTCCCTCAGTGCCTATCACGCCGATGTGACCCGACTTCGTTGCCTTTACAGCAGCACGCGCGCCCGGCGACACAACGCCAATGACCGGCACGGGCAGCTCGGCTTCCAGCATCGGCAGTGCGTGCGCCGTGGCGGTATTGCAGGCAACGACGATGGCCTTCACGCCCTGCTCCAGGAGAAACGCCGCGATTTCGTGGCTGTATCGACGTACCGTTTCGGGCGACTTGGGTCCGTACGGGACGCGCGCGGTGTCGCCGAAATAGATGAGACTCTCCCCCGGCAGCTGCCGCATGATCGCCTGCGCGACCGTGAGCCCGCCGAGTCCGGAGTCAAAGACGCCGATAGGCGCGTCCGCCGCCCGGTTCGCGCTCACCATCGAATGCGGGCGACGACTGCCGCCCCGTACGGTGTCGGCTCCACGGCGACTTGCGACGGCAGGTCCCAGAGATGCGCGCCAACATAGGCATCCGCTCCCGCGAAGAGATGATTCGCGACGAGAAACGCAATCCAGTCCTCGACATGCCCTCGCCGGATGCTGATCAGCTCATCGTTGTACGACGTCCGCTGCAGGACCACCGCCCCGGTCGCCGGATCGTTGCCGATGTTGACGAGGGTGTCCTGACGAAACAAGCGCGCTTCGCGCAGCTCCGCGCGCGACTCACGCAGCATGGCGATGGCAATGGATTCCGTGAACGCGAAGATGCCACCCGCGATTGGGCGGCCGAGCCGGGACTGGCCGTATCCTGGTACCAGCAGCGAGTAGAGAAATGCGCGGCGCGGTGAAAGCGGCGGCGGCGGTGCGGCGCGGGTAACCGTGTCCACCACTGCGCGCGGCGCGACTCGACTGCTGTCGATGCGCTGGGCGCTCGCACCCGGTGCGGCGCACAGAACAAGGGAGGCCGCCAGCAGCAGGCCGCTGACCTCGGAGCGCACGCGTGAAGCGTACACGTGAGTCGTCGAACGGACGGCGAGCTGACTCCAGATCACCGCGACGGGATTGCCACGACGAGATCGATTTCCACCATCACGCCGCGTGGGAGCCCGGACACCTGGACGGTCGACCGCGCGGGACGTGCGTCACCCATCACCCGTGCATAGACCTCGTTCACACGCGGAAAGTCTTTCATGTCCATCAGGAAGACGGTGGCCTTGACGACGTCGCCCCAACTGGCGCCCGCGGTGGAGAGGATGGCACTGAGGTTCCGGAAGACCTGTTCCGTCTGCGCGACCACGTCGCCGGGAACGACCTGGGTGGTTGCGGGATCGAGCGCAATCTGACCCGCCGTGAAGAGAAAGCCGTTCGCGATGATGCCCTGCGAATACGGGCCGATCGCAGCGGGTGCCTGGTCGGTGTGCAGCGTCTCGAGAGCCAACGTGTTCTCCTTTGCGTCGCGTGACGCACGAGGGACGGAAACAGCCAACCTGCAGGGGACATGCGGGTGCGGTGCGTCGTCATGAATAATGGGTGGGGCGACGCCACCCGGCTACTCGATCGAGAAGAACCGCCGCGTATTCGCGACCGTGAGCGCACCGAGCGCCGCGGCTTCTACACCTCTCGCATGCGCAAGTCGCGCCACGGTGAAACTCACCCACGAGGGCTCGTTGCGCTTGCCGCGATGGGGGACGGGTGCAAGGTAGGGCGCGTCGGACTCGACGAGGATGCGATCATCGGGCACCGCCCGCAGCAGCACGTCGTCTGTCCACTTCTTGAATGTGACGATGCCGCTGAACGACACGTACCAACCACTCGCCAGCGCCACTTCGGCCAGCTCGATGCTTCCCGTGTAACAATGCAGCACGCCGATCACGCCCGCGCTCGCCGCCTGCCGCACCATGTCGCGCGTGTCGTCCTCCGCCTCGCGCGTGTGGACGACAACGGGCCGTCCGGTCTCCGCCGCCAGCCCGAGTTGCGCCTGGAATGCCGTCCGCTGGCGTTCCCGCGGGGCGTGGTCGTAGTGGTAGTCCAGACCGCATTCACCAATGGCCACTGCCCCTGCCGCAACATGGGTGCGGATTGCCGGCACGTCACGCGCCGCATCGAACTCAGCGGCGGCGTGTGGATGGACGCCGGCCGTGTAGCGGCAGAAGTCCGGATACTCCGCGGCGATGCGAGCGGCCCGTCCAGCTGCCTCGAGGGACTCACCGATACACACGACTCCAAGCGCACCAGTCTGGCGCGCGCGGGCGATGACGTCCGCGCGATCCGCATCGAACGCCGGATCGGCGAGGTGCGCGTGGCTATCGATGAAGGCGGTCATGCAAATGCGAACCGCCGCGCAGGGCGGCGGTTCATGTCGAGGGTGGCGGCTGCGTTCACCGCGTGCGGGCGGCGACCGGCGGACGGGTGGCCGCCGGCTTGACGGGCGCGACCGGGGCCGAGGGACGCGCCGGCGACTTCTCGTTGCCGCGGCTCCGTGGCCACTTATGCTCGATCCACAGCAAGGTGGGTCCGGCGATGTAGATGGAACTGAACGTGCCGGTCACGATACCGAACAGCATGATCCACGAGAACGGGCGAATGACCTCCCCCGCGAAGAGCAGCAGCGACAACGTGGCCGCCGCCACCGTGACGTGCGTGAGGACGGAGCGCGGCAGCGTCTCGTTGATCGAGCGGTTCAGCACATCGTACAAGGGCTCGGGACGCGCCTTCTTGAGGTTCTCGCGGACGCGATCGAAGATGATGATCGTGTCGTTGAGCGAGTAGCCGATGACCGTGAGCAGCGCGGCAACGACCGTGAGCGACACCTCGAGGCGCATGATCGCCAGGAACGCGAGTGTGCTCAGGAGATCGTGGAACGTCGCGAGCACCGCGGCAAAGCCGAAGCGCCACTCGAATCGGAAGGCGAGGTACAGCAGGGTGACGAAGAGCGAGATGACGATGGCAAGGACGGCGTTCCGGCTGAGCTCATCGCCCACGCGGGCGCCGACAATCTCCGTCCGGACGACGTGTGGCTCCGCCGCACCGAACTTCCCATGGAGCGCCGTCTCGATCTCGCGGGCGGTCTTCTCGACGCTGCTGCCCGCATCGTGGCCGGCCGCGCGGATGGTGAACTCACGCGGTGATCCGAACGGCTGGATCTCCGAACCGGGATAGCCCGCGGCATCGACCGTCGCGCGAATGATGGCCGGATCCGGCGCCTGCGCGAACTGGACCTGCATCAGGGTTCCACCCGTGAACTCGATGCTATAGTTGACGCCGTGAATGCCAAGGAAGGCCAGTCCGGCGACGATAAAAAAGATCGTGATGCCCACGGCGATGCGCCAGGGCTTGATGAAGTCGTAGTGAGTGCCGTGAAGGATGCGCAGCATGATTGGACTCTAGATGCTCAGTGTCTGGGCGCCGCGTGAGCGGTTCAGCCACAGGAGGTAGAAGGTCTTCACGACGAAGATCGACGTGACGAGCGACGCGACGATACCAGCGATGAGCGTGACAGCGAACCCTTTCACCGGACCGGTGCCGTACTGGTACAGCACCGCGGCCGTGAGGATCGTCGAGACGTTCGAGTCGATGATCGCGGGCATGGCGTGCCGGAAGCCCTCATCGATGGCCGTGCGCACCGTCTTGCCGCGGTCGAGTTCCTCACGAATGCGCTCGAAGATCAGCACGTTCGCATCGACCGCGATACCGATCGAGAGCACGAAGCCCGCGAGACCCGGCAGGGTGAGCACCGCATCGAAGCTGGCCAATGTCGCCAGCGTATAGAGCACGTACAGCGCGAGCCCCGCCACCGCGAGCACGCCGGAGAAGCGATAGTAGCCGAGCATGATCACGATCACGAGGCCGAGCGCGATGGTTCCGGCGATCAACGCCTTGTTGATCGAATCCTGCCCGAGGCTCGGACCGATGTTGCGCACCTCGGCAACCTTGAGCGCGACGGGCAGCGCACCGGCGCGGAGGACGAGCGAAAGGTCCTGCGCCGCCTGCAGGTCGCGTCCCTGCCCCATGGTGATCTGGCCGCGTGTGCCGATGGCGCCGTTGATCACCGGCGGACGCCCCATGACGACATTGTCCAGCACGATCGCCATGTAGTCCTTGATGTGCTTTGCCGTCTCACGCTGGAATCGGCGTCCCCCCTCATTGTCCAGCTGGAACTCCACGACCGTACCCTCCGGTGTGGTGTTCGGCTTCGCGTCCTTGAGCGACTCACCCGTGATGATGGGGCGCTCGTCGACGAGGTAGAGATAGCCGTAGCTCTTGTTCTGGATCGACACCGAGTCGCTGCCGAAGCGCACGACCTTGCCGGGCGGCAGCGCGGCGACCACGGAGCTGTCTTCGAGAAACTTCTTCAGCGGCTCCTTGTTGTTACGCTCGAAGAGGAACTCACCCGGGAACTGGCCCGCGAGAATCATCTTCGACACGACGCCGCCCGTGACGCCCGGGACCACCGCCGTGTCGCTCTTGGTGGAATCCTTCTTCGCCGCGGCAACCGCTCCCTTGGACGTATCGCCGCCAGCGGTCAAGAGGCCATTGAGTCCGGCATCCGGCTTTGCCGCCTGCCCCGTGGTGGCGACCGACGTGCCGAAGCCCTTCGCTTTTGCGATCGCGTCGAGACGCGGAAGCACCTTTTCGAAGGCGCCCGTCTTGTCCGTGATCTGAAACGCAAGCACTGCCGATTCCTGCACGAGTCGAATCGCGCGCTCGCGGTCATCGACGCCCGGAATGTCGATGATGATGCGGTCGGTGCCGGCCTTCTGGATCACGGTCTCGGAGACGCCGAAACCTTCCATGCGCGTCCGCACCACCTTGAGCGCGCGATCGATCGCCGCACTCTTGTCCACGACCGCTCCTTTCGACTCATCGACTTCCAGCGCCAGATGCATTCCGCCAGAGAGATCGAGACCCTTCCGCAGCGGAACGCGGCGCAATGTGGTATCAAAGAACGTCCCGTCCGGGCGACGCTGGCGCGTCTTCACGTCGCGCGGGAAGAGCGCGAACACCGAAACGAGAACGAGGACGCCTATGGTGATGAGGCGCCACTTCAAATTGGACATGCGACTACGGGGAGGAGGGAGGAAAGTGCATGGAGCCTTTCAACTTAGCCGACTCGGCGAGGAGCGTCAACGCACGACGAGCGCCCAGCTCATCGAGCGTGAGTTGTTGCATCAGTTCGGTTGGGCCCGCGAAACGACGCGTGTCTCGCAATCGTGCGACGAATCCCACCTGCACCACGTCACCATAAAAATCGCCGGACGTGTCGAACAGGTGCGCTTCGATCGTTCCTCGCGCATCCCCAAACGTGGGACGGCCACCGAGATTCATCATGCCACCGAAGCGTCCCGCACTCATCTCGACGTCGACGGCATACACGCCGTCCGGCGGCAGGAGCTTGCGTGGAGACTCGGGCAGCACGTTCAAGGTCGGAAAGCCGAGCGTGCGGCCACGTGCGTCACCGGGCACCACGGCACCACGCACCGAGTAGCGACGGCCGAGCGCTTCTTCGGCGCGTGAGAGATCGCCTGCCTCAATGGCGCGGCGGATCATTGTGCTGCTCACCGGCTCACCGTCGCCCGTCTGCACCGGGGGAATGACGTCCACGCCGAAGCCGCGCGACTGCCCGAGCGAGCGCAGCGTCTCGACGTCTCCCGCCCTGTCCTTGCCGAAGCCGTGGTCGTGGCCGATGAGGAGGGACGACATGCGGAAGCGATCGCGCAGGATGCGGTCGACGAATTCCTCCGCCGAATGCTCCGAGAGCTCGCGCGTGAAGGGCACAATGGCAACGACGTCGACGCCCGCGCTGGCGAGCACGGCCAGCTTTTCTCCACGTGTCGTGAGCAGCAGCGGGGCCCGATCAGGACGTAGCAGGTCGAGGGGATGCGGCTCGAACGTGAGCAACAGGCTGGTATGCCCCGCGAGGCTCGCGCGCTCGGTGAGCTTCCTCAGGACATCGAGATGACCGCGGTGCACGCCGTCGAAGGTGCCCACGGTGGCGACGGTCTCGCTGATATCCGGTGGCAACGCGCAGGCGTCGTCACCCTCGAGGACGATCATCGTCAGCCGA
>JBBQFW010000219.1:0-6772 GCA_038322445.1 Gemmatimonadales bacterium
TCGTGCCGAGCTGCTTGATGACTTCCTGGCTCGCCACCGGTCCGAATGCGAGGGTCTGCTTCGCTCCCTCGAGCGTGACGACGTCGAGGTACGGCTTGACGGTCTGGATCACGCCCTGCTGCACGAAGAGCATGGCGAGCAACAGCGACGCCGGCAGCAGCACGTACAGCGTGCCGCGCACGAGGTCCGTCCAGAAATTCCCGATGCGCCCCCCGCTTTTGCGCCCGAGCCCGCGCACCACCGCGACGGCGATCCCCATCCCGACGGCGGCAGACACGAAGTTGTGGAATGCGAGCTGCGTCATCTGCGAGAAGTACGACATCGTGGCTTCCCCGCCGTAAGACTGCCAGTTCGTATTGGTCGTGAACGACGCCGCCGTCTCGAACGCCTGGCGATCCGTGACCGCGGGCAGGCCCTGCGGATTCAGCGGCAGCACGTTCTGAAGGCGCAACGCCAGATAGGTCAGCAGCATCGTGGTGAGGCTGAACAGCAGCATCGATGCGGCGTAGCGCGTCCAGTGCTGGTCCTCCTCCGGATCCACGCCCGCCAGGGCGTAGATGCCGCGCTCGACCGGCGCGAGCCAGCGCGTACGGCCGTCATACACCGCCACGAGATAGATCCCGAGTGGCTTGGCGACCGCCAGCACTGCCGCGCAGAAGAAGAGGATCTGCAGCCATCCATTGATGGTCATGTCAGAATTCCTCTGGCCGCAGCAGCGTGTAGATGAGATAGACGAGCACGAGCGCGGCCGCAACGATCGCGATGAGGGCTTCCGCGTTCATGGCCGCGCCTCGCCGGAAACGGCAGTTGCTTCGTGCGGGCGGCCCAGGCGCTCGCAGCCGACCACATACACAAGCATGAGCGCGAAGAAGGCGAGCGTACCGATGACGTACAGGATGTCGAGCATGACAGTGTCCGATGAGTGTGCATTCGCACGGATGCGGACGCACTCGGAGACTACCGCGACAGCCATATGGGTCGCATTGGAAAGCCGCTCCCTTTCCACAAGAGTTTCACAAGGACGATGGACACGTCCCCGCGACTCGTGAGCGTCAGGCGATCGCGTCGGGAGGAGAGCCGGCAGGAACGGTGAGGACGAAGCGGCTCCCGCCACCTTCGCGCGCCGCGTACGTGAGCGTGCCGTGCTGCGCCTCCGCGAGTTGTCGCGCGATGGCGAGACCGAGCCCGGTTCCGCGGGTACCATCGGCGATTGCCCGGCCGCGATAGAACGGCTCGAAGATTCGATCGCGCTCCGCGGGCTCGATGCCGACCCCATCGTCATCGATGGCGAACACCACACGATCCCCCGCGCGCCAGGCCTTGAGCGACACCGGCGCATCAGGCGGCGAGTACTTGACCGCGTTCTCCAGCAGGTTCGTCAGCACACGTACCGTATGGGCAAAGTCGACGACGGCCACGAGAATCTCACCGTCGCTCGCAATGTCCACGCGCACGCGCCCCACACCGTGCGCGGCTTCGACACGCTCCAATGCGACGCCCACCACGTCGTCCACCGTGTTGAGGACAGCAGACACGCGCAGGCTGCCGGCGTTGAGCTGTGACAGCTCGAGCAGGTCGTCGACGAGCGCCGTGAGGCGATCTGCCTCCTGTTCGATGGTGAACGCGCGCAACGGATCGCCCCCGCGCCACACTTCGTTCGCGATACCCTTGATGGCGGTGAGGGGTGTCCGCAAGTCATGCGAGACCGCCGCCAGGAGTGAGTCCTTCAGACGATCGGCACGCCGCAATGCCTCGGACAGTTCTTCCGCTTCGGAGAGTCGGGCGCGCTCGGCGCCAAGTGCAGCGTAATAGGAGAGCGCGCCGAGCACGCGTCGTTGATCTTCAGTGAGGCTGAAGGGCGCCCGCGAGGAGATTCTCAGGGCGCCGACCACGCGATCGCGCACGATCAACGGAATGCCGAGCGCGCGCAGATCGGCCAACGGTGGTTGCCCCGTCTGGTCGGCCTCGCGGGCGTGAATCGCGTCGCCGATGAAGGTCACTGTGCCATCGGCGCGTTCGCCCGCAGCCTCGGCACGGTTGACGGTATATGCCAGGAGCCCGGATGCGGGCGCACCGATCGCGGTCGCTGGCGAGCGGCCCGACACACGCAGCCCCGCGTCGTCGCGAAGGAAGATGATGCAATCGTCCGTGCCCATCGCTTCACGGATGACCGTCGCAATGGCATCCAGTGCGTCCTGCGCGCGCGGAGCGTTGAGGTTCTCCGCGCCCAGGGTGGCGATGCGATCGATCTCGTCGGCGCGCTGATCGGCGCGCTCGGCCTGATGGCGCTGGCGCTCGAGCAACTGCGCGGCGGTGACGCCCGTGAAGAGGAAGACGATCAACACGATCCAGTCCAGGGGATCGGCGATGACCAGCGTGTTGTACGGCCGCAGGAAGAACCAGTTGAAGACGAGGAACGCCACGGTGGCGAGCGACACGCCGAGCGCTCGGCCGCCAACGGAACTTCCCCAGAGCACGACGAGCAGAAAGGCGAGTGCGACATGTGCCTTGTCAAGCCGGCCACGGACGATGGACATGGCGAATCCCACGATCGTGAGCACGCCGAACCACAAGACCCACCGCCTGGCATCCACCGTACGCGACCGCGCGACCGACTCAGGCCTCATAGTCGAAGCGGTAGCCGACGGACGACTCGGTCCGAATCAGCCGAGGACGTACCACGTCGGTCTCGAGCTTGCGGCGGAGTTGACCCACGTAGACGCGGAGGTATTGCTGCGCGTCTCCCTCGGTATCCGCGCCCCACACGGCCCGGAACAGCTGCGCGTGCGTGAGCGTCTGGCCCGTGTGTGCGATGAAGACGCGGAGCAGGCTCCACTCTGTCGGCGTGAGGTGGACGTCGACGCCGTCCCGACGCACGCGTCGCCCCACAAGATCGATGGTGACTGCGCCCATCGAGAGGACAGCCTCCTGCCGCCCGCCCGAGGACGCGAGCGCCGCGCGCCGCAGCTGGGCGCGGATCCGCGCGACGAGCTCGATGGTGCTGAACGGCTTGGTGACATAGTCGTCCGCGCCCGCATCGAGCAGCTTCTCCTTCTCGCGATCGGAATGCCGCGCCGAGAGCACGATGATCGGCGCCTTGCTGAACGTTCGCAGGTCGCGGCAGACGTCCACACCGTCGCTATCCGGCAAGCCAAGATCGAGAACGACCAGGGCAGGGCGCTCCGCCGCCGCCTTGTCGAGTCCTTCCGCCGCCGTCGACGCTTCCGAGACCCGCAACGGCAATCCGTTCAGCGCATTGCGCACCACGCGCCGGATCTGCGGCTCGTCATCGATGACGAGCACGACGTCGGCGGGCTGGGTGACCTCATCCACTGACTTGCTCTGCGCGCTGCGTGTCCCCGGCATCGCTGTCGTCCGTTTCACCGTCGATGTCGTTGTCGTG
Organism: Gemmatimonadales bacterium; assembly: GCA_038322445.1. Taxonomy (GTDB): domain Bacteria; phylum Gemmatimonadota; class Gemmatimonadetes; order Gemmatimonadales; family Gemmatimonadaceae; genus AG11. The sequence continues at coordinate 3,404 of JBBQFW010000219.1, forward strand.
ATCCAGCAGGTCCCGCAATCGATAGGCGTGCCCAACAAGATACGGGATCGCGATCACCACGACATTCGGCTTGAAGAGAAAGGCGGTACGGATGTAGAGGGCCGTCTTGTTGTGCAGCAGGTGCTCCCACCAGCGCTTCGGCACGATCTCGGGCACAATGATGGTGACGAGCTCGCCCGGACTCACCATGCTGAGATTGTCCACGAACTCCACGAGCGGCTTGAGGATCGAGCGGTACGGCGACGGCACGATCTCGAGCGGGACGCCGATGTCCCACGCCTCCCACTCGGCCCGCATCTGCGCGCTGTCCCTCGGGTCCACCTCGATGCAGACGGCGATCACCTCTTCCGAAATCGTGGTGGCGTAGACCAGCGCGGCCGACGTCGCCTTGGTGATGCCGTTCACGGGCACGATCACGGTATGATGCAGCGGCGTGATGATGCTGTGCCCCGTGAACCGGATGTCCTCGATGAACTCCTGGTAGTGCCGATGGATCTTCTGGAGCAGCATGATGATCGCCGGGATGATGATGGCGATGATCCATCCGCCGCTCGTGAACTTCGTGACGAGCTGGATGATCGACACGAGGCCGGTGGCCACCGCGCCCAGGCCGTTCAGCCACGCCTTCCATTGCCAGCCGTCGTCCCGCGTGTTGCGCCAGTGTACAACCATGCCGGCCTGCGACAGCGTGAAGCACACGAAGACGCCGATCGCATAGAGCGGCACGAGGGAGTTCGTGTCGCCGTGAAAGAGCCAGACGAGCAGCAGCGCCACGAGCGCGAGGCTGACGATGCCATTGGAGTACGCGAGCCGATCGCCGCGCGCCGCCAGCTGGCGCGGTACGTAGCGATCCGCGGCCAGGATGCCGGCGAGGCGAGGAAAGTCCGCGAAGGCCGTGTTCGCCGCGAGCACGAGGACGGCAAACGTCGTGTACTGCAGCGCGTAGTAGGCGGGTCCGCCGCCGAACACGTGGTGGCCGAGGATGGAGAGCACGGTCTCCTTGCTGGTCGGCATCACGTGATAGTGTTGCGCCAGGAACGACACGCCGATGAAGAACGTGGCGAGAATGGCCACCATCCAGGCGAGCGTTGTCGCGGCATTCTTCTGCGCGGGGGCCTTGAACGCCATCACACCATTGGAGATGGCCTCCGTCCCGGTCATCGCGGCGCAGCCCTCGGCGAAGCCACGCATGAGCAGGTACATGAGCGCGAAGCCGGTCACCGGCGACATCGAACCGCCGTGCTGCCGCACCGAGACGGGATCGACCTTCAACGCGTCCGTCAGGGGCGCGAGCTCGTGGCCCGTGAAGTAGCGGTAGACACCGACGCCCAGAAGCGTGAGCATCATCGCGATGAAGGCGTAGGTCGGCAGCGAGAACGCCGCACCCGACTCACGCACGCCGCGGAGGTTGACGATGGTGAGCAGGATGATCGACAGCGCGCAGATGAGCACCGTGTGCGGCACCAGCGCCGGATAGGCGGATGTCATTGCGGCCACACCGCCCGAGATGGAGACCGCCACCGTCAGGATGTAGTCGGTCAACAGCGCGGCGGCCGCGATGAGTCCCGGCATGACGCCGAGGTTCTCCTTCGCCACCGTGTAGGAGCCGCCGCCATTCGGGTAGGCGAACACGGTCTGGCGATAGGACAGGCCGACGAGCACGAGCAGCCCGACAATGACGCCGGAGATCCCGACGACGTAGTTCACGGCCGCCACGCCGAGTGCGCCGCCGAGCACGAACAGGATCTGGTCGGTGGCGTAGGCGACGGAGGAGATCGCGTCGGACGACAGGACGGCGAGGGCAGTCTTCTTGTTCAGCCGCTCATGCTCGAGTCGCTCGCTCGCGAGCGGTCGCCCGAAGACGATGTGTTTCAGGTGGCGGTATGCGGATGGCATGGGTTCCGGGCGCGGGCGAAGCGAGGCTACGAAACACGAAAGCCGTTTCCCCGAGGTTGGAAATCAGCTTCGCAGATACATGTGCGCCCGCCTTGAGTTGACACCGGGCGCTCGCCCCTAGAACACTCACTAGACTATTCCGCGATCGCACAAGGATTTCACAAGAATCGCACGCTCGCGCGTTGGAAGAGGTGTGAACTTTCGATGCGTCTTTTTGCTTCCAGCCCCGCGTAGTCGTGCAAACGCGGCCTCCGCCCCCACCCAGACTGCTGCAGCAATGCTCCAACAGAGTGTTGTAAATGTGCAACACAATAAGGAAGTGGCCGTGCCGCCCTCAGCTTCAAGTCTCATATGGCGAATGGTGGTGCGGTTTATGCTTATGTGATCCTTCGTGAAAGGCGCCGGTCTCGACGCACTCCACCACCCGCTCTCAATCCACATTTAAGGAAGGAAAACATGCGCCGTCACAGCTACTCATTTTTGCCGCTCGTCATTGCCTTGATTGCCAGCCCTGCCGGTGCGCAGGCGATCAATGGTGCGGCGACCGGACTGTCGGCTCCGGCCGCGACGTACACTTTCGAAGGGAAGACGGCCGGAGCGCAGGCCGGTAGCGAATACGCCGGCATTACGTTCAGCACCAATCTGTACAACGACGGAAACAGCTATTTTGCCGCGGTCGGCGGCGGGAGGAGTTCGCTTGCCAACTTCGCGAACAACGCCTGTCCCTGCGTCTCCCCGTCTGACATCTTCTTCACGTCGGCTGTGAATGGCGCGGCGTTTATGTACTTCACCAATCCTGGCGTGTCGACCTTCACCGCTCTGCTCAACAACACGGTCGTTTACTCGTTCGCCGATAATGTGGATCTATCGGGGAGAACTACCCCCACGTGGTATGGGTTCGATTCGTCCATCGCTTTCGACCAGATCAACATCGTGTCCGGTGGGAGTAACACCGCCTTCGTGCTGGATAATCTCGAGGTCGGCAAGGCCGCAGTCGTAACGCCGGAACCGGCGAGCCTTGTTCTTCTGGCCACCGGCCTCTTCGGCGTCGCCGGCGTGGTTCGCCGCCGTCGGAAGTAGGTTTCCCGCGCCGGCCCAGTTCCCGGGCTCACGCAGCGCGTTTCACAACCCCCCGGAGCAAATGCTCCGGGGATTTGTGCATTGCATGCCCGCAATGACCGTAGCCCAAACGCGGCTCAAGGGTGTCGGCCCGCAGCACCGCGTGGAATCACCTGCCCTTGAGCGCGCTCAGCTTACGGAGGCCGATCCGCAACAACGCGCCAGCATTCGCGGAGCTGAAGCCGGACGAATTCGTGATCGAGCCGCCGGCAACATTGGCCATCTGTTCGTTCGGGATTGAAACGCACGCATTCCGACAGGCAAGTCCGCCTACGACCAGTGTGAGTTCCTCACCACGACGGACGAGCGCTTCCGCCCCGTCAACATCACGACCGCTACCGCCCTGCTGCCGGT
>JBBQFW010000220.1:0-6691 GCA_038322445.1 Gemmatimonadales bacterium
CGCCGCCGAGGGCGACGTAGAGCGTGCGTCCATCGGGGGCGAGGGCGAGCGCGGTCGGTGCGAGTCCCGCCTGTCGCTCATGGAATGGCGCGACCGCAAAATGCGTGGCGACGACGCCGGCGCGTGTGTCGACGACGGACACCGAGTCGGAGTTGCCATCGGCGACGTAGAGCCGGCCCCCGCGCTCGTCCCACGCGAGTGCGGTAGGATGCCGCGCCACGGCGATGTCGCGATCCACCACGCCCTTCACGAGGTCGATCCGCGACACCGAGCCTGCCTCGGCGATGCCGCGCGCGTCCACGCGCACGGACTCGATGCGCGGATCGCAACACTGGCGCGCAGCGCGCTGCGAGGACGTCGGCTTTGGACCGCCGAGGATGGAGAGCCATGCCGTGCGTCCGTCGGCCGACACGATGGCGGCGATGGGCTCGACGCCGAGTGGTATCGTGCGAATGAGCGCGCCGGTTTCGGCATCGAGTACCGCGACGGCGTCGTTCGCGGGCAACGGGACGACGGCCAGGCGCCGTCCGTCAGCACCGGGCTGTGTGGCGATGCCGGGCGCGCCGGCCATGTAGTCGCCGAGTGCCGGTGAGAACCAGAGGGGCGGGATGGAGTCACCTGTCGCGCCGGCTTCGATGGCACTGAGGTGCGTCGCGACCGGCTGTCGTGCGGCGACGACACCCGGCGTGGACGAGGTCGGGGCGATGCGTCCGACGGATGACACGAGTGCCCGGTGTGTGACCGGATCGATCGTGATCGCGTGCACGCCGGGAGTGCCATCCACGCGGACGCGCGTGGGCGGGCGATTCGCGCGCCAGTCGAGCCGATAGGTGAAGTTCGGCGCGGCGACCCAGATCTCGTCGCTCGTCCGGCCAAAGCGGACACCGGCCACCTTGCCGGTGAAGACGGTCTGCACGCCCGCGGGAGAGATGCGCTGCCCGGTGGCGATGACGCCCGGGTCGGGAACGGTACGAGCGGGTAGCGGCTGCTGCGCCTGAATGAGCGCGATGACGGCAAGGTGGATCATGACGCGTGGTCCGTGGAGTTGAGGACGTTCCCTACATCGAAGCCGTGAACATGATGTGCGCCTTCGGCGTGCCGGGGAACATGAGCCATGGGGATTTGTCCGACGGCTTGCTGGTGAGGCCCGTGGATGCCGTGGTCGCGAAGGGCATGTAGGTGATGTACAACGCCGATCCGCCGGTGACCTTGCCCGATGCCTCGTCGAAGGTGCCACCGAAGATCTGGTAGAGCATCGAGGGCTGCGCGGGCATTTTGAGGCTGCCTTTCTTCACCTCGGCAAAACGGACCGTGTCCACCTGTGCGCCCTTCACGCCGGAGGCGCGCAGCTCGCGTCCGCGCAGCATGAAGGGCTCCATCGCCTTGTGGTAGCAGGCGGAGTGAAAGCTCTTCACCGCGGGATCCGGGGCAAGACAGATCATGTCGTTCTTCGCGGCGCGCAGAGTGACGAGCTTGCCCGCCGTCTCATAGCCAAGCACCGCGGCTCCGGCCTTGAGCTCTTCGGGGAGCGGCGTCACGGCGGCCGCGACCTGCCAGGCGGCGGGCGGAATGACGGGCTGCTGTGCGGCTGACCGTTGCGCCGATCCGAGCATGGCGAGTGAGACGAAAAGTGCGGTGCGCATGTTCGTTTGCGGGATTGGGGGAGTGCGTGCGGTTTTTCGAATGTACAGCCTGCGTCTGTCGCGGCCAGCACGCAGCCTTGCTGTATCCGTGTTGTTACGGCGCCCTGTCCGCGCCTCGTGCGCGTATCTTCGGGAATGCCCGCGCCTGTTCCTGACGTCGTCTGTCCACTGTGTACCGCGCCGATCTCGGTCGGTTATCTCGAGACCTCCGATCGCCGGTACTTCCGCTGTGCGGAATGCGACCTCGTGTTCGTGCATCCTGACGATCGCCCGGGGCCAGAGGAAGAGGCCGCGCGGTACCTGGCGCATCGGAACAGTGGCGACGATGCTGGGTATGTGCGCTTCCTCCGGCGGCTTGCCGATCCGGTATGCGCGCGGATGCCGGCCGGCTCCCGAGGGCTCGACGTGGGCTGTGGTCCCGTGCCGGTATTGGCCGAGCTTCTCACGGACGCCGGTCGGCCGACGGTGAGCCATGATCCCCTGTTTCGGCCCGCGAAGGAAGTGTTTCGCGACACGTACGATTTCGTGACCTGCTCCGAGGTGGTCGAGCACGCGCACGATGTGGCCGCACTGTTCGCGCAACTGGTCGGGGTGTTGCGTCCGGGTGGAACGCTGGGGGTCATGACGTCCCTGCTGGACGATCGCACGGATTTCGAGTCGTGGTGGTATCGGCGTGACCTCACGCACGTCTGCTTCTACAGTGACGTCACGATGCGGTGGATCGGCCGCCGGTGGTCGCTCGACGTCGAGATTTCCGCTCCTAACGTGATCCTGTTCGCTCGCGCCGTTGCCACGCAGCCGGCCGTTAGATTTCCGGCCTCAACATGGGACGGGCTGTGACAGAGTCAGCGGGCATCATTCTTCTATACTGTATAGCCACCGTCGTCGCGATCATTTCGCGCCGGCTGCGCGTGCCGTACACCACGTCGCTGCTGCTCGCGGGTATTGCGCTGGGCGCCATGCATGTGGCCGCACTGCCGCATCTCACGCGCGAGCTCCTGTTCGAGGTCTTCCTGCCGGGCCTGCTCTTCGAGGCGGCGTACCACCTCGAGGTCCACGAGCTGCGCGAGAATTCCTGGACCATCTCGTTGATGGCGATTCCCGGCGTCGCGATTGCGATTGCGCTGACAGCGGCGCTGATCGTTGGCGCCGCGATGCTGACCGGCGGGCACCTCGCGTGGCAGACCGCGTTCCTGTTCGGCGGGGTCATCGCGGCGACGGATCCCGTCGCCGTCACCGCGCTGTTTCGCGAGCTGGGCGCGCCGCGTCGCCTGCATGTGCTCGTGGAATCCGAGAGCCTGTTGAACGACGGCACCTCCATCGTGTTCCTCACGCTGATGCTCGCGTTCTTCGCGGGTGAGGCGACGTCGGCGAGCTCCCTCGCTATGGACTTCGCGCGGATCGCCATCGGCGGCGCGGTGCTCGGCGCCGGCATCGGGTGGGGATTGTCGCGCGTTCGCACCCAGGTGGACGATGCGTCCATCGAGATCACGCTAACGACCATCGCGGCGTACGGAGCGTTCATCGTGGCGGAGCAGCTGCACTGCTCCGGGGTCATCGCCACGGTGGCGGCGGGAGTGGCCTGTGGGAATACGGGCCGCCACCACCCCATGACCGCCAACACACGCGAGTCGGTGAACAGTTTCTGGGAGTGGCTCGCGTTCGCGCTCAACTCGGGCGTCTTCCTGCTGCTCGGGGCGCAACTCTCGCTGAGTCTCCTGCTGGCGAACTGGTTCCTCATCCTGTTGGCGGCGGTCGCCACGCTCTCCGCGCGGGCGATCGTCGTGGGACTCGCGGGCTCGCTGATCTCCCGCACGAAGGAGCGGCTGCCGGCGTCGTGGCTGGTGATCATGACGTGGGGTGGACTGCGCGGGGCGCTGTCGCTTGTCCTGGCGCTCGCACTTCCGGACACCAGTGAGGGGCGAGACCTCATCATCGTGATGACGGCGGGAACGGTGGCGCTCTCACTCGTGGGACAGGCGGCAACAATGCCCGCGCTGCTGCGCCGCCTTGGTGTCGGCCGTGGTGTGCGGATGCCCGAGTCCGCAGCTCCTGAAGCTCCGTGACGCCTGTTGCGCGCGGGGATACATTCCAGCCGACGCTCGCCCGCTTCGGACTCTCGCGATGATCCCGAACACCATGACGACAACGGCACCTACCGGCTCGGGCCGCTTCGAGTGGCGCGCGTTGCGGCATGCCTGATCGCGACCTGTCAGAACCGCTCTGGTGCCTGCTGCATCGCCACCTGCCGTCGATGGACCACGTGGCGTTGCTGCTGGCGTTCCGTTCCGTTCCGAAGTGCCGCGACGTACCCGCGCTCATCCTGGCGGCGCGGCGCAGCGTTCGCGCTACTCGTCATGCTCGCCGTCACGGTGGGCGATCGGGCGGACCTGGGTATCTACTACCTGATTCGACTCGTGGCCTTTCTCCTGATCCTCGTTGCCATCGTGGACAAGAATCGGCGAGCGGACGCATGACCGCGTGACGGCGGTGATGCATCGGTTCGCGCTCCGCCTGCAGCACCAGGCCGCGAATGCAATCGGTATTGATGAAGCGGGTCGCAGCGGGACCGTCGTGACGATGCTCGAGAACAACGCGCGTCGTGCGCCGGGTTACTGGATCCAGCTCGTGCTCTCGGCCGGCATCGCCACGCTCGGGCTCGTGCTGAACAGCACGGCCGTGGTGATCGGCGCGATGCTGGTGTCGCCGCTCATGGGGCCGATCGTCGAGCTGGGCATGGGATTCGCCGTCGGCTCACCGCTGCTGCTCATGCGGGCGTTCGTGCGGGTGACGCTCAGCATCATTATCGCGACGGGGTTCTCCGCCATGCTCACGCAGGCGCTCCCCTTCCACGAGGTCACGGGCGAGATCAGCGCGCGCATCGCGCCGACTGCGCTGGACCTCCTCGTTGCGGCGTTCTGCGCGCTCACGGCGGCGTATACCACCGTGCGACCAGGATCCGACACGACCGCGGCCGCCGCCGGCACCGCGGTCGGCATCGCCCTGGTACCGCCTCTCTGCACGGCGGGATTCGGGCTGGGAACGGGATCGCTGGCCATCGCGCGCGGCGCCGCGCTGCTCTTCACCGCCAACCTCTCGGCGATTCTCGTCCTGTCGGTGCTCAGCTTCCTTCTCATCGGGTACAACCAGGTGGATGCGGCGGCGCTGGAACACGGGTTCGTCGATCACGACGACACGCGCACCGACAAGTTCGCGGCACGACTGCAGCGCGGGCTCCATCATATCCTTGGTTCGAAGTTCAGCCTGCCGACGCGGGTCATCGTGCCGGTCGTCTTTCTCCTCGCGGTGTTCTTTCCCCTGCGACAGGCGCTCATCGAGGTGACGTGGGAGGTCCGCGCGCGCGATGCCGTGCGGCGCATCGTGCACGACATCAGCCCCACTGCCGTCCAGACGCAGGTGTCGATCGAGCGGCGCTCGCTGTCGCTGCGCGTGCTGATCGTGGGCACGGCGGCGCGGGCGGTGATTGTCGAGGATACGCTCATCAGCCTCATCAGACAGGCCACGGAGGTTACCCCCTCGGTGTCGGTGGTTGCGTTGCCGAACGCTCGTGCGCTGGTGGACATCGCCGCGGCTGACGCGCAGGCGCCTCACGACGTTGCACCCGCTCGGGCGCTCGCGGACCTCCGCAGCGACGTGTCGAAGGCCCTCGCCGCCACGTGGCCCGCCACGGCGGGCACGCCGCTCGGCTGGACGCTCGAGATGTCGGCCGGCGACACCGCGCGGGGGGTGCTGCGCTACCTCGGTCCGCCGCTCGGGCCTTCCGGCGACGCGCTGCTCTCACGCGCCCTCGATGCGCGGCTGAGCAGTCCGGCCGTCGTGCGCACGGTGCCCATTCCGGCGACCGTGTATGCCGCGGCCCGACGCGGCGAGCAAGCATGGATCGACTCCACGATGGTGCTGCTGCGCGAGGTCGCGCTCACGGACAGCGCGGTGGCCTGCGTGCATGGTCCCGTTGCGAACACCCGTCGGCTGACGACGGCGCAGAAGACGATCGCCAATCGACTGCGCACGTCGGGGCCCGCGCAGGCAGGGCGACTCGCCCTCATGGACTCCTCGCGCTGGGACGTGCGCATCTCCGCGACCCCGTGCGTGTCGACACGCGGTCCGGCCGCTCCACCCGCCGCAAACGCTCCCGGGTAGAGGGTGTCCGTCTAGACACCCGTCATTCCCGCGAAAGCGGGAATCCCTGTTGGAGCAAGCCCAGAAATGGATCCCCATCTTCGCGGGGATCACGACCACATGAACGACCGGCTCTTCCCAATACGTTGTTCCACGCAGCCTGCGTGCTCCCATCGGGCAGGTGGCGCGCCTCCTCATTAACCAGGCTAGTCTCCATCCTGAAACTCGTCATTCCCGCGATAGCGGGAATCCACTTGGGCTCTATGAACATGGATTCCCGCGTGCGCGGGAATGACGAACGCATTTCAAAAGCACGGTTTCAGGATGGACACGAACTATCCGGCGTGCGGGGGATCCGCGCGCTCGATGGTCACGCGATGCCCGGGAACGCGATAGTCCGGCGCGCGTTGCGCAGCCGGAATCGTGATCTCGTTGCCGTCACGCAGGGAGGAGTAGTGCGCTGACATGATCTCCACGCCGGCCGCATTGAACCCGTCCTGGATATTCTGGTGCAGGCGGCTGTACGTGCCCGCCATGCGGTCGGCGCGGTCGGTGCAGGCGTTGATCTCGTACGTCACGTAGAAGTCGTCCAGGCTGATCTGGAGCACGAAGGGTGGTGGCACTTCGCAGATGTCCTCGGTGGCACGCGCCGCGTCGATGAGCAGCGCGTGGACCTGTCGCCAGGGGGCGTTGTAGCCAATGGTGACGGCCGTGTGCAGGATGAGCCCCTGCGCGCTCGCGTGCGTGCTGTAGTTCACGATCTGGCTCCCGAGGACGGCGCCATTCGGGATCGTGACGGCGATGTTCTTGATCGTGCAGAGGCGCGTGACGAGCAGCGTCTTCTCCACGACGTCGCCCACCGTGTCCCCGATCTTGACGCGATCGCCGATCCGGAATGCGTTCGTGTA
>JBBQFW010000221.1:0-6648 GCA_038322445.1 Gemmatimonadales bacterium
GCTTTCGCGGGAATGACGACTTTCAGAATGCGCTCCAAGCTCATTGATTGCCAAAGCGCGACATGCCTGGCGGCTCGCCAGGCTTTTTTGTTTTTGTATCCCTCCGATGTGTACGAAGTCCGACTCGCAGCGCGACTTTCATGTGCATGCCAATTGCCATCGGTTTCCTTCTGGGAGAGACTGCGGAGCGACGGCGCACGCACAGTCAACGACACGGCGAAGCAGAAGTCGATCGGCCGGTGTTCGCTTACGTCAGGCCGGTTCCCACCGCTGGAAGCAGTCCCACCCGAACTCGCGCGCCGCGCGTGCCTGATCCCAGAAGCCGAAGCAATCGCGCCATCCTTCCTGCTCGGCCTTCCATGAGCAGCACCAGGTGAACTGGAAACGGTGCTCGGAGTCGTTGGCTGTAATCGCGACGATCTCGCCGGTGAAGTCCGAGCAGCCGGAACGTGCCGTGAGGCGAACACGCTCGACCTCGAGCTCGGGCTGCGCGTGGAATAGCTGCGTGAGCACGCGCTCCACCTTGACCCGTGGGGTGTACCCGTGCAGCTGGATCCGGGGAGCCTCGCCACCCTTCACGAACGCGAGCAGGTCGCGCTTGAAGTCCGGGTGCGCGGCGGCGGCATCGAAATACGGCAGGATGTCGGGCATCGTGGCGGGATCGGGTGGGATACGCGGCTATTGAATATGGTACAAATGTTTCCCCGTGCAAGGCCCTCCGTGGGTTACCGCGGGTGTGATCTTCTGTTCTGGTGTGCGTTGGCCTAACCTCACCAGCTCACTACTACCCCTCCCGTGCACCGACTTCGCCCCACGCGCAGTGTCCTCGCGATCGCCGACCGGCTCGAATCGGCCGGCTTCGAGGCATGGTGCGTTGGCGGCGCCATTCGCGACACGCTGTTGGGAGGCGCACCGTTGGATTGGGACCTCGCCACGTCGGCACATCCCGAGCAGGTGCGTGAAATTTTCGGACGGAAGCGAACGATCCCTGTTGGCATCGAATTCGGAACCGTGAGCGTGCTCGACGGCGAGGGCGTCGCGCACGAAGTGACGACGTTTCGACACGACGTCCAAACCGATGGGCGGCACGCCGTGGTGCAGTTTGGCGCCAGTCTCGACGAGGACCTCGCGCGGCGCGATTTCACGATCAATGCGATTGCCTATCGTCCGGCCACGGGCGAGCTCCGCGATCCCTACGGCGGTCAACGCGATATCAAGGCCGGCCTGGTGCGCGCCGTCGGTGATGCCGAGCAGCGCATGAAGGAAGACCGGTTGCGCGCGCTGCGCGCCATGCGCTTCGCGGCGCGGTATCACTTTGCCATCGAGGCACGCACCCTGACGGCGCTGACCAACTCCGCGCCCTACCTCACGCGCCTGTCGGCCGAACGCGTGCAGCAGGAGATCGTGAAGACGATGGAACAGGTCGATGCGCCGAGCGCGGCGTTTCGGCAATGGCGAAGCACGGGCGCGCTCAGCGTCCTGGTGCCGTCGCTCTCGGACATCGACGACGTGGCGTTGTGCACGCTGGACTTCCTGCCGCGCGAGACGAGTTTCGGAAGGATCGCACCGCAGCGCACGGTGAATCGGCTGGCCGCGCTCTTCCTCGATGTTTCGCCGCCGGTAACGACCAATGCCCTGCGGGCGCTGCGATTCAGTCGCCATGAAGTGTCATGGTGTGCGGACATTGGCGAGCGGTGGAGAGAGCTGTCGTTGCGGGTCGAGTCGGTCCTCGGCGATGGTGTGCCATCCGATGTGGCGGTGCGGCGGCTACTCGCCCGGATCGGGCGAGTGCACGCGGGCGGTCTGTTTCGGGTGGCGTCGGCGCGGTGGAGTGCGCGCAGGGCCACGGGACTGGGCGCACCTCCAGACGTGGCGGTGCATGCGCTGTATCGGCGTATTCTTCGCGCGCGGTATCGGGACCCCATCGAGGTGGGCGATCTCGCGATCGGCGGGGACGAGCTCAGGGCAGCCGGCATCGCGCCCGGGCCGATCTATGCTAAGATTCTCCAATCGCTGCTGGAGCGGGTGCTGGAGCTACCGGCACGGAACACGCCTCAGGCGCTGCTTGCCGAGTTGCCTGATGTGCTCGCGACGTTACAAGCGAGCCCGACCATTTCGCCCATGTACTGAGACGCAATGCTATTTCGCGGCAAGCAGCCCGAAGCCTCCATCTGGCGGAGATTCCGCGCCAGCAGCGACGGGTTCACGTTCACGGAGGACGAGGGCGTATTCGCTGCGCATGTCGTGGCGAACGCGGAGCGCGTCGTGGACCTCTTCTGGACGCTGTCCGACCTCCTTGGCCCGGCAATCGATCTTCATGTCGATGACCTGCGCAGCAGCCGCAGCTGGCACGGGGAGTCGCTGCCGCTTACCGACGTGCGGGACACGATCGCGCGGCTTCGGCTCTTGCTGGCGCGCTACGGCGGAACGCAGATCAGCCTCTACACGTCGGAGGACCAGCTCTCGCTCAACGAGCATCTCGAGCTGTTCATCTACTCCAGGTCAGACAAGTGGCTGTACCTGCTCGAGGGCCGCGGACTCGAGGAGATGGGACGGGTATCCCCGAAGAGCTGGAAGATCAAGCGACAGGCTTTCCCCGCGGCACCGGACCTGGTGAACGCACTGGCCAGCGCGGCCGAGCGACTGGGACTCACGCGCGCGTGATCGGAACCTGCGGGGTGGGTGGGTGGATCCATCGCGTATGACGCGCGTCTATCTCGTCTACGCAGCGGCCGCGGCTTCCGCGAATCTGATCGGCGCCGCCTTTGTCGTGAGGCGGCGAAGCTGGTCGACGCGCGCGCTGGACACGATGCTCGCGTTCGCGGCGGGATTCATGATTGCCGTCGCCATGATCGACCTGATGCCAGAGGCATTGGCGCGTGGAGGGCATTCGGCGGCGGTCGTCGCATTGCTCGGCTACCTCGCGGTGCACATCACCCAGCATGTGATCGGCACGCATTTCCACTTTGGCGAGGAGACGCACCACGTGAGCGAGGCGGTGAGTGTCGCCGCACTCGTTGGACTGCTGTTGCACACGTTCATCGACGGCGTTGCGGTCGCGAGCGGCTTCGGCATCGGAGGTACGGTTGGCGCACTGGTCTTCACGGCAGTCCTTCTGCACAAGGTACCGGAGGGGCTCGCGATCTCGTCGCTGTTCCTCGCCGCCGGCCAGGGGCGGCAACGTGCCTTTCTCGCCGCGTGCGCGCTTGGTGCCGCCACCGTGCTGGGCGTGGTGCTGACGGACGTGATCGAGCCGCTTCGGCAGCATGGCCTCGCCCTCTCGGCGGGTGTTTCTCTCTATGTGGGGATGTCGAACCTGGTGCCGGAGTTTCGATCGCGTGGCGGGTGGCAGTTGCCGTTGGCGTTTGTCGGCGGAACCGGGACGTATTTCATCGCGCGCACGCTCGCGGGGGCGTGACAGAAATTGGCGTGGCAGCTGTCGAACTTGCAACGGCGGATACGCAGACACCGAGGACCACGGAACTGCGGGCGCTGATCGACTTGCGTGCAGCCTCGGTGTCCTCTGCGTTCTACGTGGTGAATCGCTCTCAGCGGGCCTTTCAGTTCATGACCACCTCAACTACTCGTCATCCTGAAACCGTGCTTTGAGATACGTTCGTCATTCCCGCGCACGCGGGAATGCATGTTCACGGGGTTGAAGTGGATTCCCGTGTTCGCGGGAATGACGACTTTCAGGATGGACACTTACTACAGCGAATCGCATCCGACGCGACCCACCGCGCCCCTTGTGAATCAACGCGAACGGTTTCTTGTGGAAGTCGACAGGCGTCTTTGGGTCGCGAAGCGTGATTGAAGGAGCGGCACATCAACGCACACAGACGCGCTGGCGCGCAACCCGCTCACACGAACTCGTAATAATCCACGGAGATTCCTTGCGACTCGCTGGAACCGCGTCAACCGCCATTCTTTCGCTGTCATCGCGATGATTCGCCGTAGACGAAACGTGCGATCGGGCGCCGACACCGGTGGCTGACCGACGCCCATCGCGTGGACGGCCACCTGGGCCGTCACTGTTCGCCGCCGCGGCGCCCCCGCAGCCGCTCGCGGCACGCATGCGTCCGCGCACGCTTGACGAATACGCCGGGCAGCGGCACCTCTTGGCGCCGGGCAAGCCGCTGCGCGAGAGCATCGAGAAGGGTACCGTGACGTCGATGGTATTCTGGGGCCCGCCGGGCACGGGGAAGACCACGCTTGCGCGGCTCATCGCGGGATACACGGATCGCGAATTCGTTTCCTTCAGCGCCGTCACGGAAGGCGTCCCGCGCGTCCGGGAAATCGTGCGAGAAGCGCAGGATCGGTTGGAAACGGGGCGCGGAACGATCCTCTTTGCCGATGAGATCCACCGCTTCAACAAGGCGCAGCAGGATGCCTTTCTCCCCCATGTCGAGGCAGGCACCATCACGCTCATCGGTGCGACGACGGAGAATCCGAGCTTCGAGATCAACGGGGCGCTGCTCTCCCGCGTGCGCGTGTTCGTGCTGCAGCCCCTCTCCACCGACGACATCGTCTCCGTCATCCGGTCTGCCATCACCGACCCCGAACGTGGGCTCGGCGCACTGGCGCTCACCGTGGAGGATGAAGCGCTGGCGCTCCTCGCGCGCGAAGCGGATGGTGATGCGCGTCGCGCGCTCACGATCCTGGAGGCCGCCGCGGACCACGTGGGCACGGCGGGACGTATCGATGTCCAGGTCGTGCGTGACGCCGCCCAATTGCGGTTTGCGCGATATGACAAGGGTGGGGAAGAGACGTACAACATCCTCAGTGCCTTTCACAAATCACTGCGCGGAAGCGATCCGCAGGCGGCGCTCTACTGGATGGCGCGCATGCTCGAGGGTGGCCAGGATCCGATGGTGATCTTCCGCCGGGCGCTGGCCATGGCCGCCGAGGACATCGGACTTGCCGATCCGGAAGCCCTGAAGCTCGCGGTGGCGGCTCGTGATGCGTATCACATGCTCGGCGCGCCTGAAGGGTATCTCCCCATGGCGCAGATGGTGATCTACCTCGCGACGGCGCCAAAGTCGAACTCGAGCAAGAAGGCGCTGTCTGCCGCGCTCGATGCGGCGCGTGCGCATCCGGCGGAGGGCGTGCCGCTCGCCATCCGCAATGCGCCAACGAAGCTGATGAAGGAACTGGGCTACAACGAGGGGTATCAGTACGCGCATTCGGTCCCCGAGGCATACATCCCGCAGAGGTACCTGCCCGACGCGCTCGGCGATGCGGCGTTCTATGCGCCGGGTCCGTTCGGCTTCGAGAAGGAAATTGCCAAGCGGATGGCATGGTGGGAGGACTTGCGGCGACGGGGCGGGGAAGGCAAGGAGTGACCCGGTAGGCATACACGAACGAAGGGGTGAGTCATGCGTCGTTTCATGTTGGGTGCGGCAACGGCCGCAATCGCAGTCGTGGCCGGGTGCAGTGCACTCGGCAAACAAGCGTTTCAGCAGCCGGTCGTTCGCCTGCAGGACGTGCGCTTGAACGGGATTGGCATGACGGGGGGAAACCTCGACGTGAAGCTCAGCGTGTACAATCCGAACGGGTATCGCATGGATGCGACGCGCTTGTCGTATAACGTCACCATTGGCGGAGACAACGTCGCTGTGGCGAATGGCGCCGTCGACAGTCGCTTCACGGTCAACTCGAACGACTCGAGCACCGTCACCGTGCCGGTGAGCTTCACGTACTCCGGAATCGGTGCGGCGGGTCGGCAACTCCTGAACACGGGTGGGGTGGACTACCACGTGAACGGCGACGTGACGGTGGGCACGGTCGTCGGTAACTTCACCGTTCCGTATTCCGCCACGGGTCGCTTCAACGCGCTCACGGGCACATCGCGCCAATAGAGGACATCGCATCTCACGCATCCTGATCGACGTCACCCCCGCAACCGAGCGGGCGCTCCTGGTGGGCGCCCCGCTCAAGCGTGCCGGCGCTCGCAAGTCGCTCGATGAGCACCTGAAGGAGCTGGAGCGCCTGGCGGACACGGCGGGCGCGGAGGTCGTCGGCATCCTCACCCAGCAGCTCGACCGTCCGCACCCCGGGACGTACCTGGGCAAGGGCAAGATCGACGAGCTCAAGACGATGGTCGGCGAGCGCAATGTCTCGCTCATCATCTTCGACGACGAACTGAGTCCCAGTCAGGGCAAGAACATCGAGGACATGGTGGGCACGCGCGTCGTCGATCGGGCCGAGCTCATCCTCGACATCTTCGCGACGCGCGCGCGCAGCAGCGAAGCGCGGATGCAGGTGGAGCTCGCGCAGCTCGAGTACACGCTGCCACGCCTCACCCGCATGTGGACGCACCTCGAGAAGTTTCGCGGCGGCATTGGCGTGCGCGGTCCGGGTGAAACGCAGCTCGAGACCGACCGACGTCTCATCAATCACCGCATCAAGCTCCTCAAGGAGCGTCTCGCGCACGTGCAGCAGAATCGCGCGGTGCAGCGGCAGAGTCGGGCGTCGTCGTTCAAGGCATCGATTGTCGGCTATACCAATGCCGGCAAGTCGTCGATCCTGCGGGGGATGACGGGCGCCATGGACGTGCACGTCGAGGATCGCCTCTTCGCCACACTCGATCCGCTCACCCGCGAAGTCGACCTGGGCGAAAACGCGCACGTGCTGCTCACCGACACGGTC
>JBBQFW010000222.1:0-6626 GCA_038322445.1 Gemmatimonadales bacterium
AGCGTCGTAGAAGAAGTCAGCACCAGTCTCCGGCGCGAACGTCGGGCCGGTGGCACCGCCGAGCGGTGTCGCATCCGAATACGACTGCGGTGAGGACGCCCCGCACAACTCATTCGACACGCCGCAATTCGAGAACGTGGCATTCACAAGGGTGTTCGAGGTTGCCGATCCCTGCGCGGTAAATGACCAGCGGTCGGGCCCGTAGCCATTGGCTGAGCCGTCCCAAGAGCCGCCGATCAGCAGGTCGAACGCCACCTTGTACTGGTTTCCCGCCGTCAACCCGCTCAGCGACAGCGTGACGGTTTCGGGCGTCCCGCCATTCTTGGCGACACCGTAACCAAGTGCCCCGAGCCACATGGACTGACTCGCGGAGCCCAGGCCGCCCCCGTCAGTTGGACGGGAGAATCGCGTGAGCGAACCCATGTTTGCCGACGCGGTCAGGCTGTTGGATTCCGAACCGGCGGCCTGGAAATTGTTCGAGTACACCTGGGCGAGCCCCGCGTGCGGCGCGGCAAGCGTGAGCACGAGTACGGCCGTGCCCGTGATGATCTTCATGAACATCCCCCTTCAAATTGGAAGTCGATTGCTGCCTTCCGCGGCTCGTGCATCGAGTGGCGGACGCATCATAGGCCCGCAAGCGGTATTCCATCCACCGATTGGCCGAAAACATCCAAGTCGTTGCAGGGCAATGTGTTGACATCTCCGCCATCATTTCGCGCTTGCTGCTCGCAACGCCATGCAAGACAAACGGTTGAGGTGTGTTGAGGCGAATTGGCGCCGATTGAGGTGTACGGGCGTGGGACCAAGCCATCAAGGTGATGCGTCGACGCAACAGTCTCACCACGCGAGCGCCGACGTCCCTACGGAAGTTCAGCCAGTCGCCGCTGGAATTCCGGATCGGCGTGGACCCACGCCGCACGCACGTACGACGCGTAGACGCGCGCGCTGTCCGCCTGACCCGCGTGAGCAAACGCGCGCGCCATCTCGAAGTCCATCTCACTGCGCGGCGCGTACCGGCCCATTGCGTCAATAGGCTCGTGATAGGCTTCGCGCATCACCCGGATCGCACGCTGCGGCGCGCCGAGCGCAATTTCCACACGGGCGAGCTCGACGTTGGTTCGCGTGAAGCCCCGGACGAGCGACAGTGCCTGTGTCAGCTCGCTCCGAGCCTCCTCCAGACGCCCGCTACGTTCGGCAATCAACCCGCGAACGTGGTGAAAGGCCGTCCAGTCGCGCGCATAGTAGCTCCACCGCCCGATCCGCTGGACGCTGTCGGCGATCGCGCGGAGCGATGCGGTGTCCATGCGCGCCCGGAGCGCGTCAGCCTCGAGCTCGTGATGCCAGGTGAAGCCGCGGGCGTCATTGCCGTACTGCGCAGCAGACGTCGGCAGATTTGACGGATGCCAGACATTTTTCTCGAATAGAGCGCGCGCCCGTGACTCCACTCCCAACGCACCCAATGTGTGCCCCTGCACGAGCGACAGCGCCTGGCTCGAGGTAGCCGGCGCCGCGTCCACTATTTCCACCGCGCGCTTGAACTGTCCCCGCTCGCGCATCACGGCCTGGAGGAGGTCGTACGCATCGTCGCTCGAGGCCGACTCGAGGAATCTGCGAGCGTACGCCTCCGCTTCATCGAGCCGCCGGCTCGTGATGAGCATGCGTCCAGTAAACGGATCAAACCGGGCCTCGCCCACGAGCTGACGATAGCGCGCGTAGGCCGCCTCCGAGGCGGGCAGTCCACCGTTGAGCACCAGGGCATTCGCGAGTGACAGCCATGCCGCAGCGGATGCGGGCCGCAACTCGGTCCAGCGGCGTGCGGCGTCGATCTCGCCGGTGTGGTCGCCGCGCAGGTGGCGAACCGCTGTCAGCCCCGCATATGCATCACACGCCCAGCACGGCCCAACACTCTGGGAAGCCGAGCGGTCAAGTACGATAAGTCGCAGGTAGATGGACTCGGCTGGGGCGTACGCTGCGTGGAGGGCGTAGATGTCCGCGAGTGACCGCAGTGCCCGCGGATCCCGAGGGTACCGCGACACGAGCTGGCGGGCCAGCAGTTCGGCGCGCACGGGCTCGCCGCTGCTATTCGTCTCGAAGATGGCTTCGCTCAACCTGTCCCAGTCTGTCATGCGCGCCCGGGCGCGGTCGAGCAACGGCCGGAGACGCGCCCGAGCGTCGCCGAGGCCCATGTGACTGCGCGCGATGATCGCGCTGGTGAAGCCGGAATCGACGGCGATGGCGGCATCCAGCTCTCGCGCGGCATCTGTCTCCTTTCCTTCGCCCTCGAGCTCCTCGCTGCGGATGAAGTGTCGATACGCATCGGTACTTGCCGTTTCCACGTTCGAGAGGCGGGGACCGCTTCCACCCACATCGAGCGTCGAGAGCATCTTCGCCGCCGCCTCGTCGGCCACTGTGAGGATGTCTGCCCCAGAGACCACATAGGTACGTGTCGCGACCGCGCCGCCGACGCTGCGGAGGGTGATCGCCACCACGTAGAGTCCATCGCGTCGCGACACATCGGCGCTTGCGGCCCAGTCGGCATGGAGGCGACGTGCCAATGCGATGCTCTCCGCGGCGGGCAGCGCCTCGTTCGTACGCGTCGGCACCACCTCCCGCACCGAGGAGGGCGGCACCACGCCCACCGTGGTCACGCGCCCGAGATCGGCGGCGATCATCTGCTCCAGTCCCACTCGCAGCCAGGCGAGCGACGTGTCCGCGGGCTCCGTGCGCACATCCATCAGTGCAACAATCGGCGTTCCACCCACCTTCGACGACGGCTCACGGGATGATTGCGCGACCACGAGTCCGGCAACGACCGCGGCGGCGACCGTCGCGCCAGCGGCTGCGCCGAGGAGCAGCGTCCTCGTGCGTCGCCGGGGCGGGACCATGCGCGGGGGCAACGCAACGGCCGATGCCAGCCGCGCGGCCTCGGCGCGTGCGAACAGCGCGGCGAACCGTTCACGCATTGCCGTGGCCCACTGCGCAAAGCTCACTGATCCCGCGACCGCCAGCGTGTCGAGAAACGGTCCGTGGTAGAGGGCAGTTGCACGCGCGTAGTCGCCCGACTCGAATGCTTGCTCCATCTCGATCGCATCGACACGGAGCTGTCCACCGGTGTTCAACTGGACGAGCTCACTCCGGCCGGCGATTGCATCGCGTCCCAGCACGCGTCGAAGGCTCGAGAGCGCATCGCTCAGTGAATGGCGCGCGCGCTCGGGATCCTCGTCACCCCAGAACATCGCCGCGAGCGACTCGCGGGACGGCGGCTCAGTGGAGAGTGCGAGGACAGCGAGCAGGGCGAGCTTGCGCCGGCGTCGCGCGAGATCGGCGTCCTCACCGGCCGGCGTCTCCAACGCAATGCGCCCGAGAGTGATGAGGCGGAACGACGGTAGGTCAGGAGGAATCACTTCCATGAGGATAGCTTAAGACCTCGCCCGGACGTTGTCAGGGCGGGTACGCTGGCGTCACTGACGGTATCGCAGTGGCATTCACTCCCGAATCATGACGTCATCTTCCTTGCGGCACCTCGGTTCCCTCGCCTGGAGGGAAAGCCGCATGGCACGGCGACGCCTGCTGCTGTCCATGTCGTCCATCATGCTCGGCGTCGCGGGCCTCGTGGCGATCGATTCACTGGCGTCGAATGCCACGAGCGGTGTGCACGATCAGGCCCGAAGCCTCGTGGGCGGCGATGTTGCCCTCTCCCCGCGTGACACACTGCCACACGACGTCAGCCGCGTACTCGATTCGCTCGCGGCGCACGGCACCGGCGTCGCCACACAGACGAGCTTCGTCTCCATGGCCAGCGGCGGAACCGCGAGCGCACTGCGGCTCGTGCAGGTCCGCGCCGTCACGCCGGGCTACCCCTTCTTCGGGGGAATCCGTACCGAGCCCATCGCCGCATGGTCTGCACTGCACGCCGGCCGGAATGTCGTCGTCGATGCCGCGGTGCTCTCCGGCCTCGGCCTTCGCGTCGGCGATTCCCTGGCGCTCGGCGGCGTGCACTTCGCTGTCACCGGCATCATCCGCGACGTGGCGAGCGACGTCGCCATCACGACCACGCTCGGACCGCGCGTCTACATCCCCGCGAGCTACCTCGAGGCAACGCACCTGCTCGTCGCAGGCAGTCGTTCGCAGCGGGACATCGTGCTGCGGCTTCCGCCGTCGCTGGGCGAGGAATCATTCGCAAGTCGATTCGGGCCGAGTTTCGGCAAGGCGGGCGTACGCATACGTACTGCTGAGCAGAACGCGAATCGCGTCAGTGACACGATCGACTACCTGCGCAACTTCCTCGCGCTGGTGGGGCTGATTGCCCTGCTGCTCGGCGGCATTGGCGTGGCGAGCGGTGTTCGCGCCTTCGTCCTCCGCAAGATCGACACGGTGGCGGTGCTCCGTTGTCTCGGCGCGACAGGACCCCAGGTGCTGCTGATCTACGTCACGCAGGCGGCCGTGCTCGGTCTGGTCGGCGCCATCGTCGGGGCCGCCGGAGGCGTGGTGCTGCAGTTCGTGCTTGGCTCCGCGGTCGGGCGCTACCTGCCGGCGGGCATGAGCATCGCGCTGGCGCCCGCGCCCATCGCGTTCGGCGTGCTCACGGGCGTGTGGGTGGCGCTCGTGTGCGCGCTGCAGCCCCTGCTATCGTTGCGCCGCGTTTCGCCGCTGCAGGCGCTGCGTCGCGAGGACGACAGCATCGCGCTGGGGGTGGGTGCGGACTGGGCGCCGCGCCTGGTCGGGCTCCTGATGGTGGCGAGCCTCGCGTTCGTCACGGTCGCCCGCGCACGGCGGTGGCAGGAGGGTATCGCGTTCGCACTCGGCATTCTCGTCGTGATGGGCGCCCTGTGGATTGCGGCGGCAATGCTGTCGCGTGTTGCACGAGCGGTCGTCCGTCCGTTCTGGCCATTTCCGCTGCGTCATGGCGTGGCGAGTCTGCACCGGCCCGGCAACCAGACGCGTGCCGTCGTGGTGTCCCTCGGCTTCGGCGTCTTCCTCGTGGGCACGTTGTACCAGACGCAATCCAGCCTGCTGGCGGTCATGTCGGATCGCCTGGCGCAGCTCCAAGCGAATGTCGTGTTCTTCGACATCCAATCTGATCAAGCATCCGGCGTGGACGCTTCGCTCGCGCGCCATCATGCGTCCGTGCTCACGCGCATCCCCATCATGACCGTGCGGATCGGCGCCATCAACGGGCGATCGCTCGCTGACATCATGGCGGATACGTCGCGTGACGCGCGCGGCGTCGGCGGGCGCGGAGGACGCGGGCGACAGGGTGGAGACGGCGGCGACTTCGGCAATCCGCGCCGTGCGGCCGGCCGGGAGTGGCGGGCGTCCTATTCGGACACGCTGGGTGCATCCGAGACCATCGTGGCGGGCGCCTGGTTCGGTCGTGCGCCGAAGGGCGTCGGCGAGGTGTCGCTCGACAGTGCCGCGGCGACTCGGCTTCGCGTGAAGGTCGGTGATGCGATCACGTGGCAACTGCAAGGCGTGCCGATTGCGACGCGCGTGACGAGTCTGCGCGCGGTCGACCGCACGCAGCTTCAACCGGCCTTCCAGGTGCTCTTCCCGTCGGCACTGGTGCGCGGTGCGCCGATGCAGTTTGCCGTGCTCGCCAATGCGCTGCCGGACAGCGTCCCCGTGATTCAACGGGACGTGGTGGGGCAATTCGCGAATGTGTCCACTGTGGACCTCAGCCTCGTGGAAGCCACGATCACCGCGGTGCTCGTGAAGATCCACGCCGCCATCCAGGGTCTCACGACCATGTGTGTGGTGCTCGCGATTCCAGTGCTCTTCAGTGCCGTCGCGGCCACCCGCCGCGAGCGACTGCGCGAGGCGGTGCTCCTCAAGGTGCTTGGCGCCACGCGGAGGCAGGTGGGTCGCATGCTCGTGACCGAGTACCTGGTGGTGGGCACGCTCGGGAGCCTTGTGGGCATCGTGCTCTCGGGCCTGGCAGCGTGGTCGATCACCCATTTCGTCTTCAAGGTGCCGTTCGCGGGCGCGCCGCTCGCTGCGCTCGGCATCGCGGGTGTGATGATCGGGGTCGTGGTGACGATTGGCATCCTGACGGGCCGCGAGGTCTTCATGTCGACGCCGATGGCCGCATTGCGCGATTGAACCAGGTTGCGGGTCGCACGAATGCGAACCCGCGCGTTCATCACTACGGCGCGAGATCCGGCGTCGCCGGTGTCGTGGTGGCGCGATCGAGTCCCTTGCGTTGTCCACGTCGAGGATCAACGCATCGGGCGGTGCGGTCTCGAGCATCTTCCACAGCATCTCTGGCTCCGACATGCCTTCGACGCGAATGCCTCCGTCGGCGAGCAGCGCCTCGACGAGGGCGAGCATGCCCGGGTCGTCGTCGATCATGCCCACGCGAATGTCGTTGGCCGGTGACGTGGGCTGGGGCGCGATTCACGTAGACGATTTCGCCGGGGGCGCCGAATGAACAGACCAGCTCCTCGCTATTGTCGAGCAGGACACGAAGCTGCGACTCGCGCTCGGCCAGGAGTCGCGATGTCTCACGCAGGTCGAGCTCCGCCATCGCCGCGTCGGCGAGCGTCTGGAGGGACTCCAGCTCCGCGGGCGTCCAGGCGCGCGGTACGCGCTCGATGGCGCAGAAGCTGCCGAGGATCTCGCCTGTTGAG
>JBBQFW010000223.1:0-6625 GCA_038322445.1 Gemmatimonadales bacterium
CCCAATGCCGCTCCCACGCGTCGCTCTCGCGCTGCCCCTGGCCGCCGCCCTCGCCTGCAGCCCGGGCACCCCCGCACCTGCGCCCGCTCCCACGCCAGTTCCGGCGCCCGGACCCGTCGCCACGAGGCCGACGCCCGCGCCGCCACTCCCGGCGGCCCCTCTGGTCGACGGACCCCTCACCATCCGCGTCCAGTACCCGGCGCCCAACCAGCAGATCACGTCGCGCGACTCGAACTTCCTGTTCGGGTCGATCGGCAGCGGTCGAGCCTCGCTCAGCGTGAACGGCATTCCGGCGCGGGTCTACGAGAACGGGGCGTTCATGGTCTTCCTCGCGAACGCGTCGCAGTATGCGCTCGTCGCGGCGCGCGGACCGGATACCGCCCGGGCATCGCTCACCGTCCGACTTCCGTCGCCGACATCGCCCGTGGCGGCCCAGGTCGAACCGGGCTCGCGCAAGCCGGAAAATCTTCCGACCTCCCGCGCTGACACCATCGCCGCCCTCACTGCGCGCGTCGACTCGCTCCGCACCCAGCTCGCGCGCAACGAGCCGATAGGATTCGTGCAACTCGGCCAATCGTCCCCCGCGGATACCGACGCCACCATCATCGGCCGTCCCACCGTGGGCGGGACGTACAAGTGGTTCTTCACGCCGGGCACCGTCGTTCCGCTCGTCGCGCGCGAAGGCGGATTCGCCCGCGTTCGGCTCGACCGCGAGCTCGACGTCTACGTCGACACCGCCGACATCCGCCCGACGACCGCCACCGTCGCGCCACGCCGCACGACGTCCAACATGAAGGTGGTCGGCTCGGCCATGGGCGAGGACGTCATCATCCCGGTCGGGCCGCGTCCTCCGTACTTTGTCGAGGAGGGCGACCGCTCCATCGCCATCACGCTGTACGGCGTGCGCGGCAACACCGACATCGTCAACTACGCCACCAGCGACTCGCTCGTCAAAACCGTGGAGTGGAACCAGCTCACCGACGACCGCGCCCGCGTCACCATCAACCTCCGCTCGGCACCCTATGGCTACCTGGTGCTGTGGGAGAACAATGCGGTCGTGCTCAAGTTGCGCGGACGTCCGGCCATCAACGCGGCGCGTCCCCTCGAAGGGCTCACGATCGCCGTCGATCCCGGCCATCCGCCCATCGGTGCGACGGGACCGACGGGATTCTATGAAGCAACGGCGGTGCTCGCCGTCGGCGTGCGACTCCAGCGGATGCTCGAGGAACGCGGCGCCCACGTCGTCATGACCCGCACGACGGACGCCCCGGTAGCACTCGGCGCCCGCCCGATCATGGCGCGCCGAGCGAATGCGAACGCGTTCGTGTCGGTGCATCTCAACGCGTTTCCGGATGGCGTGAACCCGTTCACGAACAACGGCACGGGGACGTACTTCTTCCGCACCCACAGCGAGCCCCTCGCGCGCGCGGTGCAGGTCGGCCTGGTGTCGCAGTTGGGCTTGCGCGACCTCGGCGTGAACTACGACAACCTCGCCGTGGTGCGCGGCACCTGGTATCCGGCAGTGCTGTGCGAGGGCGCGTTCGTCATCATGCCGGACCAGGAAGCAGCGCTGCGCACACCAGAGTATCAGGAGCGGTATGCGCGCGGCATCGCCGATGGGCTGGAGAGTTACTTCCGGTCGCTTGGGGCGAACAGGCTGTGAGAAGCGCACCTGCGGAACTGCTATTTGCCACGGAGGTCACATGAGGACACGGCGGACTGCTCTGTACCGGTTGCGGGGTGGCTGATCATGAATTGCATGGCCTCGAGCAGACATGCCTGATTTGAGTCTTGGTTTTATTGCAGTTCCGCCTTCCTCTGCGTCCTCTGTGACAAAATGCTTTTCCGCACTTTAGCAACATGCGCCGCGGCCCTGTTTCTAACGCAGAGCCTCCAAGCGCAGCCGGCCCCATACCACCGCTACCTCACACTCGAGACGGCGCACTTTCACGTGCACGTCCCCGTCGGGCTCGAGCGCGAGGGCCGCGTGGCGGGCGCCGCGGCGGAGCGCGCGTATGGCCAGCTCGCGGCCGAGTTGCAGGAACCGCGCGGGTCGATTGATCTCGTTGTCACCGATGACGCCGACTACTCCAACGGCTACGCCACACCGACGCCGACGAATCGCATCGTCGTTTTCGCCACGCCACCGGTCGAATCGAATGCGCTGCGGTTGAACGAAGACTGGCTCGGCATGGTCATCACGCACGAGCTCACGCACATCTTCCACCTCGACCGCACGCGCGGCGTGTGGAGCCTCGCGCAGCATGTATTCGGTCGCGGGCCCGCGCTCTTTCCCAATTCGTACGGTCCGTCGTGGCTCACCGAGGGACTCGCCGTTTACTACGAGTCGCGTCTCACGCCGGGCGGACGGTTGCATGACGCCGAGTTTGCGATGTTCGCCCGCGCAGCCGCGCTGGAGCATCGCTTTCCGGCACTCAATGCTCTGAGTCTTGGCTCTCCCATCTTTCCGGGCGGCAACGGGGCGTATGGATACGGGGCGCTGTTCGTCGATTACCTCGCGCACACGCGTGGCGACAGCAGCATCCGCAAGCTCGTTGACGCACAGAGCGGCACGCTGATCCCGTACTGGCTGAACCATGAAGCGCGGATCGCATTCGGCGCGAGCTTCGAGGACGCCTACATGATGTTTCGCGACTCCATCCAGCGCACGGTCGGAGTGCGCCAGGCGCCGTTGCCTGGATGGCGCGAGCTCACGACGCACGGCTATTACGCGCTCGACCCACGCTGGCTCGGCGACACCGCACTCGTGTATGCCGCGAACGACGGTCGCTCCACCAGCGCCGCGTACGATCTCGGCCTCGACGGAACCAGACGTCGCATCGGACGCCGGAACACGCTCAGTTCGAGTGTGCCGCTGCCTGGCGGTGGATTGCTCTTTGCGCAGCTGGAGCGCGTCTCCGAAAGCGAGATTCGCTCCGATCTTTACGTCGAGCGCAAGGGGGAGCAGCATCGGCTCACGAGCGGTTTGCGTCTCGTTCAGCCTGACGTCCGGGCCGACGGCAACATCATCGCGGTGCAGATTGCGCCGAGCCGCACGCGACTGGTGTTGCTCGATTCAACGGGACGTCTGCATCGCGTCTTTCGTGATGCGGTGCCCGATGAAACGTGGAGCGAACCGCGCTGGTCACCGGAAGGCGGGCGCATCGTGACACTGCATCGAACGCATGGCGGCGTGTTCTCCCTCGAGGTGCTCGACGTCGCCACCGGGGAGGCACGCGTTCTCGATCGCGGACGCTACCTCATGGCGTCGCCGAGTTGGGCACCTGATGGCGCGTCGGTGCTGTTCACGACGGAGGAGGGCGGCACACCGGCGGTCGCCGCCGTCCGCGCCGATGGCCGTACGATGCGCACCTTCGTGAGCTGCGGGGCGCCGGTATCCTCCTCGGGCGATGCTCATTCCAAATTTGGAATGAGCTGCGGTAACGCAGGTCTCTACGCGGCTGAAGTCTCGCCAGACGGCAGTCGCCTCGCCTCCATCGATCTCCGCGCGGATGGCTACCACATTGGCGTCGCGCCACGGACTGATGCGTCGAGCGCCGCGGCACTCACGCTCGCCGCGCTCACGCCGATCGACAGCCAGCCCGTCGCACCCGGGGACTACCACGCCTACTCGGCGTGGCACAGCGTGTGGCCCACCTACTGGTATCCCGTGCTCGAAGCCGCACCCGGCCGTGGCACGCGCATCGGCTTCACCACCAGTGGCCGCGACGTACTCTACCGGCACATCTACGACGCATCCGCTTCGCTCCCCACCAACGGCTTCTTCCCGCAGGCGGCGTTCAACTATCGCTACGCGGGATTCCGGCGCCCGTTCATCGACGTTAGCCTGAACCAGGACTACGTCTTCGAGGCTGACGTCGCCAGCGGGCCGGGCGGCGCGTCCATCGGATCGCTGCTGCGGAAAGTGCAGTTTGGATCGCTTGCAGCAACATTTACGCGACCACGGGCGCGGACCTACGCCGCGTTCTCCGTGGGCGCCGGCATAGAGCACCGTAACTTCGTGTCGGATCCCGGGAGCGTACTGGTCACGCTCAGCAATCCCACTTACACACGCGATTACACGTTCCCCAATGCGTTCGTGAGTGGCCAGTGGTCGAACCTGCAACGTCCGTCCCTGAGCATCTCGGCCGAAGACGGCATCGCACTCGCGCTGACGGGGCGCGTCCGCGAGCTGAAGGGGTCCACGCGCTACTCCGCCTCGACGAGCCTCGTGGGCACGGCAGCAGGCTTCAAGAGCCTCGACCTCCCCGGTTTCGCGCATCACGTGCTTGCGTTGCGGATAGCGGGCGGTGTCGCTGATAGCCGCGCGTCGTCGTCCTTTGTAATCGGCGGTACGAGCGGCACGACCATCGAGCTCGTCCCCGGCTACTCCGTTGGTGAGGGGCGTCGCACATTCGGCGTCCGTGGCTTCCCGGCGGGCACAGTGTTCGGCACCAGCGCGGCCGGCGCGACGGTCGAATACCGTGCGCCGCTGTCGTTGGGAGGGCGCGGCATCGGCTCGCTGCCGTTCTTCTTCGATCGCGCCTCGATCACCGCGTTCACCGATGCCGCTGTCGCCACCTGTCATGCGGCCGTGCTCTACACTACCGCGTGCTCGACGCCGCCTACTATCGGGCGAACGATTGCATCGAGTGGCGCCGAGTTGGTGATTTCCGCCGCGGTGCTGGATTGGGATACACCGCAGGGCATCCGCGTGGGATTCGCCGTCCCCACTGCGGGAAAGGATCTCGTGAAGTCGAGCTTAGCGGCATATCTCGCCTACGGGCTGTCGTTCTAACCCGCTGGGTCGTCATTCTCGCCGTTGTTCGCCATTCCCGCGACAGCGGGAATCCATGTTCTCGTTCGCCACTCAATTCTGTGGGCCCTTCCCGCCCTTTCGTCATTCCCGCGAAAGCGGGAATCCATTGTCTTCGACCGGTCGAGTGCCGGGATTCTCGTCCCATAGATCCGCCCAGTGCGGGTTTCCCGTTTCGATGAGCTCGAGCTTCCACGTGCGGTTCCAGCGCTTGATCACCTTCTCTCGATGAATCGCCTCGCGTTCGCGGGAATGACGAGCAGCGGATGGAACATGGATTCGCACGTTCGCGGGAATGACGAACCTATCAACGCTTGCCCGTAGGCTCCTTTCGAACGACATCGAAAAAGGCTCACCCTTACCCAACTGACGCCTGCCATGAAGTCCCCAACCATCGCGCCCACCGCCTTCATCCACCCCGCGGCCATCGTCATCGCCGACGTCACCCTCGGCGCCCGCGTCAGCGTGTGGCCCACGGCCGTGCTCCGCGGCGACAGCGATGCCATCGTCGTGGGCGAAGATTCCAACATCCAGGACGGCACCATCGTGCACGTGGATTGGGGCATACCGTGCACGATTGGCGCGCGCGTCGCCATTGGCCATCGCGCGATCGTGCACGGCGCCACGGTGGAGGACGACTGCCTCATCGGGATGGGCGCCATCCTCCTGAATCGCGTGCACGTCGGCAGCGGTTCCATCGTCGGAGCAGGGGCGGTGTGCCGAGAGGGAATGGTGATTCCGGCCAATTCGCTCGTTGTCGGCGTGCCGGCGAAGGTCATTCGCGAAACCACGAGCGCGGAGCGCGAGCGCATCGCGCAGACCGTGCACGCGTACCTCGCGCTGCAGGTCGTACATCGCTCAGTGTGAGACGCGGACGATGTACCCGGACATGAAACGGGGTCCGGCGTGATGCCGGACCCCGTGTCAACGTCGAGCGGTGTGCGTCAGTAGCGCAACGCGCAGCCGCCCGAGCCTGACGCCACCCAGTTCTGCTGCACCAGGTACTGCTTGCCGTCGGCGAAAGTCATGTTGTACTTGCCGCCGTTCCCCGAGGTCTGCACCGTGCCCCACGTCCACGCGCACTTGTCGGCGTTCTCGTAGCCGCGGCTGTCATACCACGCGTTGCCCATCGCGTCCGTCGTGGTTTCTTCGATCTCGTGCGCCAGCGTGTTCACTTCCGAGTTCGCCGCCGCATCGGCATTCGGTGACGCATACTGCGACGTGCAGCCGCTCACATACTGCTGGTTGTACGGCATCGCGGCATAGTAGACGTTGCCGCTCGACGTGGCGCCATGCGTGTGGTAGGCACAGTACTGCGAGCCGAAGCCGCCGCCGAGGTTGATGCCGCTGGCCGTGAAGATGGCGTAGACCGTGTTCGGGTCGTAGGCGATCTTGCCGGCGTTCAGGCCGCACTGGATGACCGCGACCATCTGCGCATCCGTCGGGCTCGCGCTCGGGCCGGCGCAGGTGCTGCCGGTGCTCCAGTAGCTCGTGTACTGCACCTGGTTCAGTACCTTGCTGCCCGACGCGTTGTAGTAGGTCGTGTTGATGTTGAAGTACGGCGACCCGCCCAGTCCGCGCAGGAACGAGCCGATGAGTGTCGGGTCCGCGGCGCCGGTGCCGTTGCCCGTGGCCTGGCCGGCGTAGATCGTCCCGGTGCTCCAGTAAATGCCCACCACCTTCGTGACAGCCGGACCGGCGATGACCGTCCCGCCGTGGTACGAGATACCCGAGCCGCTGCTCGGCCGCGAACCATTGGACTTCGCGTAGAAGTCCTTCGTGTGCATGATGTGCGCGTTGTTGAACTCG
>JBBQFW010000224.1:0-6601 GCA_038322445.1 Gemmatimonadales bacterium
CGTACGGCGGCGTCCCGAGGCGTCCATAGTGATTGCGGTGGAGATGGTCGTGCGCATTGATCAGTCCAGCGCGCACCTCCCCATCGGGTATGCTGAGCGACACGTCGAAGCGACCGTCGGGTGACACGATGCGTCCGTCGACGACGCCGAGCGCCGCGTTGGCTGCCTCGATGCGGATCCTCATGATGTGCGACGAAAGGCGAGCACCACCACGAGTGGCAGGCCACACTGCGCCTCGTACGCCGCATGCAGGCCCGCACCGTCATAGAAATGCTGGATGGAAGGACCGACCGCGGGCTCCCGACGTTCGATGGGCTCGAGTCCGTGGCGACGCGCCGCTGCCTCCTGCTCGGCAATCGCGTGAACATGGTGCTCCACTTCCTGCACGACACCCTGCGCATCACGGAAGGTGCGGCGATGGCCCGCCGCAACGGCCTCTGGATGAAAATCGCTCACCACGACATCGCCATTCGGCGAACACACCCGCGCGAGCTCGGCGTACACCGCCTCGTGCGCCGCCACATGTCCGATCATCAGCCGACACCAGACGCGATCGAATGATGCGTCGCGCAACGGAAG
The DNA here is from genome assembly GCA_038322445.1 of Gemmatimonadales bacterium. Classification (GTDB taxonomy): domain Bacteria; phylum Gemmatimonadota; class Gemmatimonadetes; order Gemmatimonadales; family Gemmatimonadaceae; genus AG11. The sequence goes on from JBBQFW010000224.1 coordinate 580, forward strand.
CGCGGTGGCAGTCGCCGCGGCCACATGCTGCGCCGACGCCGCGCGTGCGAGCATCGCCGGTGAGAGATCGACACCCACGGTGACGTTGCTCCGCGCGTGCGCCATGCGACGCGCCGTGCCGCACCCGACATCGAGCAGCGCCCGCGAGGACGTGGGCAGGTTCAGCGCGCGCACGGCGTCGTCCTCCAGCGCACTCACGGCCGTTTCCGGCCCATAGCTTCCCGCCCACAGGTCGTAGGCTTCCCGCGCTGGAAGCGTCGTCACGCGGGGGTCGCTGCCGCAGGCGGCCGGAGATGACCGTAGGCCTGCGTATCATCGGGCTCGCGCCGCGCGAGACGTCGCACGGTGCGCAGCGCATGCGGCGCGTCGAACTCGCCACGCGCCCAGCGACGCCGCGCCATCAGTTGGCCCAGCGCCTTGCCCCAGCCGCGCGTGCGCCGATCATGCACGGACGGGAACCGGCTCTTGAGCACCAGCTCGAAGTCATCGACGCGTGTCTTCAGTCGCGCGTCGAGCCAGGGCACGCGCGGATGTTCGTGGGTCATCCACGCCACCCAGTTGGGTTCCACCCACTCCTCGAGCGTTGTTGGCGTGCCGTGCAGCGCATCGACGTCCCCATACGTGCCGCGACGTTGCGGCGTGGGCGTATAGAAGTAGCTGATGAGCTCCATGGCCGGATTGACCTGCTTCAGGCGCCGGACGAACGCCAGCGTAACCTCGATCTCCTGCGCGGCGTCGTCGGGATCTCCGAACACGAACGAGAACTCCGGCACGATCCCATGCTCCCGCGAACGCGCCGCCACCTCGAGAATCTGCGCCGTCGTCGTGCCCTTGTTCATCTTCCCGAGTACCGCATCCGACCCGGACTCCGCGCCACAGAACACCATCGCGAGGCCCGCCTTCCTCAGCAGGCGCCACGTGTCGTCCGAGAATCGCGACAGCGTGTCCACTCGCGCCTCACACCACCACCGCAGCCCGAGTGGCGTGATCCGCTCGGCGAAGTCGCGCGCGTGTGGCTCCGAGACAAAGAAGTTGTTGTCGTAGAAGTGCACCGAGTCCATGCCGTGCGTGTCGGCGAGGTACCTGAGGTGCGAGACCGTGCGTTCCGGCCCCTGCTGCAGCTCACGTCGCCCAAAAACGGAAATCACGCCGCAGAATTTGCAGCCGTGCGGACAGCCAACCGATGCCTGGTACACGCCGGAGCGCGCACCGAGCCAGGTGGGATGCAGATAGTCGGCAACGTCGATCCTGTGGTACGGCGGCGCGGGCAATTCGTCGGGCCCGAGCCAGCGCCGCTCCTCGCCAATGGCGTGCGTCCCATCCGGCCGCACGTAGCACAGGCCAGGCACGGTGTCTGGATCGCGCGTGCCATTCAGCACACCGAGCAGCTCGACGAATGTCTGCTCGCCCTGCCCGCGCACCACCCAGTCGACATACGGCGAGTCGAGCACCGGCTGCGGATAGAGGCTGGCAAAGTTTCCGCCCCACACCACGGGGAGGTGCGGATACTTCGCCTTCACCGCACGCGTGAGTGGGAGTGCGTTCACCAGTTGCGGGCCGGGCATCACCGTGAAGGCGACCGCCTGTACCGGGTCGCCCGCGGGGCGTGACTCGACATGACGGATGATCTCCGCGAGGGGATCCGCGGCGGGACGATTACCGTCGACAATCTCCCAACTCACCGACGCGGGCAGCGCGGCGCCGATCGCCATGAGCGAAAGCGGGAACCGGCGATTCGCCGGCCGCGTTGCGCGCGGATTGACGAAGATGATCACGCGACCGTGCCCTCCCAGAGATCGAATCGCGAGGGCACGCGCTCGCGTCGCAGTCGTGCGCGCAGCCCACGCGCCTCATACCAGAGCGGATAGCGCACGCGGTGCCGAGTCCAGCGAATCCCCAGCGGATGCGAGATGGCCTGTAGTCCGTGGTGCGTGAGGTACTCGATGCACGGCACTGCCAGCAACGCATCGGCGTTTCCGCCAAACCGCGATGCCGCCGTCGCTCGCTTCTCGCGAATCATGGCCTCACCATCCGCGGCACTCGCGTAGAACGGCGAGTCGAGTATCACCACGCGGCCGCTGGCACGCACCACGCGGCGCGCTTCGCGCAGCGTGGCCGCCAGGTCCACCGCATAGTGCAGCGACGCATTGAACACCACGACGTCCATCGATGCGCTCGCGAGCGGGATGGACTCGAACGAACCCACCACGCAGCGCATTCGCGCCGATGTGAGCGCAAGGTACGCATCGGCTGCACCGAGGCCGTCCACGTGGTCGTCGCGCAGGTCGACGGCGATTGCCTCGCAGCCGGCCAGCGCAAGGCGATACGCGAGCCATGCATTGCCGGCGCCGAGGTCGAGCGCCTGGATTGGCGACTGCGATGTCGCAACGAGTGGCGCCATCACACGTCGCAGGAAGGCGTCAAAGGTGCGCCGCCGCACGCCCCACTGTCGCGCGAGCGGACCGGATTCGAGATACGGCAGCGCGAGGAGGTCCTCCCGTGTGTACGCACGCCCCTCGGCGGCGCGCTGCTCCGCGTACGCCACGCGAAACCGCTGCATGGCCGTCACGTCGACCGCAGTCATGACGCGGCCGCCACGGTCGTCCGCTCGAACGCATAGAGCACATGATCGCCGAGTGGTGCGAGCGCGCCACTGACGATCCCGTCGGCGAACTCCAGCCCTCGCAGCAGCGACGGCCACCCCGAAATCCATGGCTCGGCAGCACTCGGCGGCACGAACACACCGATGCCCTTCGTGGAGATGAGGTGGAACCACGGCGCCATGACGCGTATCAGGTCGCCGCGTCGATGATATCGCACACTGAACGTCTGTCCTCCGAGTTTGGCGGTGACGTCGCCGCGCGACCATCGGCGAATTGCGGCGCGAGGATCGCGACGAATGAGCTGTACGACAACCTCGCCGACACTCAGCGTCCCGAAGACGACCAGCACTGCGTGGCCACCGGGACGAACGACCTGAGCGAGGCCTCGTGCTGTCGGTGTGAGATCGGTGATGCAGTTGAGCGCGGCGAAATTCGAGAACGCGCCGTCGAACGGCCCTTCATTCCGCATCACGAGTGAAGAGGCCGCATCGTCGAGTGCGCCGGCATCGACAACGTATGGGAGTGGTGCCCCGAGCGGAGCCAGCTTCGCGCGTGCCACCTCGATCATCGTCGGCGAGACATCGGTCATCGTCACCACGCGGCCCTGCCGCGTGAGCCACGCCGCATCCTCGGCCGTTCCGCCGCCGAGCTCCAGCACGCTCGCGCCAACCGGGAAGGCACGCACGAGACACCTGCGGACGGCCGCGCGCTGCGCGGCGACGCTGCGCCAGTGTCCGTAGCGCGTGTCGAAGCGGGCGGCGATCGAATCGAATGCCTGTGCGGCCGGATGGAGCGTGACGGCCACGTCAGCGCTCGATCAACGAGGGCATCTCGGAGCGATGGAACTCCGCGTCCGCTGCCGTGGCGGCCCAACGCGCAGCCTCCGGCATGCGATGGCGAACCTCGTCATGGAGCTGGTCGCGGATCTGTCGGTAGAATGCGGTGGAGTACGTGCCCTGGAAGAGCATCGCGAGCTCGTTCGTGTCCTCCCAATTGCGCCGCGCGCCGAGCTGATCGCGGACCGCCTCGTGGAATCGTGTGCCGGGAAGCGGGTACGACACGGAAACACCGATGTCGTCGGGCCATTCCGAGCACACGAGCGCGCGAGTGTCGTCCAGCTCGTCCCACCCTTCCGTGGGATAGCCCAGCTGAAGGAACCAGCACGCGCGCACGCCGCGCTCCTTCAGCCGCCGGGTTGCGGCGCGCACGTCCGCGACGGACGTGTCCTTGTCCATCGCATCGAGGATCCGCTGCGACCCTGACTCCACGCCCATCCACACCTCTTCAGCGCCCGCGTCCGCGAGCGCCGACGCGACGTCCGAGGTGATGAGGTCGGCGCGGCACTGGATCATGAACGGGATCCGCGCGTCGCACGCGAGGACTGCCTTGGCGAAGCGGATGATCCATTGCGGCGTCAGGCCGAAGATGTCGTCACAGAACCAGAGATGATCCGGCCGGATCTCCACCTTCAATCGCTGCATCTCGTGGGCAACACATTCCGGCGATCGCTGGCTGTAGCGTCGTCCGAACACTGGCTTTGCACACCAGTTGCACCCGAACGGACAGCCGCGCGACGACACGATGTTCCAGGAAAAGCGCCCGTGGGCGCCCATCCATGCCGTGCGGTAGCGATCGACGTCGACGAGGTCCCACGCGGGCAGCGGGAGCTGGTCCAGCTCGCGCAGTGCTGGCCGCGACGGGGCACGCACGATGACACCGTTCGCGTCGCGTGTGGCCGTGCCGGCGATGCCGCACAGCGACGCACGCGGCGCCGACCGGAGCCGGTCCGCCACCTCCAGCATCGTCCACTCGGCTTCCCCGAAGATCACCGCGTCCGCGCCGGCATCGAAGTACTGCGCGGGATGATCGGCCGAATCGGAGCCGTTCACGACCACGCGGCATCCGTGCGCGCGCGCGGCGGCGACCATCTCCAGCGTCGACGCACGCATGCGCAGGGTGCACATCTTCGTGAGGAAGTTGAAGTTGTCCTCGAGAATCCCCACCACTGCGGGCCGGGTCGCGGCCAGGTCGGCGCGAAAGACGTCCACGCCGTCCGCCAGCGTGGCATCGAAGAGCCGCACGTCGTGTCCGCGTTCGCGCAGGAGCGCACCGGCGAGCATGGTCGCAAGCGGCGGGTACGGCTTCATGCGCGCGAGCTGCTTTGCATCAGCGCGCAGAAAATACGAGTGGGCGAGAAGTAGCATTCGGCGAAGTGGGGGGACTTCGAGAAAGCCGGACGGTGCTCGATGGTGCGACCACCGTCATGGGTGCGCAAGGCCGAGCCCGGCACGCAGGCATTTGTGCCAGCTAGACACCCGCCGGGCGCTCATACCCTGCACGCGTCCCATTCCCCGGCTCGAACGCCTCACACCGCACTCCCCACGCGTAAACAGCCGCGCTCGCCAAGGCGCCTTTTACGGCCGGTTCGGACTCACGGGCACCATCTTCGCTATTCATGGAGGCACATTTGTCAGCTCGACTTTCCTAGTAGCTGACTTCCCGACGCGCTCCGTGAACCGTTCAATGCCCTTGTACAGACTTTCGTCCGCTTCCGCACTTCTGGCCCTGTGCGTCGCCGCATGCGCCGACGTCCCGAGACCCGCCGACACTGCGCGCGCCGCCACCGGCGGTACGCTGGACCGATCGAGTGCCGTTGTCGGCAATGGCGCGACGGCGGGCCCGATGCCCGTCGATTCGACCGCCGGCACCTCCCCTCAGGGCGCTGTGGTCGCGCAGGGCGCTGCGCAAGCGGCCCCGGTCGGTACCGACACCGTGGCCCCGCACCTGATTCCGGGCCGCAGCAAGATGGACGCGAGCAGCTTTGGCGCGACCGTTCGTGCCGGCGCGAAGGCGAAATGGCCAGTTGCCCCGGCTCTGCTACCTGGCGCATTGCTGCCGCAGACTCGGATCGTGGCCTATTACGGCAATCCACATTCGAGGAAAATGGGCGTGCTCGGTGAATACCCCGAGCAGCAGATGCTCGGCATGCTCGACAAGACCGTGGCGCTGTGGAAGGCGGCCGACCCGAAGACGCCCGTCATCCCGGCGATTCACCTCGTGACGGTGGTGGCGCAGGGCGCCGCCGGTGCGGATGGCATGTGGCGCCGGCGCGAGGACTCCTCGATGATCGAGCGCAGCTACCAGTGGGCCAAGAGCCGCCACGGCATCCTGATCCTCGATATCCAGGCGTCGCACAGCACGCTCCAACAGGAGCTCCCCCGGTTGCTGCCCTTCCTCAAGCGCCCCGACGTGCACCTCGGCGTCGATCCCGAGTTTTACATGCACTACGAGCGGGAGGGGCTTCGCCCCAGCAGCAAGATCGGCACGATGATGGCGAGTGACGTGAACTACTGCATCCGCGTGCTCGACAGCCTCGTGGCGGCCAACAAGCTGCCGCCCAAGATCATCGTCGTGCACCG
>JBBQFW010000225.1:0-6598 GCA_038322445.1 Gemmatimonadales bacterium
TGGGGACGACTGGCTGGCCCCGAAGGGCAAAGTTAATTCCGCGGCGGTGGGGGTACAACAGAAAATGCGTTCGCGGCGGGCGTTCGGGTCGGCACCGCCCAACGCGCGGATCGACATCGCGCTTACTCGCGGCGCGTCAACGGGCTAGCTTAGCCATGTGGCCCAACCGCGCACAGGAGTTCGAATGACGCCCCGAAAGACCGCTGTCGAGCAGAGCAAGGGAGTCTTCGAAGTCGAGTGGCCGCTATTCGGCGAGCTGTCGCGCGCCCTGGCCCTGAAGGTCGTTCGTGCTTCCTACGACCCCGAGATCATCGTCGGCATCGCCACCGCTGGCGTTGTCCCCGGGGCGGTGATCTCCGCGATCCTCGACCGGGAATTTCATTCCATCGTCGTGAGCCGCCGCTACCAGGCGGACATCGCGCGTGAAGCGCCGGCGATCTTCGGTTCCGCGCCCGCGGCAGCCAGGGGCAAGCGCGTCCTCATCGTGGACGAGACGTGCGACTCGGGCGCCACCATGCGGCTGGCCGTGAGCGCCATCATCGACGTCGGCGCGCGGGAAGTGCGGACGGCCGTCGCGTTCAAGACGGGATCGTACGAGCCGGACTTTCACGCACTGGCCACCGAATCCACGATCGTGCTCCCGTGGGATCGCGAGGTGCTCTTCCAGGGCGAACTGGTACCGAACCCGCTCTACCGCGAAACGATCGGCGGCTGACGACTGGGGTCTTACGGTCTGACCGCTCGCCGGTGCGCGGCTGCTCGTCCGGGTCAGACTGTCAGACCGCGCCGCCAGGCGCCGTCAGGCCGCGGCGCCCACGGCGGCGTCGTAGCTCGATCCCGCCGCCATCCCGTCATAGACTTGCTGCAGCACGTCCGCGCTCCCGAGAAGAAATCGGCAACGCTCGTATCCCGCGGAACGACACTCCACTTCCATTACCGCCAGCGGGGCATCTGCCAGGCGGCCGAAGAAGTCGGCGAACATGCCCGACGAAAGGTGGCAGCCCGGATGCTCCAACCCCGCGTCGGGGGTCGCCTCGCCCCAGTCGGCGGAATCCAGCGTCGCCACCGTATCGTGCAACTCGCCGACTTCCAGCGATCCCCAGCCGCACTCCCGGAAGAAGTCCGTGGCCTCGGACTGGAATGCGCCGAGGCTCAGGGCCTCGGGCGCGTCGGCGCCGCGAGCGACGAGCCACGAGCGGAACGCCTCGAACATCGAGGCTCCGCCGGCATACCCCGCCTCCTGCAGATAGCCCGCCGACGCATAGCCAGTGTCGCGCATCAGCGCATTCCGCAAGCCGCTCAGCGCGTCGCGCGAGATCGCCACCATGCCGCTGCCAATGAGATCCATTTTGGTATCGCTCACCATGTAAGTCTCCGATCAGACGTCCCGCACACCGGTCCCGTCACGATCCCCGGCACGACGCCGCAACTCCGCCTCATCGATCGTTTCGATGCCAAGGGTCTTCGCCTTCTCCAGCTTGCTGCCGGCGTCCTCGCCAACGACGACCGCAGTTGTGGCCTTCGAGACGCCGCTCGTCACGCGCCCACCCTGCGATTCGATCAACTCGGTCGCCTCGCCGCGCGACAAGCTCGGCAGCGTGCCGGTCACGACGAAGGTCATCCCCTTGAACGCCGCGCCGCTCGACACGCTCACCGGCTCCGACATCGTCAGCCCGGCGTCGCGCAACCGGTCGACGAGCGCCGCCGCCGCATCATCTTGAAAATAGGCAACGACCGCGTCAGCGATCGTTCCGCCCACCCCGCGCAGTGCCAGGATGTCGTCGACCGTCGCGGTGCGCAGTGCGTCCATCGAGCCGAAGTGACGCGCCAGCAGTTGCGCCGCGGTCTGGCCCACATGCCGGATGCCAAGGCCGAAGAGCAATCGCGACAACGGCTGCGCCTTCGACGCCTCGATCGCCTCGAGGAGGTTCTCCGCGGAAGCCCCCGCAAACCGATCGAGCGACGTCAGGCGTTCAACCGTCAACGCACGATAGAGGTCGGCGACGTCGTGCACGAAATCCGCGGCGATGAACTGCTCGATGCGAGCGTACGACAATCCGCGGATGTCCATCGCGCCGCGCGACGCGAAGTGCACCATGCCCTCGAGCTGCCGCGCCGGACACAGCACGTTCGGGCAGTAGATCGCAACCTCCTCCTCATCGCGCTCGACAGCCGTGCCGCACGACGGACACACCGTGGGGATCTCCGTGATCGCTGGAGGATTGGCCGCATCGCGCTTCTCCGGGACGGGGCCGATGACCTGCGGAATGACGTCACCGGCGCGCTTCACCAGCACCACGTCACCGACGCGGAGATCCTTCGCGCGAATGAGGTCGAAGTTGTGCAGGGTGGCGAGCTTGACCGTCGTTCCGCCGATCTCCACCGGCTCGAGCATCGCGAACGGGTTGAGCGCTCCCGTCCTGCCGACATTCACCTGGATGTCGATCAGCCGCGTCTCGGCGATATCGGGAGCGAACTTGCGGGCGATGGCCCAGCGCGGCTCGCGACCGCCCACGATGCCGAGTTCGTCCTGCTGGCGCAGGCTGTCGACCTTGATCACCCCGCCGTCGATCGCGAAATCCAGCTCGGCGCGGAGTCGCTGTTCCACGTCGCGCGTCCATTCGTGCACGTCGGCGATCGTGGCGCAGCGCTTCCGCGCGGGCGCAACGGGAATGCCCCACCGTGCCAGCGTATCGAGCAGCTCCCATTGCGTGTCGAAGGGCAGCGTCGTTCCCGAGGCCACCGCGACCGTGTAGCCGAAGAATCGCAGCGGACGTTTCGCGGTTGCCGCCGGGTCGAGCTGCCGCAGGGACCCCGCCGCCGAATTGCGCGGATTGGCGAACACTGGCTCGCCAGCCGCGACGCGCTCCTCGTTCAACTTCTCGAAGAGACTGAAGGGCAGGTAGCACTCCCCGCGAATCTCCACGAGCGACGGGACGTCGTCCCCGGTGAGGCGCAGCGGCACGTCGCGCAGCGTGCGCAGGTTCGCCGTGATGTCTTCGCCAATGATGCCATTGCCGCGCGTCGTGCCCACCGTGAACACACCACCCTGATACGTCAGGCTCACTGCCGCGCCGTCGATCTTCAGCTCCGCGACGTAGCCGGCACGCCGCGCATCGTCGCCGATCAGTCGGGCTGTGCGCTCCACCCATTCGTCGACTTCCGCCTCGGTCATCGCGTTGCCGAGGGAGATCATCGGAACGAGATGGGTGTGCTTCGCGAGCGCGCTCGCCGGCTCCGCGCCCACGCGCATGGTGGGCGAGTCGGCGGTGCGCAACTGCGGATGCTCGCGCTCGATCGCCTGGAGGTCGCGAAACGCGCGATCATACTCCGCGTCGGGAAGCGTGGGCCGGTCGCGGACGTAGTAGTCATGCGACGCCTGTTGCAGCAGCGCGCGAAGTTCCTCGGCGCGCCGTTCGGCGGTCACTGGTGCCATGGGAGCGTTCGGTTCAGCCGCGGGCTTCTTCCTCGAAGACCTGCATGGCGACGGTCACCAGTCGCCCGAGCTCCTCGTCCGCCGCATTCGGCAGTAGCGTCTCTGCCCAGGCGTGCTCGTCGCCCTGGGCGTAGCGCTCGAGGAGCCGGCGCAGGAACCCGACGAGCGCGATGCGCTGGAGCTCGGCCTTTCGGCGCGCGACGTCCACGTCCTGCTGGCTGTGCAGGAGCGTCTCGAAGCGATGGGCGTTTCGAAGCGCCTTCGCCGTGAGTGAGGCCACCTGCTGGCAGAAGGCCACGTCAACGTCGCGGAACGGCTCGGCATCGCGCTCCGTGCGGAGGAAGATCGCGCCGATAGTGGCGCCTTCCCAGCGGATAGGCACCACGACGATGGACCGCACGTTTCGCGAGTCCAGCGTCGCCTTGATGCTGCGCAGTGTGGGATCGTTCGCGGCGTCGGGGATGAAGACCGTCTCGCCGCTCTCGAACGCGCGCTTGAGCTCGGGATAGCGCGTGAGATCGACGACGAGATTGCGGATCGTCGGGTCTTCGTAGCTGGCCACGAGCCGTACCTCGTCCTTGTCGCCAGCCAGGAAGATGGCGCAGCGATCGAGGCCGAAGGTCTCGCCGAGCTTGCGGGCGATGGTCTGCAGGACGTCGACGAAGTGGAGCGACGCCGACGCTTCCTGGAGAATGTCGACAATGGCGACCAGGTGGGCGCGCTCGCGCTCGAGGTCCGCGATGCGGGCCTCGAGACGCTGCGTGTCGTCAGTGGGCGGGTACGCCTGCGGTAGGCTCGCTGGCGGAGTAATCCTGATGGGGGGTAGCGTTTCCATCCTGGGCGGCCTGGTGCGCGTTGAATTCCTCGCCGTCGAAACGGACGACCTTGTTGCGACCGGTTTCCTTGGCGACATACAGCGCATCGTCAGCGGTGCGCACGAGGTCATCACACTGCTCGATCTTCGGATGGGGCCAGCCGGCAACGCCAAAGCTCGCAGTGCGCGTGAGGGTCCCGCCCGTGAACGTGAATGTATGGCCCTCGATTCGTTTCCGCACCCGTTCCGCGAACGTGACGGCCGCGTCGAGCACCGTCCCGGGCAGCAGCAGCATGAACTCCTCGCCGCCGTAGCGGCCCACCCGGTCAATCTCGCGCGCCTCCTCCTTCAGGATGTCGGCGAGCTGCTTGAGCACCTCGTCACCAGCCTGGTGTCCGTAGGTGTCGTTCACGCTCTTGAACTTGTCCAGGTCGCACATCACGAGCGAGAATGGCTCCTTCAGCCGCTTGGCGTGCGAGAACATCTCGTCAATGCGCTCGTTGAGGTGTCGTCGGTTATCGAGGCCCGTGAGCGCATCCGTCTGCGACATGTAGGTGAGCCGCTCGTTGACCTCGAGCAGCTCCTTCTCGCGCTCCTCGAGCGCCTCTTGAAGGCGTTTGATCCGCAGCATCGACCGCAGCCGGGCCTTGAGCTCCGCGAAGTCGATGGGCTTCGTGATATAGTCGTCTGCGCCCGCCTCGAGCCCGGTCACCTTGCTGTCCGTCGAGTCGAGGGCGGTCTGCATGATGATGGGAATGAACGGCAAGGCCTTGTTCGCCTTGATGTGGCGCGCAACCTCGTTGCCGTCCATCTCCGGCATCATGACGTCGAGCAGGATGAGGTCGGGCGGCGTGGCCTCGACGTACGCGATCGCATCCATGCCGTTGTAGGCCGAGGCGGTACGATATCCCCAGCTTTCGAGCCGGACCTTCAGCACCATGATGTTGTCTTCGTGGTCGTCGACAATCAGGATGCAGGTCTCCGATTCCGCGGAGGGCTTCTCCGCTACGGGCGCGTCATCCGCCATTCGTCGGTGTGTCCTTGCCGAGGAATCGCTGTACTTCGGCGACCACGGCGCGTGGCTCGCAGGGCTTCGCCAGATATCCGTCGCATCCGACTTCCATGGCCTTCTCGCGGTCCGAGGCCAGGGCGTGCGCGGTGAGTGCGATGATCGGGATGTGGCGCGTCGACGGGTCGTGCTTCAGTACCTGCGTCGCTTCCCAGCCGTCAATGATCGGGATGGAGATGTCCATCAGGATGAGATCGGGCTTCTCGGAGCGGGCCTTGGCAATACCCTCCTCGCCATTCAACGCCTCGCTGACTTCGTACCCGAAGTGGCGAAGGATCGTGGAATAAACGATGCGGTTGTCTTCATTGTCCTCCACCAGCAGGATGGTCTTTCCATTTGTAGCCATGCTTGGCCTCACGCCTATGCACGTGAATTCAGTGTCTGGTGAGCCACAGGGAGCGACGGCACACCGGGGGACGCGACACGCACCGACCACGTCCCGGTTCAATGCTCGCGGTCGGCACGTCACGAAACGCGACGGACCGATCACCAATCCTGAAACGCGGCACGCAATTTCCAAACCAACACTGACCCTTCACCCATCCACCATGTCCTACGCCGGACCAGTTCAGGGCCGCTCCGCTCGTCGGCCCACCAGCATGCCCACGTCCACACCCGAAGCGGACGAGGCGATGGAATGGAAGCATGTCGCGATCTTTGGCGTCGGCCTGGCGCTCGGGATCAGCCTCGGCGCCGGTGTGGCGCTCCTGACGGCACCACGGTCAGGTGCTGAAACGCGCGAGGACATCCGTCGCGGCGCGCGGACCGCGAGGGGCGTCGTGCGCGGCGCGGGCAGCGATGCGTGGCAGGGAGTCCAGGCGGAGTTGAGCCGCCTGTCGCGGGCACTCGGCCGCCGCAGGGCGCAGCAGGCGGCGGAGCGCTCCTTTCAGGCAGAGACTACCGAACGTCCTTGATCTCTTCGGCGGCTTCGGCCTGGTACTTCTTGTCGTTGAAGTCGCCGACGGGTCCCTTCATCACGACCTCGTACTGCTCGCGCGCCTTCTCCTTGTTGCCACGCGCTGCGTACACGCGCGCGAGGTCGAGATGGTGCACGAGACGGCCGGGGTCGTTCGCGACGGACTCTTCCATGTAGCGCTGCGCGTCGTCCCAGTTTGCGGAGTCGAACACCTTGCCACCGAGAAACGTCTTCGCCATGAAGCGGGTGATCCCGCTGAGGCGCAGTACTTCGTAGTTCCACTTTCCCATCACGTGCAGGCCGGCGGGGTTCTTCGGGTTGATCCGCAAGGCCTCGAGCGCCGCGTTTCGGACGTCGCCGGCG
>JBBQFW010000226.1:0-6580 GCA_038322445.1 Gemmatimonadales bacterium
ATGTTCGACAGGTGCCGCTCTCCACTGGACGGGGCAATCGTGACGATCGCAGGGCCGTGCGACGAGCAGGAGACGAGCCCCGCCACCGCGAGCGCGGCGAGCAGGAGGGGACGATGTGTACGCATGGACCAAATGTAAAACAGGCGCCCTTTTCGGGCGCCCGTTTCGGTTGAACATGGATTCCCGCGTGCGCGGGAATGACGAACACGATCGCGCGCGAATGACGACGCTCAAGGCTTGCGATCAGGCCGACCAGCCGAGACATCAGCTGAAACCGCCTTGCCTTCCCTTGCCTGCGGTAACGAGGCGGCGAGCGTGAACAGATCTTTCTGCGAGCTGCCTTTCTCCATGAGATCCAGTGCAGCCCGGAGTGGCGCATCGAACTTCAGGTCGTGACGCTTTGCGGTGGAGTCGCCACCCATGAGCTGCGCGACGCGCTGGTCAAGCAGGCGATCGATGTAGCGCGACGCACTGTCGTACTGCGCACGCTCCACCTTCACGCCCTTGGCCACGATGCGGCGGAACAGCTCGTCGCGCCACGCTGGCTGCACCGTGAAGTTCGGCTTTGCCGTGCGCGACAGCTCGAGCGAGTAGTCGTACAGCGTGACGTAGACGTCCTGCGACTTGGGTGCGAGCGCCTTCGCCAGGTTCTGCTCTGCCATGGTGAGCGTGTCGTCGCGGACGAGCACGTCCGGCGCGACACCACCACCGCCGTACACGACGCGACCGGCGTCCGAGCGAAACGCCGGGCGGGCCTTCTTCTTTGCTTCGGTTTCGAGCGAGTCCGGCTGCGTCTCGACGAACCTGCCGTTCACGAACTTCCGCTCACGCTGGATGCTGCGCCCGCTCGGCGTATACCACTTGGCGGTTGTGATCTTGAGCGCATAGCCGCCATCGAGCGGGAAAAGCGTCTGCACGAGGCCCTTGCCGAAGCTCGTCTGGCCGACGAGCAACGCGCGGTCGTGGTCCTGGAGTGCCCCGGCGACGATCTCGCTGGCCGACGCCGAGTATTCGTCGGTGAGGACGGCCATGGGAAGCGTGGGGAATGCCGGCGCCACGCGCGTGCCATAGCTCTGCGTCTCATTGGCGCGCGAGCGCACGCTGACGATCTCCTGTCCGGGCTTCAGGAACAGGTTCGACATCACGATGCTCTGTTCCAGGATGCCGCCAGGATTGCCACGCATGTCGAGGATGACGCCCTTCACGCCTTCCTTCTGTAGCGCAGTGACTGCTGCCTTCACCTCTTCGGCCGCCGTCTCGTTGAAGCGCTGCACCGGCAGGTAGCCGATGCGGTTGTCGAGGACGATGGCGAACGGCACCGCCGGAATGCGGATGACCTGGCGCGTGAACGTCGTCGTGATCTGCTCGGGGACGCCTGGACGGCCGAACTTCACCGTGACCTTCGTGCCTTCCTTGCCGATCAGATAGTCCGAGACCTGCTGCGTGGACCACCCATGCGTGGAGAGCGTGTCGACATAGAGAATGCGGTCGCCGTCACGTACGCCCGCGGCCTCGGCGGGCGTGTGCGGGAACACCTTGCTGATCGTGATCGACTCACCCTGCTTCTCGATCTGCATGCCGATACCGGCATACTTGCCGTTCGTCTGCTGCGAGAAGCTGGCGAGTTCCTTGGGGGAGAAGAGCTCGCTGTAGGGATCGTTGAGCTCCTTCACGAGTCCCTTGGCGGCCTTTTCGTAGAGGGCGGCCGTGCTGACGGTGTCCACGAACCGCTGTGATACCAGGCTGAGCACCTGGTTGAGGACGGTCGCGCCGTCGGTGGCGTTCCGATCCTGTATGAGAAAGCCACCCGCCAGAACCGGAAGCGAGGCGACGGCAACTGCGATGAGGGCAATGCGACGACGTTGCATGCAGAACCTGCTGTTGAGGAAACGTGCCTTCATGAGTACGTCCAGCCGCGGCGTAGTGTTCCGTCCTTGCAGACTCAATGCCTCAGTCCGATGGCCGTCCGATTCCGGGCGGATGGGCGCCTAAATGTCAGGAGCTTCCGGCAGTTCCATGTCGCGCATGGCCTTCCACGACACGAATGTCCCCTCGCGAAACCGCTTGCGTGCGAGGCGCACACCGGTGGCGGTGATGAGGACGGTATAGGCCTCACCATCGATCTCGATCTCGCGTCGCAGTGGTTCGGTAAGCCTCGTCGTCATGGGACATTCCTCGGATCATGTCAGGCTGGCCGGGAGCCGAGCATGTAGTCGACGAACCATTCTCGTTGCTGCTGTCGCATCACTGCGTTTCTCAACACACCGGAGGCGATCAGCATGTCGTGGGCCGGTTGCAGCACTCGCTGGAGGTGCGACGGATACTTCTGGGTCAGGGGCAATTGCGCCGCGAGCTTCATGAGGCCGATGCGCCATGTGAGACGCTCCTCTGCCCGGGCAACCTCGAGCAGCCGGTAGAGGCGCCGCGCAACCGGCGACGCCAGCGACCAGTAGACCGAGGCCGACACGTTCACGACGTGTCCGGCCATCAGGTTCTCGCGCACGACCGCCGACAGGACCACCCGTGCGACGCCAGGCTCGGCGGTGGAGATGGGATGAAAGAGCGGCAGCTGCTCGCGATCCATCACGCGACGTCGCTCGATGACGACACCAGTGAGCAGCGTGAATCGCACCGGTGTCGTGCCACCCGTTGGCGTCTCGTACATGCCCTGCGACTCGAGCGTGGTGCGCTCCAGGCGCGCCAGCGCGCCGCGAAGCTGGTCGTAGGTGCGACCGTCGACGCGCCGGCCAATGCCTCGCAGGAACGCATGCAGCGTGAAGGAGATCGCCCCGTCGGCAGGGCGGTCCGCCTCGGCATAGCGGCGCAGCAGTTCGACGTAGACGTCCTGGTCGAAGGTGCCGGGCATGCGCTCGCCCGGACTGGGCAGCACGCGCCACCGGTTTCCCGCCTCGTCGGAGTAGGCGATGCTGTCGTCGTCCGCAGAATCGCTCAGGCGGAAGAGCGGCAGCGCCTCGAGCGAGCGATCGAGGTCGATGCTCCGGGCTGGAGCCCGCCGCCGTACGACCAGGCTCATGCCCACGTCAGCGCACGGGAATCGTCTGACCCGTCACGGCGCGAGCCTCTTCGGAGCAGAGCCAGAGCACGACCTTCGCGACATCCTCGCGCGAGACGTACGCGGCGTCCGGCCCCATGGCCGCAATGTTGGCCGCGGTACGAATGGACGTCGGTGCGACCGCATTGGCGCGCACGCCGCGTGGTGCCTCCTCCTGTGCGATGGACTGCATCAACGCGACGAGGGCGCTCTTCGAGGCCGCATAGGCGGAGATCCCTGCCGTCTTCCCGCCAGGGAGGACTGCCTCCGAGGCGAAAAACACGATCGCCCCCTTGGACGACCGCAGCATCGGCAGGAATGCCCGTGCGGTGAGGTACGCGGTTGTCGCATTCAGCGCGAACTGGCGATTCCAGAGCGAGGCATCGCTCTCGACGAGCTGACCGCTCGACACGAAGCCGCCGGCGAGATGCACGAGCGCGTGAAGACGTCCGCCGGTGGCGTCGCGCACTCGCTCCGCGAGTGCACTCACCGCGTTTTCGTCGGTGAGATCGACGCCGAGCCCCGCGGCGCGACGTCCGGCGGCAATGAGTGCGTCGGCGCGGGCGCGTGCCTCGCTCTCCTGGCGGTCGACGAGAAACACGCGCGCGCCCAGGTCGGCAAAAGCGCGGGCGACCGCTTCACCCACCTGTCCTTCTCGTCCCACTCCGGTGAGTACGACACTGCGTCCGGCGAAGTCCATTCAGCTCCTTTGGGGCCGTTCACGGAGCGACATCGCAAACCGGACTCGGCCCTCTTGGCATGAAGTATGTTATGTCGAACCACCAAATGCGAAAACTGCTCAGGGTAAAGCGCGTCGGCGTCGTGGTTGGCGTCCTGCTCGTCACAGCGCTGGCGCTGATCGGCGTTCAATCAATCACGCGCGGTACGCCGGTGAATGCGGTGGTCGCCATCGGGAAGAAGCAAGGCCTGCCGGCCATCGACGACTCGCTGTTCGCCCGGATGACGGAGCTCTACACGGGGCTCAAGCTGACGTCGGGGAACAAGGCCGAGGAGGTCAACAACGGCGACGTCTACAAGCGTCTCTGGGTGGACCTGCGCGCCGCGAAGCGCACCATCACCGTGCAGATGTACTACTCGCAGCCGGGCGCGGTGGCGGACACGATGGCCGCGATCCTCAAGCAGAAGGCACGCGAAGGCCTGCGGGTGCTGTTCGTGCTCGACGCCTTCGGCTCGATGAACCTGAAGAAGGAGTGGGCAGACAGCATCCGTGCCTCGGGTGTGGAGATCGGGCTGCTGCGACAGGTTCACTGGTACACGCTCCACAATTTTGGCGATCGCTCCCACGTACGGGTGGTGGTGATGGACGGCGAGATCGGGTACACCGGCGGCTTCGGCCTCGCCGACTACTGGCTCGGGGACGGGCGGCATCCGGACCAGTGGCGCGACAGCAACGTGCGCTTCGAAGGCCCGTCGGTGATGGGGCTGCAGGCGGCGTTCGCCTCCGCGTGGGCGGAATGTACCGGTGAGCTCATCGCGGGCGACACGTTCTTTCCGAAGCGCGCATTCACCGAGGTCGATGGCGGAATGAAGGCTGGCATCTTCTTCGCCTCGCCGACCACGGGCAGCACGCCCGCGGAACGCTTCATCGCCTTGTCGATCGCGAGTGCGCGACGGACACTGTACGTGTCCGCCTCGTACTTCGTGCCCGACGACGATTTCCGGAAGCTGCTGATTGAAGCGCGCAAGCGCGGCGTGGACGTGCGCATCCTCACGGTGAGCAAGGAGACCGACGTGAAGACCACGTGGTGGGCCGGCCGCTCACGCTATGAGGAACTCTTGAGGGCCGGTGTGCGGATCTACGAATACCAGCCGGCCATGATGCACTCGAAGACGTTCATCGTGGACGGGAAGTGGGGATCCGTGGGTTCGATGAACTTCGACAACCGCTCGCTGGCGTTCAACAACGAGTCGAACTTTGTGTCCCTCGATGCGCCGTTCGGCGCGAAGCTGGATGCGACGTTTGCCGACGACCTCACGCGCTCGAAGGAGATCACGCTGGCGGAGTTCACCAAGCGCCCGTGGTACGATCACGTCATCGAGAACGGCGCGGCGTTGCTGTCGAGACTCCTCTAGACTAGCGGATATCGGCGCGCCCCAGTGCGGCACGAACGGCCTCGCGCATGGCGACGAGAGCCTCGTCGCGCGCCGCCGGCGAATCATCACGGACGTGAATCTCGATGCCGTCGGCGACCGGAACCCGGCGCCAACTCGCTGATCGGTCGTCGTCGGTGTTGCGGACGGCAAGATCGGCGTGGGCGCCGAGCGCGGGCGCCAGTGAAGCGGCGACCCGTCGTTCGAGGATGTCGCCCGTGACCTCCGTCATCTCGCCCTTGATCGTCTCCAGCGTGGCGCCTTCGCGCTGGCGGATCTTGATGGCGAGCAGTTGGAGCAGGTGGCGGTAGTTGTACGTCGCCGCGGTGCCGGCCCCTTCGGGGCGTGCCAGCAGTCCATTCGCCACGTAGAACCGCACCGAGCGCGCACTCGGCGCCGAGCGGGCCGAGGCATTCGTGGGGCGAATGCCGGCGGCGTCGACGAGTGCGGTGACGTGCGCCGCGAGGCCACGGGCGTTCCAGGGAGCGTGTCGCGAGTGCGCGCGTAAGAGCGCGACGGGTGAAGCGGTCGGTTCCGGCATAGCGGAAGAAGATAACGGAAAAGGGGTGGGGCCGTTGGCCCCACCCCTTCTCGTACCCTGGTGACTGCTGCTAACGGCGCTTGCCCTTGGCGACCTTCTTTGCTGGCGCTGCCTTCTTCGCTGGCGCCTTGGCGGGAGCCTTCTTTGCCGCCGCTTTCTTCGGAGCGGCCTTCTTTGCCGGAGCCATCTTCTTCACGGGTGCCTTGGCCGGGGTCTTCTTGGCCGCTGCCTTCTTGACTGGCACCGCCTTTTTCGCCGGTGCGGCCTTCTTCGCGGGCGGAGCGGACTTGGCCGGAGCCGCCGCCTTGGCTGGAGCCGTCGCCTTGGCTGGAGCCTTCGCCTTGGCAGGAGCCTTGGCAGTCCTGGCCGGTGCACTGGACTTGGCCGAGGTGCTGGCGCTCTTTCCTCCCGTGGCACCGCCACCCGAGGCCGGGAATGCGGACCCGCGGTTCACCGAGGTATGGTTTCCCGGTTCCTTGATCGCCGAATGCCTCGATGCCGTAACAGGCTCCTTGGCCACCGCGGGCTTTGCCGGCTTGCTCGGCACCGAGGGCGGGTTGATGGGCCGGCCACTGCCGCCCGACTTGGGGGCACGGGCAACGACGAGGGGACTTTCCTCCTCTTCGTCCTCCGCATCGACCACCGGGGTGGCGAGGCCTTCCTCGTCATCCTCGTCGGCATCGTCGGTGCTGTCCCACAGGTCGTCGCTGTCGTCCTTGTGGGTGGTCCAGCCACCATCCTCCTCGTCATCGTCGTCATAGGACGACGATCCGCCGCCGCCATAGCCAAGATCATCGACGTCATCGTCGCGATCGGAGAATCGGAGCTCTTCGTTCAACTCGTCACCGCGCGGCATCACCGCCTCCTCTGGAGAT
>JBBQFW010000227.1:0-6566 GCA_038322445.1 Gemmatimonadales bacterium
CCCCGCTCGATGTCTTCCTTGTTCACGCCGCGCAGCAAGAGGCCCACGTTGTCCCCCGCCTGGCCGCTGTCCAGCAGCTTGCGGAACATCTCCACACCCGTGACGACCGTCTTCTTGTCCGAGTTGAACCCGATCAACGCCACCTCTTCCTGCACCTTGATCTCGCCCCGCTCGATCCGGCCCGTCGCCACCGTCCCGCGCCCCGTGATCGAGAACACGTCCTCGACCGGCATCAGGAACGGCTTCTCGATGTCGCGCTTCGGCTGCGGGATGTACGTATCCAGCGCATCCATCAGCTCCCCGATCTTCAGCCCCCACTCACTGTTCGGATCCTTCGACTCCAGCGCCTTCAGCGCCGAGCCCTTGATGATCGGCGTGTCGTCGCCCGGGAACTTGTACGCGGAGAGGAGCTCACGGACCTCGAGCTCGACCAGCTCCAGCAGCTCCGGATCGTCGACCATGTCCACCTTGTTCATGAACACCAGCACGTACGGCACGTTCACCTGGCGGGCGAGCAGGATGTGCTCGCGCGTCTGCGGCATCGGACCATCCGCGGCGCTCACCACGAG
Organism: Gemmatimonadales bacterium; assembly: GCA_038322445.1. Taxonomy (GTDB): domain Bacteria; phylum Gemmatimonadota; class Gemmatimonadetes; order Gemmatimonadales; family Gemmatimonadaceae; genus AG11. The sequence goes on from JBBQFW010000227.1 coordinate 570, forward strand.
GATGGCGCCATCCATCTGCGCCGCCCCCGTGATCATGTTCTTCACGTAGTCCGCGTGGCCCGGGCAGTCGACATGCGCATAATGCCGCTTGTCCGACTCGTACTCCACGTGGGCCGTCGCGATCGTGATGCCGCGCGCCTTCTCCTCCGGCGCCTTGTCGATCTGGTCGAACGCCACCGCCGACGCCAACCCCTTCACCGCCTGGATCGCCGTGATGGCCGCCGTCAACGTCGTCTTCCCGTGATCCACGTGGCCAATCGTGCCCACGTTCACATGCGGCTTGGTGCGCTCGAACTTTGCCTTTCCCATGACCGATACCGAAACGCAAAAGGGTTGGACAACCAGTAGCCCCCAGAAGACGGATTCGTCTCCCAGCGGCCAGTATGGAACCTCTGCAAGCACGCCATATCCACTGCAGCGCCTCGCCACCTCTCCCGCCGGTCCACTCGACCTGCGGCCCACCTGCAGAGGACGTGATCGGGATTGAACCGATGACCTCACCCTTACCAAGGGTGTGCTCTACCAACTGAGCTACACGTCCACGCTCCACACAAACCCACAATTGCCCGGAAATGTTCCCCAGACACAGGGAAGCCGCCGCGTGCCGCGCGGCGGCTGGCTTCCCAACACAACACTCGTCCAATCACCAGAGCGGGAGACGGGGCTCGAACCCGCGACATCAAGCTTGGAAGGCTTGCGCTCTACCAGCTGAGCTACTCCCGCGAATTACCATCCCGCCTGTGCAACGCCACGATGACCTTCAAGGCGCATGGTGAGGGAAGGATTCGAACCTTCGAAGGCTTGCGCCGTCAGATTTACAGTCTGATCCTTTTGGCCACTCAGGAACCTCACCAACATCACTCGCGCTCCGGCGTCATGACACGCTCGAACAACCACCCGAAGAGCTGACGGCGAGAGTCGAACTCGCGACCGCCTGATTACAAATCAGGTGCTCTACCAACTGAGCTACGTCAGCAGACGGCCGTTTCAGCGCGAGACCCGTAGCATAGTTGAGCGGATGGGGTGAGTCAAGCCGACCAACCGACAGCACTTACCCCAGCTTCCACCGGGTTTCCCCTCCCGCATCTTCAATCACTACCCCCCGATTGCTGAGCTCGGCACGAATGCGGTCCGCTTCCGTGAAATCCCGCCGCTCACGCGCCTGTCGGCGCGCCCCGATTCGCTCCTCGATCCACGAGGTCAGCTCGGCGTCGGCCGCCTCTTCCTCGGGCACGATGTCGAGCACGCTGTTGATACGAGCAAATGCCTCACGCGCCCGGATCACCGCCGCCGCATCGCCACCACGGCGGTCCAGCTCCGCATTCGCACGCCGAATGAAATCGAACAGCGCCGCCAGCGCCTCCGGACCATTCAGGTCGTCGAACAGCGCCGCCTCAGCCTGCTGCACCGCCTCATCCGCCGCCGCTGCCAGCTCCGCCGTGCCGCCTAATGCCAGCGCCGCGTCGCCATTCAATCGCGCGGCAAAGTCTCCCACGCGACGTACCGCCTGCCGCGACGCCTCCAACGCCTCCTCCGAAAGGTTCAGCTCCTTCCGGTAATGGGTATTGAAGACGAAATGCCGCAATGCCGCGGCCGAGAAGCGCGCTTCACGCAGCCCCGCGACGGTGCTCACGTTGCCGACGCGCTTCGCCATTTTCGCGCCCTCGGTGAGCAGGAAGGCGCCGTGGCACCAGACCCGTGAGAACTGAACCCCGGTGGCCGCTTCGCTCTGCGCGATCTCGTCCTCATGATGCGGGAAGATCAGGTCGATGCCGCCGCAATGCAGGTCGAGTGTTTCGCCCAGCAGGTCCATCGCCATGGCGGAGCACTCGAGGTGCCAGCCCGGCCTGCCGCGCCCCCACGGCGAATCCCACGCCGCACCCGTCGCCTCGTCCTCGGGCTTCGCCGACTTCCACAGAGCGAAGTCCTGCGCGTTCTCCTTGCTGTAGTCGTCCTGGAGGACGCGCGCGCCCGACTTGATCTCGCGCGTGTCCAGGCGCGACAGGCGGCCGTATCCGGGAAAGCGCGCGATCGCAAAGTAGACGGAGCCGTCCTCCGCCTGGTACGCCACGCCGCGCGCCATTAGCCGCTCGACCAGCGCAATCATCTGCGGGATGAAGTCTGTCGCCTTGGGATACTGCTCGGCCGCCTGGATGCGCAGGTACTCGCGATCGCGATGAAAGACCACGATCACGGGCTCCGTGACCTCCGTGATCGTTTTTCCCTGCTCCAGCGCACGCTTGATGATCTTGTCGTCCACGTCGGTGAGGTTCATCACCTGATGCACGCGCCACCCGCGCAACGCGAGCACGCGCCGCATGAGATCCTCGAAGAGGAACGTCCGGAAATTCCCGAGATGGGCCGGGTTGTACACCGTGGGACCGCAGGTGTACATGCGCACAGTCGCGCCATCGGCCGGAGCAAATGGCTCGACCCGGCGCGTCAGCGTGTTGTAGAGGCGGAATTCGGACAAGGCGGCAGACGGGAGACGGGAGACGGCAGGCGGTGGTGCGAGGCGACGCACTGCACGGGGAAAACTACGCCAGTGGCGGCAGCGATGGGATGAACGTCGCGAGCCCCACCGCATCCATCGCCGCCTTGATGCGAGCGCGCATGTCGCGGGCGACATCGTCCCGGCGGTAGGGATCGACGCGGGCGATCATACGCAGTGTCACCCCGCCACCGGCGATCTTCTCGATGCCGGTGACGCGAGGCGGATCGAGCAGCGAATCCGCCCACGCCGGATCGTCGCCGAGCAACTTCGCCGCCGCCTGCATGGCTTCCGTGGCGCGGTCTGCATCACGCCACGATACCTCGACGTCTACCGCCACCCGACCCCACGAACGTGTCAGGTTGGTGACCTGCGCGATCTGCCCATTCGGAATGATGTGCAGGGCGCCGCTCGCATCACGCAGGTAGACGAGACGAAGCGTGATGTTCTCGACCGAACCCTCCACCGCGCCCACACGAATGACGTCACCGAGGGCGAACTGGTGCTCGAGCTGGAGGAAGAATCCCGTGACATAGTCGCGCACGAGGCTTTGCGAACCGAACGAAATGGCGAGACCCACCACCCCAGCACTCGCCAGCAGCGGCGAGATGTTGAAGTCGAGCTGGTTGAGCACCATGAGGACGCCCACCACCGTAAGGATGGCCCGCCCGAGGCTGCGCACGAGCTTCGCGGCCGTCTTCGCACGCTGCTCACGCGCGGTGCCGAGGTGGTCGTTTCCATCGGTGCCCCACCGCTCGATGCGCTGCGACAGGAAGCGGATGAAGTACCACAGCGCGAAGATCGAAAGGAGCACACCACCGACGTCGATACCCTTGTCGACCGCATAGTCCACCCCGCTCCTGCGCCACTCGGCGAGTGTCCGCGGTCGGTGATCGATGGTGGCTACCGCTGCCTGCAAAAGGAGCACTGGGCGTGACATGGCGGCAAGCTAAGCTAGAGGAACAACGTTGCGCTGGTCAACGTGCATTCGACCCGCTCACTGGCATGGGGCGAGGTTCCGCCACCCGGCGAACCGCGGTTCGCGTGATCGCACTGAGTCGCCCGTCGCGCAGCAGCAGGACCCGGTCGACGAATGAATGCACACTCGCCACGTCGCGCGACGTGACGACCAGGGAGCCGTGGCGGAAGTGCCGCATGACGGTGGTGTCGACCGCGTCCAGCAGGAGCAGCGATGGAGCGGCAAGACGCCCATCCTGCTCGCACCACTGTCCGCCCTGCACGCACCGCATGGGGAGCAGGGCGCTGATCCGGCCGGCATCAGCGCGGCGGGTGCCCGCAATGCACTGGAGGAGGGTGGATTTGCCGGATCCGGGACCCCCTACTATCGCGACGCGTTCACCGAGGGTGAGGTGCATCGAGCACGAGCGAAGCGCCCAGACGCGAACCGAGCAACCGCGCACACCAGCCGTATAGCTCTTCCAGAGATTGTCGACGACGAGTGCGTATGGCATGGCGCACAATGCGCCATGCCGCCCCGCGACGCGTCACCAAAATGCCGCACGCCGAAGTGAATTACCGCAGACCGCCAGATCAGCGCGGTCGCGTGCGGTGATATGTCGCGATGGCATCCACGAGTGGCGCCGCGTCAAACCGAACAGTATCGGTTGTGGGCAGGCCGGTCTCGTTGCGCACCCGTTCGATGGTGCGCAGCGCGGTGTCCTCGTCGAGATCGTACGTGTTCAACGAGATGCCGATGACGGGCGCCGCACGCAGCGGTGCTGCGACCGCCTCGCTCAGGCGCACGAAGTCGAGCAGCGGCGGAATCTTCACCCATTCGCAGCGGTTGATCGCGGTGCGCGACGGCTGCGCGCACAGCACCTGCGCGTGCGGCAGCGATCCATGCAACAGGCCGTACGTGACGCCGGAATAGCTCGGATGGATGATGGAACCCTGGCCCTCCACGAGCACAAGGTCCGCTCCCTCCGCACACTCGAGTACCAGACGCTCGGCCGCACCGGCAATGAAGTCGGCCACCACGGCGTCGACACCGATGCCTCGACCTTCGACGAGGATGCCGGTCTGCCCTGTGGCGGCGAAATTCGTGCGGATACCGCGATCGCGGAGTGCGCCGAGCAGCTGGAGCTGCGTCGTCATCTTGCCGATGTTGCAATCCGTGCCGACCGTGAGCACGACAGTCGCCGCAACGCCGCGCACGCGGCCGTTCGCGACGGTCAACCTGGCGGGCGGCCGACGGAGGTCGTGAATGGCGACGTTGTGCTGCTTCGCGAGCGCCGCCAGCTCGGGGATATCCCCGATGAAGGTGTGCAGCCCGCTCCAGATCTCGAGCCGGTTCTCGATGGCGCCCGCCAGGAGACGCCGCCATGCCTCAGGAAGTTGGCCTCCGGCCGGCGCGATGCCGATGACGAGGGCGTTCGGTCCGAGCGCAAGACCCTCCTCGAGTGTGCCAACCACGGGGATGTCGCCGCCAAAGCCCAGCACCTGCTGCGCCGTGCTACCGGCCTTGGTTGTGTCGATGATGCCGACGACACGCTCGGGGGTGTAGCGGATGCATGCGTTGGCGGTTTTCGATTCCTCCGGCCCGAACAGGCCGTCGGCGAGAATGAGGTAGCGAAGGTTGCGGGTCATTGGTGGGACGTTCAGTAAGTCGCTAGGCGGCGGCCACGGCGAGGCGCTCGAGCATGCCCACGACATCAGCCGGCGCAGCCGGCATGATCACACCGCCCTGCGACACCGGCAGCCGAAGGATGAGCGGCCGCTCACGCGTGGTGCGGCGGAAGCCGAGGCCTTCATAGATGCGCGAGAGGAGGATGCGTTTCACGATAACCATGATGACCGCCAGACCGGGCACGGCGACGAGCAGGCCGAGCGGCCCGAGCAGCTTGCCGACGATGAGGACGAAGACGATGGTCAGGACAGGCGGGAGGTCGACCTGCCGCTGCATGATGTAAGGCGACACCAGGTTGCCTTCGATCAAGTGCACCAGGATGCCGAGTCCGATGACCCAGAGCGCATTCGAGCCACCGTTGGCGCCCGTGAGCACGAAGAGGGCGGGCAACGTCGTCGCCAGCAGCGTACCGAAGAACGGGACGATCGTCGCAAGTCCGGTAAAGACGCCGAACGTGACGTAATACGGCACGTGCAGCACCTTCAGGCCAAGCGCGGTGAGCGTGCCGAGGAACGTCATCGTGAGAAGCAGACCGACGATGTAGGCGCGCAGCGAGCTTGCGCAGTCCGACAGCACGTCGCGAACGAGATCGCGGTGACGCGGCGGGAAGAGCGCGATCAGCCATTCGCGGTACATCGCCGGATGGATGGACAGGTAGAGCCCCATCACGATCACGGAAAACAGGCTGACGAGCACCTCGACGAGGCTGAGCACCTTGGGCACCACGTTGCCGAACTGCCCGGACACCTGCGTGTAGACCGCGGTGAGGATCCGGTGCTCGCCGGGCTTGTACACTCCCTGCAGCGCCGGAACGCGCTCGGCCAGCCGATCGATTGCTGCTTCCCACCCGCCGATGTAG
>JBBQFW010000228.1:0-6512 GCA_038322445.1 Gemmatimonadales bacterium
CCTCAGGCTACGCGCTTCGCGCCGACATGGATTGCCGCAATACCCAGGCTCAGCGACTCCCACTTCACGTCCATGAATCCCGCGGCCGTCATGCGACGCGCAAGTTCCGGCTCGGCGGGGAAATTCGCCACGGACTTCGGCAGGTACTTGTACGCCGTGCGGTGCCCGCTGATGATGCCGCCCACGAAGGGCAACACCTTGTGGAAGTAGAAGTGATAGAACGTCCGAACGACGAACGACTTCGGCGTGGTGAACTCCAGAATCACGAACCGCGCCCCGGGCCGCAGCACACGGTGCACTTCGCGGAGGCACACATCGAGCGAGGCGACATTGCGGATACCGAACGCGACGGTCGCCCCATCCACCGACGCATCGGACAGTGGGAGAAGCTGCGCATCCGCGCCGACCGCGCCGACTCGATTCGCCGGTGACTTGCCGGCACCCGCGCGCAGCATCGGGACCGCGAAATCCGCCCCAACCACGAATCCGGCAAAACCCACCTGCTTCGCGAGCTCGGCGGATACGTCGAGCGTTCCGGCGCAGACGTCGAGGAACGTGCCCCGTGGCGTGCGCGTCCATTCGAGCGTGCGCAGCGCTCGCCGCCGCCACAGCACGTCGATGTTGAGGCTGAGCAGGTGGTTCAGCAGGTCGTAGCGCGGCGCAATCTGCTCGAACACCGTGCGCACATATGCGCGCTTCTCGCTGCCCCCCTCGGCCGCTTGATTCGCGCGCGCCGATTCCACGTCCGTGTCGTACATCGTCGTAAGGTCGCCGCGCGCAGGATGCTGGGCAAGCATGCGTCTGGATTGCGGCGCGGGGGGCGCGTACTTTATCTGCCAGCGCGACGAGAGCTCACGTTGAGCTGCGCGGCCCCCGCCTTCCCAGATGCTCCGCGCCCTCGACCTCGCAAACCTTCCCGATGCTGACGTCGTTGCCCTCGCCCTCGAGGGCCGCGAGGCTGCGCATCGCGAACTGATCAAGCGCTACGAGCGTCCCGTCTTCTCGCTGATCTTCCGCATGGTGCGCGACCGCGAGCTCGCCGAAGACCTCACGCAGGACACGTTCGTGAAGGTGCTGTCGCACCTGGACCGTTACCGGGCCGACTTCAAGTTCTCCTCCTGGCTGTTCAAGATTGCCAACAACGTCGCCATCGACCACCTGCGCCGACGACGGCTGGACACGATCAGCATCGATGGGTCCCCCCACGCGGCGACCCAGGAAGCAGTCGAGGCGAGCCGCTTCGACATCGGAGATGACGCCGAGAATGCCCTCGAGGAAATGGAGGCGAAAGAGCTCGGCAGCGCGATCGAGAAGGCGATAGCCACACTGCGCCCCGAATATCGCTCCTGTATCATGCTGCGGCATGTGGAGGGCAGGTCGTACGAGGAGATTGCCAGTACCCTCGACCTCCCCCTCGGCACCGTCAAGACATACATCCACCGCGCTCGGCACGAGCTCCGCACTGCCCTGGAGCACACCCGGGAATGAGATCGTCCCCCGACGCCCGTATTTTCGCTGTTGAAACCTGCAACGCCCACTCCCCGTACAGGGTGCAGATGCCATGAACCATAGACACCTCCTCCCCGACGAAATCGACCTGCTGGTCGACGGCGAAGCCGGATTCGGCGTCGTCCCTTTGCGCGACCATCTCGAAGAGTGTCCCGACTGCCACCTTCGGTACGAGGACGCACGATTCGTGGTCGATGCGTTGGAATCCCTGCCCCATTTCGCACCCGATTCACGCCTTGCGGACCGGGTGATGGCGCAGGTGCCGGTGTTTATCCCGGTCCACGTTGCGGCGCGCGATTCGGTCGCCCAATGGATGCCGGGGCCTGGTGCGGCGCGCGCTGCGGCAGTCGCCGTGTTCGCCTCGGCGGCGGGCCTGCTCACCGTGGCCATGGTCTGGCTCGCTACCCAGGGTGACGCCGCGGTCTTCATCACCGGGTTGCTGGGTGACAAGGTCCGGACGGCGGTACTCGGCGCCGCGCGCGAGGCGACTCTCGCGCTGCTTGGCGAGAGTGCACTCGCCGCCCTCCAGTCAACCGGCGCCGTTGGTGTGTCGCTTCTGCTGGCGGGATTTCTCCTGGCTGCCGTCGGCACCGTCGCCGGCATCCGGCGTCTGGCAACCGCCAGCAACCAAGTAGGATGAGCGGCCGGTCGGCCGTCTTCGCCACCGTCCTCGTCGTCGCACCGCTCCTGCTTCGGTCGCAGCAGGTACCGAGGGGCGCGAACGATCGCGACCTCGAGCGCCTGCGGGTTGGTGAGCACGTTGCGTTGCTTCCTCCGGCCGACAGCGTTGCGCCCGGCGCGCGCAGTGTCGCGGCGGGAACGACGGTCAAGGGAACGGTCGTCGCTCGTGGTCCGGTTGATGTGTTTGGTCGCGTGGACGGGTCGGTGGTCAGCCTCGCCGGCGACGTCAAGGTTCATCACGGCGGCGTCGTGACGGGCGACGCACTTGCCGTCGGCGGTCGGGTCATCGCCGATAGTGGCCAGGTGGATGGCGAGATGCGTGCGATGTCGGTGCTTCCTGCGCTCGTCAGCCCCGCGGGAGCCCTCGCCGACCAGCGGAGCGCGGCGCAGCGGACGGCGGATTCGGTGAAGGCCGTCGCGGGTTCATTCGCCATCCTGCTCGTCATCGCGGTTGGCGTTTTTCTTTTTGCCGGTCCGAACCTGGATGAGGTCGTCTTGACGCTTCAGGGGCGATTCGGACGCGCCTTCTGGTATGGGGTGCTCGGCCAGCTCCTTGTGCTGCCTGGCCTGCTCGTGCTGATCTGCGCCCTCGCGCTGACGATCATCGGCGTTCTGCTGATCCCATTCGCGGTGGTCGCATACGGCATTGCGGTGGCCGGACTCGCGACACTCGGGTTTCTCGCGGTGTGCCGCCTTGTGGGCGATGGGCTTTGGCGCGGCGGAACGGCCTCCGCGCGCGGTCGTGCGCTCGCCGCACTCTTCGTTGGGGTGTCGGTATTCCTTGCGCTCTGGCTCGTTGCATCGTTCCTCACCTCCGCGCCCTATGCGTCCGTGATCATCCGCGCGGCGGCGGTTGCCGCGACATGGGCCGCGATGACACTCGGGCTCGGTGCGGCCATCCTGTCGCGTGCGGGGACCCATCGTCGCGTTGCCGGGGGCACGCGCCCAATCGAGCTTGCCGCCTGGCAGACGCCGACACCGGTGGCCGGCGTCGTTGCGGCTCGGCGTACGTCGGGCGTGAGGGAGGTCCGGTAGTGCGAATCGCTCGTGTTGCCGCGGCCGTCCTTGCGCTGCTCCCTGCCGGCGTGCGCGCGCAGTCCGCGCCACTCTGGCGCAATGTGGACATCTCGCGCCAGCTACGCGACACGCTGCCGCAGCGGATTCGCGTCCTGTACGGCGCCGGACGGGTGGATGTCCGCGGCACGAGCGATCCCACCTTGTATGCGATGCACCTGCGCTATGACGAAACACGCGGGACGCCGCTGCATCGGCACGATGCGGAGCAGCACACCACGTCCCTGGGACTCGAATCACGCGGCGGCCGAGTGCAGGTGTCCGGTGGCGAATCCGGGGAACTGCGGCTCACGCTGCCGCGCAGCGTCCCGCTCGACCTGGAGATGGAATTCGGCGGGACGCAGGCGACCCTCGACCTTGGCGAGATGTCGTTGCAGTCGGTACGCCTCGAGTGCGGGGCCGCGGACGCGATGCTGCTGTTCTCCCGGCCGAACCGGGTGCGCATGCGCGACCTCGAGGTGAACGTGGGTGCCGCGGACTTCACCGGTCGCCTCCTTGCGAACGCCAACGCGGACCAGATCCGGGTGCGCGGAGGCCTCGGCAGCGTCGACCTCGACTTCAACGGCACCTGGACTCACGACGTCAGCGTGGCGACGCGCCTTGCGGTGGGCAAGCTGACGCTTCATGTGCCCGCCGATGTGGGGGTCCGGGTAGAGGTGCAGCGCGTGGCCGCCGGATTCGACCACGCGGGCCTCGTGAAGCGTGACGACGCCTGGTATTCGACCAACTACGACACCGCGCCGTTCAAGCTGAAGGTGCACGCGGAGACGTTCTTCGGCGCCATCGAGATCCAGCGCGCCGCACGGTAGGCGCGCTGGCGGGCCGTGCCCGCCTTGGCCCGCCCCTTGCCCGACAGCGGGCCATGATCATCCTGGGCTACAACGTCGTACCGCTCGTCAAGAAGACATTCAAGGAAATCGGGAAGGATCGCATTCCGTCGCTTGCGGCGGAGACGGCGTACTACTTCTTCTTCTCGCTGTTTCCGCTCCTCCTCTTCCTCACGCCGCTCCTCGGCCTGCTCGGAAACGGGCACCAGCTCATGGAGGCGCTCCTCGGGCGGCTGTCGACCATATTGCCGGCTGACGCGCTCTCGCTGTTGCGGAAGACACTCACCGAGATCGTTACGTCGAGTGGCGGTGCCGGCGTGATGTCGCTGGGGGCACTGCTCGCTGGCTGGTCGGGGTCGAGCATCTTCGGCACGCTGATGGACGCGCTCAACATCGCGTACGACGTGAGCGAGACCCGGCCGCTCTGGAAGCGCATCGCGTTGCGGCTGGCGTGCCTGGTGCTGGCCGGCGTCATTGTCATTGCGGCCACGTTCGTCTTCCTCGACGGCGAGGCCGTCTCGGCGTGGGCAGGCCGAACGTTTCATCTCGGCGGATTCGGCGTCATGCTCTTCATGGTGCTGCAGCTCCTCGTCGCGATGGCGCTGGTGGTGGCACTCTGCGTGGCGCTCTTCAAGATCCTTCCCAACGTGCAGCAGCGGTGGACGCATGTGATCATCGCGTCGATCGTGACGACGGCGCTCTGGATCGCGGCGACGCTGATCTTTCGGCTCTACGTGCAGCACTTCGGGTCGTTCAACAAGACGTACGGCACCATCGGCGGCGTCATCGCGCTGCTGTCGTGGATGTACTACACGATGCTGGTGGTCCTGACCGGCGGCGAGCTGGCGTCCGAGCTTCATCACGGCTCGGGCGCGATGGATCCACTCAAGGGCGAGGTCTTCCGCGGCCGCATCGTTTCGGATTCCGGGCCCGGCACCTCCTCGATGGAGAAGTTCAAGCCGTCGCGCTAACTGCTCTCCATCCTGAAACTCGTCATTCCCGCGAAAGCGGGAATCCATTTGGGCTCTGGGAACGTGGATTCCTGCGTGCGCGGGAAAGACGAACGCACCTGGAAGCACGGTTTCAGGATGGCCACTAACTCAGCACCGATGCGCGCAGGACTACCCTGGCACCGCGGTGCACGCCGAGCCGCTCTGCTGCCGATCCGTCTCGCACCGCGATCTCGACGAGCCCACTTGATCCGATCAGCGCTGTCATCCCGCCGGTCGCGACGTCCGCGTAAGTCCGCCCGAGCGTGATGGACGTCCCTTCGATCTCGATCACACCGGTACGACGCGTGATCAGGTTCGTCACGAGATTGCCGAAGCGATCGATCGAGATGACGACGCCATTGGTGGAGCCGTCGGCGCTTCGCGTTGGCTCCGGCGTTCGTCGCACGACCGGATCGCCGCAGAGCGCGCCGAGCGAATCGATCGGAATGCCGGTCGCCAACTGGGCCGCGACGGGCGCGAACACGTCGCGGCCGTGAAACGTTGGCGCGGCGGAGGTCGGCACGGGTAGCGTGACGCATCGCGCGCCCTGGTACAGCATGGCGGGTGAGAGGATGCCGTTGTCGGGCCCGACGAGCAGTCGCCCCTCACTCTCCACGGCAATGGCGGCCCGCGTTCCCCCCACACCAGGATCGACCACCGCGACGTGCACCGTTCCCACCGGAAAGCGATGCCAGTACCGGGCGACGGCAAGGCGTCCCGCCTCGACATCGTGCGCCGCGACATCGTGGGCGATGTCGACCAGCATGCAGCCAGGCGCCGTCGCGGCCAGCACACCCTTCATCTCGCCGACGTAGCCATCGGCCGTGCCGAAATCCGTGAGCAGCGTGATGATGCGTGTCATGCGGTCCACCTCAGGCGATCGACGTCTGCTTCCACCGGCCGGCGTACCAGATGCTCATCATGCCCACGGCGCGCGCGAGCGCCGTGAGCGCGATGGTCCACCACAGTCCGGCACTACCATACCGCGACGCGGCCCACGCCGCGAGTGGAATGCGGAGCGCGGTGATCGACGTCGACGTCAGCATCGGCGCCAGGGTATGCCCCGCCCCACCCAACGCACCCTCGAGCACAATCTCCGCACAGATGCCAAGCTGTGAAAACGCCGCGATCCGGAGGTAGCGCGTCGCCTCGGCGATCACGGCCGGATCGTGGCTGAAGATGGCGGCGAAGTGCTCCGGAATGAGGAGCTCGACGACACAGGCGATGATCCCGAAGCCCGAGCAGAAGGCGACCGATAGCCATCCCGCGCGTGCGGCACGATCCGGTCGCCCAGCGCCGAGGTTCTGCCCCACGATCGCTGCGGTGGCCGCGCCAAATCCGACCGCGATCATGAACAGCCAGCTCTCGACGCGATGGCCGATGCCGAGCGCCGCAAGTGCGGGCGTCCCGAACTGCGTGGCCGTCCTGG
>JBBQFW010000229.1:0-6475 GCA_038322445.1 Gemmatimonadales bacterium
GCTCATGATGCGGGCGAGCTCCATGACGAGCGCGGTGCCGGATCCGTCATCGTTGGCCGCTTCGCCCCAGCCGTGACCGTCCATGTGGGCCCCGATGATGTACATCTCCCCGGGGTGCGTGCTGCCGACCTTCGTGCAGACGATCTCCTGCCGCATGCCGGGCTTCGTGGGCTGCGAGTTCAGCGCGCGGAGTGTGAGGTCCTTCTGCGCAAGCGAGTCGATGTTCACACCCGTGCGCGTGCGCACCCCGCGCATCCGTCCCCCACCCTGCGCGCTTCCGAACGTGGCGGCCTGCGCGCGTGTGGCGGCCGCGGCGGCGCGACCGGCGCTGTCGAGCGTGGGCGCGGCGGGTGCTGCCGGCTGGTAATCATAGGTGATTCGTTCGACGTTGGCGCAGCCGTAGCCCTTGAGCTGCATCTCGATCCATGTCACCGCATTGGCGTTGCGATCGGTGCCCTGCCGTCGATCACCGAATTGCGTGAGCCCCTTGATCGTGGCCTTGTAGCGCGCGAGGTCGAGGCGGCTGGCGAGGACCTGAACGGGATCGTTCGCGGCGGGCGGCTGCAGCATGGCCGGCGCCTGCGCGCAGACGGAAGACGCTGCGAATGTCGCAAAGGCGGAGGCGATCAGGGCGTGGGCGGTATTTCGCATCGATCCTGCGGAAGAGTGGGTGGCGCGCGGTCTGGCGCATGCTGCAATGCTACGCCGGAGCCACTGGAGGCGCTGCGAACCGGGATTACTGCACGTCCCCGAGGATCGTCGAGCATGGTCGCCGAGGCACCCTATTCAAGTCGTTCGTCAGTTTCAAGCCGTTCGTCATTCTCGCGCAAGCGGGAATGACGGGTAGAGTCGGCGGCCGCGGGAATGACGGGCGCGTTTCCTCGGTCGCGGGAATGATGAACTCCTTGTCACTGGCCGGCAGGCAGCCGGAAGATCGCGAGCTGCGGCTTGAGTGTCGCCGCCAACGCCGTTCCCCCAGGCGCCGCGAACCGGATCGTCACCGATGCCGCCGACGCCGGCGTGTCCAACCGATAGAACGACATCGAGCCCGGCGTCATCTTCCTCGCGGTGGAATCGGTGGTGATCGATCGCGGCTGGATGGGCGTTGCCGTTGGGAAGTCCGTTCCCCCCGACGTCGCGAACAATCGCGCCCACAACGCCTTCACGTTGCGCGTGGAGAATCGGTTCGTGGTCGGCACCGTCGTCCTTGCCAGGCCTGGTAGGCTGTCTGTGTAAAGTGAAATCCCGAAGTTCGCGAAGATCGCACCAAACGTCTGCCCTGTGGCCTGCTCGATGTCGGCCGCACCATTGGACGTCGACTTCAGCAGCTTCTTGAACACACCACTGCCCATCTGGTCGCCGAGCCAGCGCGCGAGCAGCCAGTTGCCGCCGCGCCAGTCGAAGCCGTTCTGGTCGTCCTCGTGCAGCGTGATGCTCGCCGTGTCGGGACGCAACGCGTACTGGTACGAGTCGTAGAGGAAACTCCCGAGGAAGCCCTGCGCCGAATCCGGAAAGAGCTGCTGGGGACTCGTACGGCAGCTGGGCGGTGGACACTTGTCCTCGTAGTACTTCGACCCGAGCTCCTCCGCGACAATGCTCAGCCCTTCATCCAGCGCACTGGAGCCTTGCGGCGCGCGGCTGAGGATCACGTGCTGCGAGAAGAAAATCAGGTGCTGCAGCTCATGCAGGAATGTCGCGGGGACATCGGCGCCGAGGTCCTGCACGGTGTGCGCGCAGCTGGCGGTGGCGTTCGGGTCGGGGACGATCGTGTAGAAGACTTCCCCCTGGTTGGAGTTCGGGTCGGTAGGGCCGTTGAAGTCCTCGGTGTTGATGAACCCGGCGACGAACCCCTGCGTCGCACACTGCGCCGCCGGTGAGTCGCCATTCACCACGGGCGACATCAGCATCACGACGCGACCATTGCCGTCGAGGTCGACGGGCGAGCCGAACGCGGTGGTGTCGATGGGATAGAGCGTCTGGTCGAACAGCTTGCCGAAGTCGTTCAGCTGCGTCGACGTGAATCCGCTGGCCGGCGCCAGCGTGTCGATGTAGATGAGGACGTTATCGCCGGCGTACGCCAGCTTGCTGCCCACGGTCTTGTACGCCGAGGTCGTGAAGTTCGACACCACGCGAAACGTGCGAATGCTTCCGGTGAGCGGCGCAGGAATGAAAGCTCGAACCGCCGCTCCCACGGGTGCCTGAAGACGCGTGCGTACCGTTGCTCCGTAGCCGCGCTGGACGGCTCGCGCACGCAGCAGGCCCTCGGCCGCGCGTTCTGCCGTGAGGTTCCGGAAGGCCGGCAGGCCTGCGGCGCCGATTGGAATGCGAGAGGCGGTGATTCCCGGATCGGTCGGCATCCGCGATGCAGTCGCCGTCGACGTGTTACTCGAGAGCATGTAGGACACCGCGGTGTTGGCACCCTGGTCGGTCGCGAATTGCGGGACGACAAGGTAGCTCGCGCCGTTGCCCGCAAGGGTCACGGTGGTGCCGCCGGTACTGCAGTCCATCCGCGCGGAGGTCGCTACCGTCAACTGAAGCGTCCCCGCGGCTCCGCACGGATTGATCGTGAAGTTGTTGTTGCCGGTGGTCGTACCGGTTGGCGTATCCGATCCGCAGGCGGACAGGACGGCAAGGCAGCCGGCAAGGAAGGCGCGTCGTGGAATCACGGATCGACCGTTAAATGAAGATGGCGCCCGCACACCACGGGCATGGAAGAGACACCCGTACCGCTGGCGTCCCTCTACAAACCCCTATCCTGCGCGCAGAACGCCGGTAGTTTCCTCCGAACGTCACGTCCATTCACCGCATGGAGCTTTCGGATGATGCATTCCAGAATTTCTCGCGCGCCACTCGCCCTTGCACTGCTCGCGTCCGCGTGCCGGATGCAGCAGCAGCGGAAACCGGCTGCCGGTGTGGACGATCACATGTCGCACATGTCCGCCGCGGACATGAAGGCGCCGGTCGGTACCGCCATGGGTAATCAGGGCATGGCCGGCCTTCCGCCGAGTGCCAACACGGCCGCCGCGCGTCTGGCCGCGAGTTCGCGCCACAGTGAGTGGGTGAAGATCGCGTGGGCGCCGGGTTCGCCGGATTCGCTGATGGCGTGGGTGGTGTACCCGTCGACGTCGAATGCGCACACGCCCGTCGTGGTCGTGGTGCACGAGATCTTTGGATTACAGACCTGGGTTCGGGGAGTAGCGGACCAGGTCGCGGCCGACGGGTTCATCGCCATCGCGCCGGACCTGCTGTCGCGTGTGCGTGGTGGGCCGAGCACGGTGGAGCTCACGGGTGATTCGGCGAGGAAGCTGATTTCGGGTGTCGGTATTCCGGAGCGCAATCGTGGCATCACCGCCGTGGCGAACTATGCGATGGCGTTGCCGTCCGCAGCGGCGAAGTATGCGGTGATCGGTTATTGCTGGGGTGGAACGACGACATGGGGCGCGGGGATCAACAACGGGAAGGGCTACTCGGGCGGCGTGGCATTCTATGGCGCGTTTCCCTACATGACCGGCTCCGCACTCGCGGTCGATTCCATGGCGAAGATCCAGATGCCGATGATGCTGCTGAGTGGCTCGAAGGACGCACGCATCGGGGCGTCCATGCCGGCGATCGATTCCAGCATGAAGGCGCTGGGCAAGTGGTACTATGGCCGCAACTATGAGGGTGCGGATCATGGGTTCCTGCGCGCGCAGAACGATCCGAAGACCCCGCGCGACGAGGCAAATGAGGCAGCCAATCTCGCCGCGACGCAGGACGCGTGGCCACGGACGGTCGCGTTCCTGAAGAAGAACCTCGGCATGTAGGTGATGATGGCGCACCATAGGCTCACGCATATGGAGGCAGCGGAAATGCCCGGAACTATCACAACGCAGAATGCATCGACCAGCACGCCGGTGCAGGTGCTCCATGACCAGGAAGCTTCCCTCGTCAAGCAGCTCGCCACAGCGGAGGCGAGCCTCAAGAGCTACGAGAAGGAGCAGTCAGCGATGAGCAGCTCGGAGCGCGAGCTCAACATCCTCGTGCATCAGAACAGGGCGCAAAGGGTCGTTGAGCTGCGCGGCGACCTCGACGCCCTGCGGCAGAAGATGGCGGACGTGCAAGCGGGGGCTACCGCGGGTCCGGAGCAGGTGGTTGCTCGCGTCCAGGACGGACCGCTGATCGTAACGGATGCGCCGGTCACCGTGGGCACGGTGGAAGCACCGCACTTTTTCGGGTTGGAGCCGCGTCAGTTTCGCGAGCCGGCCCTCTTCATTCTGTTACTGCCGCTCATCCTCGCCGTCTCGAGGTGGATCTGGCGACGGACGCAGGCTCGCCCAAGCCGCGAAAACTCCCTCGAGGGGAATCCGCGGATTTCCCGACTCGAACAGGCCGTCGAGTCAATCGCCATCGAGGTCGAGCGCATCGGCGAAGCCCAGCGCTTCTCGGCCAAGCTGATGGCCGAACGCCCGAAGGAGCCGGTGATCGAGCGGATTCGGGAGTCGGTCAAGCCTCAGCGGAGAGTGGTCACTCCGCTTCCCTAGTTCCGGAGCGACAAGCCCGGCGAGCTTTTCCACCGCTTTCCCACCCGGATGGCTGGGTACCGTTCGGTAACTTCAGTAGGTAGTCCCCAGCTGACCGGCCGGTGACCCGGCGGCGACCACCCCGATCGAGATTGGATGTGTCGAAACCATCCAATCCCACCGGCCATGCTCGCAACGATGCAACCCACCTCGCAGCAAGACGTTAGACACACGGCGCCCGTCGCCAAACCGACCAGGACATGGTCGGCTCCTCGGCCGAGTCCGCTGTTGATGCGCGCGCTGGATGTAGTGAACCGGTGGTTGCTGTTCGGCGTGCCCCTCCTGCGCAAGATCCCCTTCATCCGCGACCTGCCGTTCGTCCACGGCCACTTCTGGGTCCGCGCCATCGACCTTCCCGCCTGCGATCGCGCGACCCTGTGCGCGGCGGTGAATCCCGGGACCGTCGCCTTCATTGGGCCGAACCATCCCGAGTTCGGCACGGACTGGCTGGTCGACAAGGAGATCTCGACCGTCGTTGCACCGCGCATGGCAAGCTGGGCCGATCGTGGCATCGTGGCCGCCGCGCCGGCGTTCTGGGGGAAGAACAACCTCATCGCGAACGACGGGGGCGACGAGGCGAAGGAGTATTCCGTCGCCTGGGCCGGCAAGGGCGAGGGCGTCCTCCTGCACCCCGAAGGCTCGGTCCGCTGGACCAACGATTCCGTCCACCCGCTGTTTCCCGGAATTGCCCAGATGGCGCTCAAGGCTACCGAACAGTTCGACAAGCTCGTCTACATCGTCCCGATCGTGTGGAAGTATCGCTACGTCGGCGACGTCAGCGTCCGCCTCATGCGCGAGATGCTGCTCATCGAACGCGCACTCGGCCTCGCCGCACCGGAGCGCTCCTCCGTTGCGCTGCGTTTCCATGCGCTCCAGTTGAACATTCTCTCCCGCCAGATACGTCACTTCGCCTTCGACGACGACGATGCATCGGACCGCTTCTTCGCGCGGCAGCTCGCATTCCAGCGGTGGCTCGTCGTGCAGCTCGAGATGCGGCACACCGTGGAACCGACCGTCGACGTCGACAAGCGCATCGCGCGCCTCGCGAGCGTCATCAGGCGCGCCCTCGCGAACACGAAGGCCGAACCGGGTGCCGATGCCGCGGCGTTGCGCACGCAAGTCAAGCACGACCTCGCAATGGCGGAAGAAGCGAAGCGACTCGGCGAGTTCAGCGCGGACGTCTACGGCAGCGACCTGCTCACGCAGGAACAGCTGTCGGAGAGCCTCAAGCGCATTCGCGACCGACTCATGCGCAAAGGCTGGAAGAACGTGCTCTCCAACATGCTGCCGCGCCCGCTCGGTCCGCGGGTCGTGCACGTCGCCGTTCCCAAGCCCGTGCGCGTCATGCCGAACGAAGCACCCACGCTCGGCGACTATGAACGCCGCCTGCTGGTGCTGACCCGCATGCGGATGCAGCGCGCACTCGACGAGCTCAACGTCCGGATTGCACCGGAGGTGCGCCGGTTCGCGCACGCGAATCCGTTCGTCGAGCAGTGAGGTACGTGCCGACGTCACCAATACGATGACGCCGGCACTCACCATTCGGGTTTGATCTAGGGAACCAGCGCCTTCGGCGGCCGCGCCGGCTTCGAGCCATTCATTCGCGGGCGAGGCCCGTTCCCGACTTCGACAACGACGTCCTTGAGGTAGTTCGTGATCCGCGCGTAGTGGGGATAGTCGATGTACTCCGCCTCGTCCGACCGCTGGTGGTAGTCGCCGTGCAGGCCGGTGAAGAAGAACGCGATCGGCACTCCCTGGCGCGCGTAATTATAGTGGTCGCTGCGGCCGTAGATGTTGTTGTAGCCCGACCACGTCATCGTCGAGTCGTACTGATAGTCGAAGGCGAGCGGTCTTGACTGCCGCTTGTTGACGGCCGCGACGGTTTCGCCAAGGTCCTTCGAATCGAAATAGGAGCC
>JBBQFW010000230.1:0-6473 GCA_038322445.1 Gemmatimonadales bacterium
CGGGAAGGCGCCGCGCTCGTGGCCAAAGAGCTCGCTCTCGAGCATGCCTTCACTGAGCGACGCACAACTCACGTCGACGAACGGGCCCGAGCGCCCACTGAGCCGGTGCAGCATGGCCGCCACGAGCTCCTTGCCCGTGCCCGACTCACCCGTGATGAGGACCGCGCTGTCACTCGGCGCGACCTTCGCGACGACGTCGAGCACCGCCTGGAGCGGCGCGTACTGCGTGACGATCTCGTGCGCCCCACCCGCGCGCTTGAGCTGTGACTGGAGGAGCACATTCTCGCGCCCGAGACGACGCTTCTCCCACGCGCGGCGGACCAGCACGTCGATCTCCGCCATGCGATACGGCTTGGCCATGTAGTCGTAGGCGCCCAGCTTCATCGCGCTGATGGCCGTCTCGATCGTGCCGTTGCCGGTGATGATGATGACCTCCGGCGGATCCGCCTCCGAGCGCACCTGCTTCAGGACCTCGAGGCCATCGAGCTCCGGCATCACGATGTCGAGCAGTGCGACATCGTACGCTTCGGCGCGGAGCGCATCGAGCGCGGCGCGACCATCGGTCACGGTGCGCGTCGCGTAGCCCCGGCTGTTCAGGAAGTTCGTGAGGATCTGCCCGAGGTGCACTTCATCCTCGGCGACCAGCACCTTGATCTTCGACTCGCTCACGCAATGTCCTCGGTTTCGTCGGCCCGCGGGAGAATGATCCGGAACACGCTGCCTTCGCCTGGCGCACTGTCCACCTCGATGCGCCCGTCATGCTCGGCGACAATCGCGTAGCAGATGGAGAGGCCCAGTCCTGTCCCGCGACCTGGCGGCTTCGTGGTGAAGAACGGCTCGAAGATCTTCGGCAGGTCCGCGCGACGGATGCCGGATCCCTGGTCGATGATCTCGGCAATGACGGTCGTGGCGCCGTCGCCCCAGCGCGTGCGAAGGGTGACGGTGCCGTTGTCCTGCATGGCGTCCATGGCATTGATGAGCAGCGACATGAAGACCTGCATCAGCTGCTCCGCATTGGCCCGGACCACCGCACTCAGTGAACGATCGAGGTCCACCTGCACGGTGAGTTTCTTGAACCGCGTGTGGTACTTCAGGACGTACAGGGTTCGCTCGATCGCGTCGTTGACATTGACGAGGATCTTGTCGCCGGCCTTTGGACGGCTGAAGTCCAGAAGCGAATCGATGATGCCCTTGCAGCGCTGGACCTCGCTCTGGATGAGCCGGAAGCCATCGAGGATGTCGTCGGGCGCGTCCTCGTGCGACAGCTCGAGCCCTTCGGCGCACGCCGCGATGGTCGCGAGCGGATTGTTGATCTCGTGCATCACGCCGGCCGCCAGCGTGCCGATGGCCGCGAGCTTCTCGGCCTGCGCAAAGCGATCCTGCGCGGAGCGCCATTCGGTGACGTCCTCACCGACGGTGATCACGTGCGTGACCGGACCGTTGTCGAGGCGCATGGGGATTTTCGAGATGCGGTAGGTGCGCAGGTCGCCCGTGCCCATCGATTCCATCTGGAAGATCTGCAGGCGGCCCGTCGCGAACACTTCATCGAATTCCCGTCGCAGCACATTGGCGGGCTGACGATGGAGGATCTCGAAGATCGTGCGGCCGATCGCCTCCTCCCGCGAGACACCCTGCATGCCGGTCTCGCGCTTGTGATTCCACACCGAGATGCGGTAGTCGCGATCGATCACGTAGAGCCCCACGGGGAGCGAATCGATGATGCGCTCCGTAATGCGGCGCTCGCGGTCGATCTGTCGCGTGCGCTCGATGACTTCGCTCTCGAGCCGCTGCGCATAGGCGGCCTGGCGAAGGACCGGCGCGAGGATGTCCGCGACCGTCGCGAGGAACGTCCGCTGATCCGGACGGAGCGTGCCGGACGGCACGAGTACGAGTGCGCCGAGCGCGTGACGGGCGGCGTCGAGCCGGACGACGACGAAGCCGGCGCCATTGCCCAACGGGGTGCTGCTGAGCTGCGCGCGCAGCAGCAGCGCGCTCGGCGGGGGCGCACCCACTCGCGCTTCGCAGCGCAGGTCGCCTTCCCCGCCGAGCCACAGCGACACGCTGGTCGCCCCGACCGTGTCGCCGACGCGTTCCAGGACCCCCGCGAGGACGTCGGCGGGCGTCTCACGCGCGGCGAGGGCCGCGGCGATCTGCGCGACGGCGTGCAGGAGGGAGCGGTTGTTCTCGGCGGCCGCGGACGACTGGGGTGAATCGCTGCTGGGAGCGCGCGGCGCTGCGGACTGTGACGGCGGTGTTGTCAGGTCATCACCAAGAGGTAAACGGGCGAACCACAACGTAGGACGAAATGCCCGACACGACAAGATGACCGACGAGCTAATTGGCTGCCGAGCGAATTGGGAACCATTCATCTACCTTTCCGACTTGATCGGCATCCCTAATCGCGAAAGCCATGACCAGCCCTGTTCCTGCCGTCGGGAGCGAAGCACCTGATTTCACGCTGCCGTCCACCGTCGGAAGCGCGGTAACGCTCTCGAAGTTGCGCGGAAAAAATGTCCTGCTGGCTTTCTTTCCACTCGCCTTCACGAGCACCTGCACCAAGGAGCTCTGTGACATGCGGGACGACTGGGACCAGTTTGCCACCGACGACACTGTCGTCATTCCGATCAGCGTGGACTCGACGCCAACGCTCAAGGAGTTCAAGCACAAGTACTCCTTCAAGTCGGATTTTCTCTCGGATTTCAAGCGGGAGGTCGCGATCAGGTACGGCGTGCTGATCGAGGATCGGTTCTACTCGAATCGCGCGTATTTCCTCATCGACAAGGGCGGCATCCTTCGCTGGGTCCACGTGGAAGACAACCCGAGCGAAAAGCGCACGAACGCCGAGCTGCTCGAGCAGATCGCCGCCATCGCCTGACGACCGAGCGCTCCGCGTGGGTCGCGGAGCGCGCCGGCGGGGCGGCGGCCACCGACCGCCGATCAGCCCACCGCGAGCGCGGCGTAGCCCGGGGCGGTGACCAGCGCGACCGCGCCGAGCAATCGGTACTCCGCCAGGCTGCAATCGGCGACGACCTGCGTTGCGCCCGCCGTTCCGGGAATGGTGCCGCCGACCAGCGCGGTGCGCATCGGCGCCTCGAGAAGATCCCATGCTTCGGTGATCTCGCCGCCGATGTAGATACGCCCCGGGTTGAAGGCGCTCACGATCAGGGCGAGTCCGCGGCCGATATGGCCGGCGGTCTCCACCAGCGCCTGCACCGCCGCGGCCTCCCCGCCGCGCGCGCGGCGAATGACTTCCTCGATCCCCGGGAACGAGGCCTTTCGCGCGCGCCGCGTCTTGCCGTCGCCACGCGGACCGCCGGAGACGGCATCGGCGTAGCGCTCGATCGTGGCCGCGTTGCAGGCGAGCGCCTCCCAGCAGCCGCGTCGTCCGCAGACGCACTCGGGTCCCGATGAGTCGAGCGAGACGTGACCGAACTCGCCGGCGGTGTGCGTTTCGCCGCGGAGCATCTCGCCGTTGACCACGAGTCCCACCCCGATGCCTTCGGAGACGCTCACGTAGGCGAAGCTGTTGACGGAGCGGGTCGCCTCCGGCTCGAGCCAGAGTCGCGCGAGCGCACAGGCGATCGGGGCGCTCTCGATGAAGACCTTCATGCCGATGCGCGCCGAAACGCTGGCGCGGAGATCGACGTCGCGCCATCCGAGCCGCGGCGCGTAGATGAGGCGTCCGGTCTTCCGGTCGACCATGCCCGGCAGCACGATGCCGATGCCCTGGCAGCCTTCCGTGCCGTTGGGTGCGTGCTGGCGCAGCAGGCGCGTGACTTCGCTCGCGAGCAGCTCCGCCAGCTGGTCGGGCGATTCCGGGGTATCGAACATCTCGCGGGCGAGCATGCGCCCCCCAACGTCGCTGAGCGCGATGGAGGAGCGACCCGAGCGGACGTCGACGGCGACGACGAGGCGTCCGCGCGTGCGCACGCAGAGCATCGTGGGCCGGCGGCCCCGTGCGGCCGCCGCCGTGCCCTTCTCGAACACCATGCCGCTCTCCACGAGTTCGCGCACCAGCGTGGTGAGCGTCCCGCGCCGCACGCTCATCCGGCGCGCGAGCTCCGCTCGCGAGATCGGCTGGTATTCCCGGATCAGGTTGAGGACAATGCGGCGATTGACATCACGCGGTGTGGAGCGCGTGGCCAATCGGAAGTTACGCGTGTTGATCTTGCGCATGTCGCTCTCCGGTCCGATCGATGTTCCAAGAAAAACGGCCCCTCGTGCAAAGGAGAGGGGCCGCGTCGAGTGTAATCTCGTGACTGTGCGCTACGACGCAGCAGACGGCGGCCCGGTTCTCCCAAGGAGAACAAGGCGGATCAGTCGCTGCTGATTCGAGTCACTCGACAACGGCACTTCGATATGGGTGTCGGGAGGCCGGCGGGAGGTCTCACCCTGCGGCTCTCTCATAGTGCTACGACAACGCGAGCGCGTCAAGCGGCGCTGGCGCACCACCCGAACCAGAAAGCGCGCGACAGCGCGGAGAGTTCCTCGGGCACCTGCGATCAGCGCCTCGTCAAGCGTCCATTGACCCGCTGCCCTCCGTGGCGATTCGCAACGGGCCGATCGCCCGTTTGTTACTGCGGGCGTCGCAGTGGCGCGAGCGCGTGCAACTCCCGCACGAGATCCGTGAATGGCATGTCCCGACGCAGAACGGCCCGCGCACCGGCCTCCTTGAGCCAGGTGTTGAGGCCTTCGTCGTCCTGCAGTGTGTGCACCGCCACCGTGATTGGCGTTACGCCCGACGCGAGCGCGGCCAGCACTCCGATGGCATCGAGCCTCGGCAACGCGACGTCCGTAAGCACGATGTCCGGGCGCAGGCGCTTTGCATAGGCGACGGCGGCCTCGCCATCCGCCACTTGCACCACCTGGAAGCCCGCCTGCGTGAGCTGCTGCGCGAGTGCCCGGCGCGCGGGCGCGTCGTCGTCGGCAAGCAGGATGCGAACTGCTCCCGATGTCGGCGCGGACACTCGCGGCACCGGCACTGCAGGCGGCGACACCACGGCGGTTGCGTCGCCGCTTGCCGTTCGCGCGGCAGGCGTTGCCGGTGTAGCGACGCCTGACTGCATCTTCGGCGAACCAAGCAACTGCGCCAGCAGTGCGTCGATGTCCTCCTGCGGCGCCTCCGCCCCGGATTCCGCGGGTGGGGGCACGCTGTCGAGCAGGTCGGCCAGGGATATCACGCCCTCGAGCACGCGCGTCATTCCGGCGTTCCACAGCGTCCCGATCCCATTGTCCATCGCGGCGAGCGCGAGTTCCGCCTGCGTGGCGTCGCGAGCGACCGCCGCACGGATCCCCGGCAGCATCGGCACGACCTCGGCGATCGCCGTTCGTCCGGTGTATCCAGTGGACCTGCACTGTTGACATCCTATCGGCTTCCGCAACTTCGCCGTCGGCAAACCAAAGAGAAGCCGCTGTTGCTGCTCGGGCAGCTCGTGCACCGGCTGCGGCACGGCGCACGCTACACACAGTTTGCGCACCAATCGCTGTGCGATCACGCCCTGAAGCGCAGTGGCCAGCGCCGGCGCATTCGGCAGCAGCAGGTGCAGCGCGGCAACCGTTGCCGGCATGTCCGACGTGCCGAGGCAGATGATGACGAGGCGCTGCCGTCCGTCGGGCGCGACACACAGCTCGAGCATGGCCGCATCGGCCGGCGTGCCGATGCCCACCACGCTCACCGGCGATGCAAGAGCGGCACGCACGGCCGAGGTGATCGTGGAAAACGGTGACTCGCTCACCTGCACCTGCGCGATCTGGTCGAGGGGATAGTCAATTGGCTCCTCGACAGTCGCGACCAGGCGACCGGCCCGTCTCGCGTCGCGCACGGCGGCGTACAGGGTGGTCGTCGTGCCGGCACCAGGCGGTCCGGCGATCACCATGATCCCCGATGCCGACGCGAGAATCTGGCGCAGGCGATGCGTCTCCGGCGCGGGGTACCCGAGCTCGGCCACGCCCAGAAGCCCCTGCGAGGCGAAGAGCCGGAGAACGACGCGTTCTCCGCCGATGCGTGCGGGCTCGACGCACACGCGCACCGCACCCAGCCCGTTGGGCGTGGCGAACAGCATGCGTCCCCTCACGGGCCCCGTCACCTTGTCGGCGGCGATGGCCGCGCGCTTCTTCAACGTCTGGACGACGCGCGGCACATGCGGCGCCGCGATGCGGAAGCGATCGTTCAGCGACCCGTCCACCCGCAGGCGGACGACGAACCCGCCGTCGCCGCCCGGCTCGAGGATCACTTCCGACGCGCGCTCTGCAAAGGCGGCAGCCAGCAGGCGGTCCGTGATGTCGGGGCTGGCGGCGGACGTTCCCGGCGCGGTACCCGGCGCTGCCTCAGCGACGAGCGTGCGTGCGTCGATCGCCGTCGTCAGTCTCACGACCGCGGCCGGCGTCGGGGGCATGGCAGCCGGTGCCTGGAATGCCTTGAAGTCCGTCGGCGTGCCGTACGCAGCTCCGTACACCACAGCCTGCGCCGCGAG
>JBBQFW010000231.1:0-6447 GCA_038322445.1 Gemmatimonadales bacterium
CGGGGTTGTCGAAGTGAGCGTAGCACGGAAAAGGCCTTGACCAAATCAGGCTATGCCTCCATTTTGGAGGAAAACGGAGACTTGCATGGCAATCCTCAACATCAAGAACCTTCCCGACGGCCTATACAAGCGTCTCAAGGCGCGCGCCGAGCAACAGCATCGCTCCGTTGCGCAAGAGGTCACGCATATCCTCGATCAAGTACTCGGCGGCGCTGAGCCACTTTCGATTCTCGCCCTGCAAGGACTCGGCAAGTCAGCGTGGTCTGGTGTTGACGGCGCGGTGCACGTGGACGCAGAGCGCAACGCGTGGGACTGAGGGAGGCCGTTGGCGAGGGCCCCGTGGCCGTGGATACGGCGCTGTTTATCTATCTCATCGAGGAGCATCCGCGCTTCCTCTCGCCCGTGCGCGCGCTCTTTGCGCTGGCGGACACAGGAGAGATCGAGATCGTAACCTCGGCATTGACGCTGCTCGAGGTGCTGGTTGTGCCCTTGCGTACTGGCGACCACCGCTTGGCCGCACAGTACGACGCCATCCTCACGCGATCTCGCGGCGTTCATCTCGTCGACCTGTCGCGCGATCAGCTGCGGACCGCCGCGCGACTGCGCGCGCAGCACGGCGCACTTCGTACGCCCGATGCCCTGCAGCTCGCCGCCGCCATCAGCACGGGATGCGAGTCGTTCGTCACCAACGATCGGCGGATGCCGGCGCCCGATGGCGTGCGCGTACTTCAGCTTTCGGAGATCGTTTAGGTGTGCACGAGAGGAGCTTGTTCGCGTTGCGCAGATCGACGTCTGCGGGAAACGCAGATGTAGGTGTAGCTCGGACGACACGTGACTGATACGCTGATGCGTCTTCGCGACGCACTATCCGATCGCTATCTCCTTGAGCGTGAACTCGGCGCCGGTGGCATGGCCACCGTCTATCTCGCGCACGATCTCAAGCACGCGCGCGATGTCGCGATCAAGGTGCTGCACCCGGACCTGGCCGCCGCACTCGGCGCCGAGCGCTTTCTCGCCGAGATTCGCACGACGGCCAACTTGCAGCACCCGCACATCCTGCCACTGCACGACTCGGGCGAAGCGGGCGGCTTCCTGTTCTACGTCATGCCGTTCATCGATGGCGAGACGCTGCGCGCGCGCCTCACGCGCACGCGGTTGCTCCCGATTCCGGAAGCGATGCTGATCGCGCGCGAGGTGGCAGACGCGCTCGCGTACGCGCACGGGCGCGGCGTGATCCACCGCGACATCAAGCCGGAGAACATCCTGCTGCAGGGCGGACACGCATTGGTCGCCGACTTCGGCATCGCGCTCGCCGTGCAGAGCGCGGGCGGCGCGCGCATGACGCAAACCGGCCTCTCGCTCGGCACGCCGCAGTACATGTCGCCCGAACAAGCCATGGGCGAACGGGCTACCGACGCGCGCACCGACGTGTACGCGCTCGGCGCGGTCACGTACGAGATGCTCACCGGCGATCCGCCGTTCACGGGAAGCACCGTGCAGGCGATCGTCGCTAAGGTGCTCACCGACAGGCCAACGCCGATTCGCACGACACGCGACACCGTGCCCGCGTACGTGGAAGCGGCGGTGATGACGGCGCTCGCGAAACTGCCGGCCGATCGGTTCGAAGGCGCGAGGGCGTTTGCCGATGCGCTCGGCGACGCGCGCTTCACGTCATCAACGGGTGCCCCCGCGGGGACAACGCACGACGCGCGCCGTGGAGCGGTGCCACGCTCGGCGCGGCTCATGCTGGTGGGCGCGAGCGCGATCGCACTCTCCAGCGTGGCCGTTGCAGTGTGGGCGTTGCGACGTGGCGACGCCGAAGCGAGCGCGCCAGCGGTGCAACTCTCGCTCGAAGTGCCGAACGCGAACCCGAAGCTCGATCAGTTCGCGATCTCGAATGACGGGACGCGCTTTGCGTTCTCGACCAACGAGGGCATCGCTCTGCGGGACGTGGGGCAACGCGACTACCGGATGCTCCCCAACACCGAGAGTGGCGAGTCACCGTCGTTCTCGCCCGACGGTGAATGGATCGTGTACGAGGCGAACGGTCGCCTGCGCAAGGTGCCGGTGGCGGGCGGCTCGGCCGTCCCGGTCATCGGGGGCGATTCGATCCGCTCGGGACGTGTCACCTGGGGCGCGGGTGGCACGATGGCGTTCGAGACGGGTGGACACCTCGACATCATCTCGCCGAGCGGCGTCCTGCGCGCGCTCCCGAAGACGCAGGGTGGCGCGTCGCCGCACCTCATGCCTGACGGTCGCGGCGTGCTGTACGTGAACGAACAGAGCGGCTCCAAGCTCTACTACTACGACTTCAAGGCCGACACGGCGGTTCTGCTGCTCAACGACGCGTCGGAGGGGCAGTACCTCGAAACAGGGCACATCGTGTACGGATCGATCCTCTCGGGGTTGTACGCGATTCGCTTCGACCCGACCAAACGGGCTGTTGAGGGCACGCCGATTCCCGTAGTCCTCGACGTGCAGGCGGACGGCCATGTCAGTCCGTTCGCCATCTCGGCGAGCGGCACGCTGATCTATCGCGCCGGTGTGGACCCGGAGGCGCGAGTTGCGCTGCGAGATCCGTCGGGCCGGATCGACACGCTTCCGCTCGCGCCCAAGACGCTGAGCTACGTTCGCGTCTCGCCCGACGGCAAGCGGCTCGCGCTGACGGTCGGCTCGGCGCGAGGCACCAATCGGCATACGGCCTTGTTCGACTTTGCACGCGGCACGCTCACTCGCTTCACGATAGAGGGCGGCGGTCATTCGCCCATATGGTCGCCGGACGGCACGCGACTCGCGTTCACGGTGGAACGGCCTACGACGGACGCTGAGGACTTGGCGGTGCAACCCGTGGACGGCAGCCGGCCACCGATGCTCATGTCGCGGATGCCCAATGACCAACATGCCACCGCGTGGCCTAACGACACGACGCTTGTGTTCTCGAACAATGCGGCACCGCGCACGTTGGGCGGTGCTCTCTCGGGCGGTAACACAGCGCTCGTGAATCCGGCGACGGGCGGCAACCCGCGCAACTACCTCGCCGCCGCCTGGGGTGAATTCGAAGCCACGGTGTCGCCCGACGGGCAATGGATCGCGTACACCACGCGCGAGACAGGACGGAACGAGATTCAGGTGCGGCGCTTCACGCAGCCGGAGCCCACGGGCAAATGGAAGGTGACGACAACGGGGGCGCATCTGCCGCGGTGGTCAGGCGATGGGCGCACGCTGTTTTTCATCAATGGCGACCAAACCGAAGTGCAGGCGGTGGCGGTTACGCCGGGCGCGGAGTTCACGGTAGGTCCCGTGCGGACGATCATGAGTGGCAAGGAGATCGGGCAAGGGTGGGACGTGGATCGCACGAGCGGGCGCATTGCCGTGACGGTGCCAGTGACACTGGCGGGGGTTCGCATGGTGGTCATCCAGCATTGGCTTGATGCGTTCAAGCGGAAGGTCGCGCAGGCGGGAACGGCGAAGTGAGCGGTGATGAGCAGATCCTCGGTCTGCTCGTCAGCTCGTACCTCGCCTACATCCAATCGCCGAACTGCACCCGGTCGCCGGTCGCGCCAGGCCTGCGTGTTGTACGGCGCGGCCGAGTATAGTCGCGATCTGGATTTGGCGGTGTTGGCGACGCCAGGCGCGATGCCGACGTTGCGTGCGGCACTCGGGGCGCTCAACGCCACGGTGATCGCGGTCCCATCATTTGATGAGCGCTATCTGGATCGTGGGCATGCCGTGCACTTCAGCACTCCTGATGGATCAACGTCACCATTGCGAGTAGATGTGATGAGTCGCATGCGTGGCGTTGACGAGTTCCCCGCACTGTGGGAGCGGCGGACCACGATCGCGCTTCCCACAGGTGATGACGATGCAGAAGTCCTCGTGGACGTGATGGCGCTCGAGGATCTCGTCGCTGCAAAGAAGACCCAGCGCGACAAGGATTGGCCGATGTTACACCGTTTGGTCGACGCGTCGTATGTGGCCGCGCGCGAGGTGAGCAAAACTACCGCAACGGCATTGCTGCTGCTTCTTGAAAACCTTTTGAGCCGCTCTTGGTGTTTACGCGATAGGCTTCGGCAGTGTGACCTCCACCGCAGGTATACCAAGTTCCTTGAGCAGTGCATTGAACACCGTGAGGTCGCCCGACTCCAGCGCCGCGCTCGCATTCCTCGTCGTTCGAGAACGCCACGCCACCGCAAAACTCCCCGCGCATGTGCTCCGCCCATTCGCCAGCGTTGCCTTCGCCGCCGCCCTGTGTCTCGCTCGACCTGCCAACGCGCAGCTCCCCACCAAGCCGGACCTGCTCTGACAGCTACATCCCTCGTCTGTTGTCGCCGGAGGTTCGGGTCGCCAACAAGCCGGGCAGCCTGGACGGTGTGCGCGTGGATGCGGGAATCGTGTACGCCGCCCACCGGCCATTCGCCATTGCGGTCATGACGACCATGGATCGCGACGAACGCGCCGCCGAGGACGCCATTGGGGCAGTGGCGCTGGCGGCATTCAGGTTCTTCGACATGGTGGGCCGGACGTCGCCGTACGGACGCGTGATGCCGTAGCGCGTCTCGCGCTACTTCGCGACGGGAGTCGCCAGGCTCTCCCCGTTCCGCCACCACATGGGCGGCGCAGGCCGCTGGCGAGGCCACACCTCGTCCATCGTGCCCGCCTCGTACAACCGGCCGTTCTTCATCACGAACCGCACGCTGTTCGTGTTCCGGATGTCATCGAGCGGGTTGGCGTCGAGCACCTGGAGATCGGCCAGCTTGCCCGGCTCGATCGAACCAAGTTGCTTGCCGAGGCCGATCGCCTCGGCGCCATAGATGGTGGCGACGCGCAGCACGTCGTGCCTCGGCATTCCACCCGACGCGATGTTCCAGATCTCCCACTGCGCGCCCAGCCCCTGAAACTGGCCGTGGCTTCCCATGCCCACGCGTCCGCCGGCGGCGACGACCTTCGCCGCCTGTGCCGCGAAGAGCGGGAAGGAGTAGGCCGACTTCGACCACCAGCCGGGCCGGCGCATCGCCTTCTCGTCAATCACGTGGCCCGGCATGAAGCGACGCACCTTGGGATCGTTCACCACGTCCGTGTTCTCGTACCAGTAGTTCTCCGCCCATGGGCCGCCGTACTGCACGATCAGGGTGGGGGTCCACGTCGTTCCGCTCTGCGCGAACAGCTGCACGGCGTCCTTGTACTGCGGCGCGATGGGGAGGGTGTGCTCGATGCCCGAGTAGCCATCCATCGCCTCCGTCATGTTCTTCTTGAAGTCGAGCCCGCCCTCCAGCGTGGGCATGAGGCCCTGCTCGCGCGCGGCGATGATGATCCACTGCCGCACCTTGCGGTCGCCAACCATGTACTGCTTGATCGTGTTGGTGTGGTAGAACTCGGAGTAGCGGCGCAGGACGTCCCGCGCGTCGTCGAGACTGCGGATGCTGTCGCGCGCGAACACGCCGGGTCCGGTCGCGAATATGCGCGGGCCGATCACGTCGCCGGTCTCCACGAGATCGCCGTAGGTGAGCACGTCGGTCGTGGACGTCTGCGGATCGCGCGTGGTGGTGACGCCATACGCGAGGTTGATCAGGTACTCCCACGGCTGCGAGCGGTGCACGCCGAACGCGGGCCACATGTGCGCGTGCACGTCCACGTACCCGGGCAGGATCGTCTTGCCCGTTACGTCGATCACCCGCGCGCCTGCGGGAATGGCCACGCTCCCCGTGGCGCCGACGGCGGCGATACGGTTGTCCCGTACCACGACGTCGCCGCTCGTGATCACTTCGTTGCCCTTCATGGAGATGATCCGCGCTCCGCGGAGCACAACGGTGCCTGCCGGCTTGTCCTTCGCGACGCGGATGCTGACGTCGATACGGTCCGGCTCGTACACCGGTCGCGACGCGCCTGACGCACTGCGCACCGTGGAGTCGGCACCACTCCGGGCATCACGCACGGAATCTGCCCGCGCGGTGGAGTCGCGCACGAGTGAGTCGCCACGCGCCATGTCGTAACTGAAGAAGCTGCGGCCGAGTGAGTAGATCGCCTGCTTGCCGTCGGAGGTCCAGCGCGCGAAGTCGCCACCCACGCGCGTGAGGCGGCGCACTGGTACCGCCGATCGCGCCGGATTGACGAGCGAGATCTGTGGCGCCACGGCGCCGATCATCGGGACCGACTCCACGACGTAGACGTTGGACCCCAGCTGCACGAGCGCGCGCTCACCGTCCGGCGACATGAGGATCTCGTCCGCGCCCGATGCCGGTGCGCCGCCAGTGGGCGGAGTGGCGGCACCGATACGCAAGTGCGTGCGGCGGTCGGTGCCGTCCCAGCGCATCGACACCAGGCCATCGGTGGGCTCGAAGATGTAGACGCGATTGCTGTCGGGGCCGAAGTGCGGCTGCCCGTAACGCGTCAGCGGCGTGATGACGGTAGCCACGCCGCCGGCCGCCGGCATCCACACCAGCTCCACGC
>JBBQFW010000232.1:0-6416 GCA_038322445.1 Gemmatimonadales bacterium
CGGGATCGCCGGCGATGCCGAACTGCGCGATGAATCCCGCAATCACCCGATAGAATCGCGAGTCATCGTAGTATCCAGCGCGTGCCAGGTTGTAGAAACGGTCCACCCCCCTCGGCGCCCAGTCGCGAACGAGCTCCAGCGTGAATGTGCCGCGCGAGGTCTCCACGTCTGCCATCACCGTGGCGGGCGCGCGCACTGTCCAGGCCGGTCGCGTGGGATCGAGCAGCACCACGCGACGTTGGGCGGCTGGCTGCGCACCGCCAACCCACGCGACGGCGAGCTGGAGGGCGACGACAATCGTGTTGCGAATCATGGACATGGCATCCGTCGTGTGCATCCTTACTTCCCGGTGTACCCGGCAGTATCTCTAAGACTATGGATCTCTACTTGGTCTCGCTGGCGACTGGCGCCGTGGGACTTGGCATCATGGGTATCGGCGGCCTGTCTCACGGCAGCCATGCAGGACATAGCCACGCCGGGCATGGACACCCGGGTCACGGGCACGCGGGTCAGGCGCAAGCGCGCTGGACCACCCTCCTCTCCCCACGCGTGCTCTTCTCGCTCATGGTCGGCTTCGGCGCCGGCGGTATCGTCGCTGCGCCGCTCGGTGAGCCATGGCAGCTCGGCGCCGGCATCCTCGGTGCAACCATCTTCGAGACCATGATCGTTGGCCCACTGTGGCGCTTCCTCTTCCGCTTCGAGTCGCGCGCCGCAACAACGCTCGAATCCAGCATCGAGGACGAGGCGCGCGCCGTGACGGGCTTCGACGTGAACGGCTGCGGTCTCGTCGCGGTGGACGTCGATGGCCAGGTCGTACAGCTTCTTGCCACACTCGCACCCGACGAGCGCGCGCGCGGTACGCGCATCAGGTCCGGCGACATGGTACGTATCGCCGAAGTGGATGCGGCGCGCGGCCGCTGCACCGTGACGTCGCCCACGCGTTGAGCCTTCTCTCCTTCCAGACCATTCCATGCCCACTCTTGCCATAGCTGGCGCCGTCGTCGTTGCGGTGCTGTTTGTCATCCCGATCATCGTTGCCTCGTTCCTTCGCAACGTCGAAGCCGGAACCATTCGACTCGTCAGCTGGCTCGCCGGCGGCACGGTCATCTACCGCGGACCGGGAAAGTCGAAGGAGATCCCGCTCCTCACCACCGGCACCACGATCTCCTCCAAGGTCATCAACGTCGACCTCGACATCACCGACCAGACCGCCGATCTCGACGAAGGCGGAACGCCGCAGCCAATCAAGGTGCGCGTGCTCGCGAGTGCGATCGTCTCCGTCGGCGACACGGACGTCCTCATCAAGACGGCGGCCAACCGCTTCTTTGCCAAGCCCGAGGCCGACCAGGTCAACACGCTCACGGACCTCCTCTCCAGCTCTGCCCGTCGCGCCATCAACCTTCTCACGCACGACCAGCTCTTCTCGGCGCGCACGGCCCCACGGATTGGCTCGGGCGGCGCCCCGACCGCCGCGATCGTCGTCGCGGCGCCCCGCGCGCTTGCCGTCACCGACGGCACCCCGAACATGGACACCCTCGAGGACGACGACGATCCGCTCGCCGTCATCATCCGCAAGGCCTGCTCGCGCGAGCTCACGGACCTCGGGCTCATCTTCAATTCGCTGAACATCAAGGTCGTGCAGTCCGAAGTCGCCGATGCGCGGCGCCGCATGTCGGCCGCCGAGGCACAGGCCACCGCCGACATCGTCCAGGCCCAGCAGGCCCGCCGCGCCAAGGAAGCGACCATCGAGGCCGAGCGCATCATTTCCGACCGCCAGCGTGAGCTGGAGCAGACGAAGGCCGGCAACGCAGCGCTCATCGCCCAGGCCGAAGCCAAGCGCCAGGAGAGCCTCGGCGTACAGCGCGTGGCCGAGCTCGAAGCAACGCAGATTGCCCAGGCCCGTGCGGACGCCGAGCGCGTCACGATCGGCGCGCAGGCGGCCGCCGACGCCGAGGCGATTCGCATTCGCGTCGTCGCGTCGGCACAGGCCGAGAGCATCGAGAAGATCAACCAGGCCATCGCCGCGGGCGGCGAGAGCTACTTCCGCTATCGCCAGATCGAGATGCTGCCGGTGATTGCGCCGCAGATCGCGGCGGCGCTCGCCGAGGCGCGCCTTATCACGGTGTCGGGTGGTGAAAATGGCGGTGCGGCCAACGGAACGACGAACCAGATCACGTCGGTGATCCAGACCGTCCTCGCGGCGCAGCTTGTCGCCAGGGGCAGCATGCTCGGGAATATCGGAGAGAAGTAGGACTGTTCCGCTGGCGAGTTTCGTGTTTTCGCGTATTTTCGTGAGTTGCAGCCGGGCCCACCAGCCGGCTCGACGGACCCAAACGCACGGTAAAGACATGATGCGCGTACCTCGTCCCTCAACGCTTTTCGTCGCGGCAGCTCTCGCACTGGCAGCCCCTGTCGCTGCCCATGCCCAGTTCGGCGGACTGCTCAACAAGGCGAAGGAAAAAGCAGCGGAAAAGGCCGCCGAGAAGGCCTCGGAGAAAGCAGCCCCTGTCGAGCCGGGCGAACAGCTGACGACTGACCTGCTCGGTTCTGTCCTGCGCGGTGCGAATGCCGCGGATCGCATCCTCGCGGACCGCGACAAGATCGTCACGGCGCGCGAAGCGAAGCGGAAGGAATTGAGCGACCTGATGGACAGGAACCAGCCCGTCCATCGCGCATACGAGGAAGCGAACGGCAAGATTCTCGAGTGCCGCAACGCCTCTTTCTCGAAGCTCAACGAGGCGCGGGACGCGAAGGCGGAAGCGCGCCTCAAGACGCTGCAGGCCGATCCCGCCTTCATGGGCAAGATGCAACTCGTGGGGCTGAAGTACGCCAAGGCCATGGCGGATGCGCAGCAGAAGCAGGATCCCGTCGCGCTCCAGAAGGTGCAGACGGACATGATGAAGGAGCTCACTGGCGTCGACATATTCGTCGACCTCAAGGCCGACTCGGTTGCGACCGACGCGCAGTGCGGCAAGCTCCCAGAGATGCCGGCAGCACTCGTGGCAGAGGAGAAAGCGCAGAAAGCCATCACGGCTGGCGACGACAGCCTGCGCGTCCTCGAGGCGAAGGCGGTCAACGTGGGTGCTCAGGCGAGTGGACTGGAGCAGGTTCGCTACCTCCAGCTCAAGGAGCGCACGCTGGGCATCCTGAAGAAGCTCACCGGCGAGGCGGGCCAGATGGCGAAGTTCGGGGACGAGGAAATGGACGTGGTGAAGAAGCGCCAGGGCGACCTCGAAAAGGTCAAACGGGCACTGTGACGCTCGGTCGCGCGGCGCTCGTCGCCGCGCTGTTGTTCACGGGGCGTCCTGCGCAATCGCAGGACGCCCCGCTGCCATCCTCCACCCTCGCCGTTCGAGATGCGCGTGGTGCATGGCGCACATTCTGGTCGTCGTCGTCCGCCCCCATCGTGTGGCGCAACACACCACTTGCATCCGCCGCTCACTGGAAACCGGGGTCACGTGGCATCAGCTGGGCCGAGCTCGAGCTGAAGGGCACCGGCGAGGCATGGCGAACGCGGCTCATCGTCGCGCGCGTTGACCCTGTCCTCATTCGCCTGTCCCTCGACACCGCCTTCACCGAGAAGCGCGAGGCGTCGTGGACACTCGCGCGTGCGCCGGCCGAAGCCGTCCTCGCCGTGAACGCTGGACAGTTCGCGGTCACCATGCCGTGGGGGTGGGTTGTACTCGACGGTCGGCGCTGGCTTCCCCCACAGCGCGGACCGCTCTCGGCCGCGCTGATGCAGGATTCCAGTGGCACGCTGCACTGGGTGCGAGCGGATGATGTGCTCGGCACGTCAGTCCGCCGGGGTGTGCGCTGGGCCTTCCAGTCATATCCGGCCGTCATGGGTCGCGACAGCATCCTCGCGCCACTGGGCGCACCGGGTCGAGGAATCGACGTCGCACATCGCGACGCGCGGGCGGGCATCTGCCTTGCGCGTGACGGCCACCTGGTGATCGCAATCACCCGCTTCGATGCGCTGGGCAGCGCGCTTCATTTCATCCCGCTTGGCCTCACTGTCCCGGAAATGGGCGCGGTGCTCGGCGCACTTGGCTGTCGTGATGCGATGCTGCTCGACGGCGGCATCAGCGCCCGACTTCGAATTCGCGGAGCGGATGGAACTGCGCATGACTGGGAAGGACTGCGGCCCGTGCCACTCGCATTGCTGGCCCTGCCACGCTAGCGACAGTGGCGCTCATGCACGGGTGCTCTGACTCTCGTCAGGCGATCGTCGATCGGACTCGGCAGCCGTTCCCCCAGCCGGCGCACGCCGTGCGACCTTTGCGGTCACTCATTGGTATATGACGACGCGTACCTTCCGCGACGACGCATTGGCAGCGAATGTCCGTGGGCGCTCCGCCCGCCGCGCGGCTGAGGCCTGGTCCCGAGGCGCAGGAGATGGATTTGACCCGAAGGTTCGATCGTCTTCGGTCGCTCATGCGTCACGGCACGCTTGCGGCGGCGTTCGTGGCGGTGGCGTGTTCGCGCGCCGTGAGCGTCGCACCGGTGACGGCGATGCCAACGGTGTCGCCGCGCGCCATCGCGGTGTATCGGGCGATCGCCGAGTCCATTTATGTGAACACGACCGGGCGTGTGGTGGCCGTCGCGGCCACGTCCATCGACAGCGCGTGTGTGCTGCCAGCATGTGGTGACCTTGCGTCGCGCTGGGGCGTGGAAACGCTGTGGTGGGCGAAAGGAGACTCGACGGAGGCGCGTGATTCGCGTGCAGACCTGCTCGCGCATGCTGCGGCGCCGTTCGACATGCGCGCGGTTGCCCAGGGGCGCGCGATGCTGCTCGAGGCTGACCCGGGCGATGTGCCGCCGAGGGATGCAGACGTGTCGGAATGGGTACGCTTTCGTGTCACCCATGCCGACGCCTCGGGTGCGGTGCGCATGTCGCCTGTGGGATTCAGTCGGTCGGGCCGGACGGCGGTTGCCTACGTTGATTGGCGGTGCGGGCCGACATGTGGTCACACCGTCGGTGTGGCGCTTACGGCAACGAGCGACTCGACCTGGTCCATTGCGGAGATGCTCCTCCTTTCTTCGCAAGGCAAGTAACCGCCGCAGGACAATGACCGGGGTGCCATGAGCACGTACCTGCGCTCTGTCACCGATGGCGAACTCCCCGATGCGAAGAACGGCCGGCGCAAGCGCCGGCCGTTCTTCGCATCAGCGTGCAGTGGTGCTATCAGGCCGCGCGTACGCGCCGACGGGCGAAGCCACCAATGGCGATCAAGCCGGTGCCGAGCAGTGCGAGGCTCGCCGGTTCGGGCGTGACGACTGGTGCCGCCGTGGAGAACGTCGCCGTGAAGCCGATGTCGCTCTTGCCGCAATTCCAGGCGCTCGTCGTCACGACGCTGAAGTCGCCGGTAATGCCGGAGTGGTCGCACGTCTCACCGCCCGCGTACGGCACCGCCGTGTAGTCGCTTCCCATGAAGGCGCGCGTGCCGCCCGTCGCCGCCATGAACTCCGACACATCGGCAAAGGCGAGGTACTTCGAGCCAGCCGTGACCGCGACGCCACCGGTATTGATGATGTACTGCTTCATGGTCCTGCCGGCGACGCCCGTCTGGACCGCGCTCTGAAAGAGCATCGGACCCGCCATGCTGCTCGGGTTGATCGCCGCGATGTACATGCGGAAGGTCAGCCCCGCGCCATTCGTCCCGGCGTCACCGCCGAACCAGAGGCTGAACTGATCCAGCGAGTTGTAGCCGACCGGTACGGTGAACGACTGGCCCTTGTCGTATCCGTTGCCAGCGCCGCCGCCCGATCCCATGGGGAATACGAAGCTGGTGGTGCCGTAAGGCAGGTTGTTGATCTGCTGCGCGTGGGCTGAACCTGCCAGCGCGACGACGGCGTACGCGACTCGGCAGAGAGTTTTTCGCATGGCACTCGTGGTGGGGGTGAGAATGGCAGGTGCAGCAAAAGGCAAGCCGTGCGCCCGGCGAATCACCAGCACCCAGGCGTGCAACCCGCACCGGAAGTCATTACGCCTATTGATGATGCGACGTTCTCGGGGAAATTTTGGATCGTCACTCTGTTCTTGGCTGTTGTGAGGGCGCATCACTTGTTGTTGCGTGCCGGAAACACCGGACGGTTTCCCGGGCCACGAAGGTTCCGTGAGGGGTCCGGTTTCACGCTCAGGACAGTCGGCACCTCCCGGCATCAACCCCTTGCAGCGAGCGTGGGCGCGCTACTCCACGAACGTCGGATGCGAACCTGGCGAGGCAGTGTGAAGCCCGCGGCATGAGGGGCCAAAGCGGCGAAGCGCCTTTACGCGCCGTGCGCCTCCGCGCGTCGATGCGCCTTCCGCACCGAAAGCTTCAACGCGCCGATACGTCGTAACACCGCATCGCTCCACGTGCCGGCGATGCGCGCGCGCCCTGCATGCGCCGCAACACTGCGCACGCGTGACTCAT
>JBBQFW010000233.1:0-6409 GCA_038322445.1 Gemmatimonadales bacterium
CAAGAACTCCGCCGACATCCGCATGGTGGTGGATGCCCTCGACCTCTGCTACACCAAGGCGCACGTGGACACATTCGTGATCGTGAGCGGGGACTCGGACTTTTCCCCGCTGGTGAGCAAGCTGCGCGAGAACGACAAGACCGTGATCGGGGTCGGCGTGAAGAAGTCCACCTCGGACCTGCTGGTGGCCGCGTGCGACGAATTCATCTACTACGAC
Organism: Gemmatimonadales bacterium; assembly: GCA_038322445.1. GTDB lineage: Bacteria > Gemmatimonadota > Gemmatimonadetes > Gemmatimonadales > Gemmatimonadaceae > AG11. Next base: position 218 of record JBBQFW010000233.1, read on the forward strand.
GACCTCGTCCGGGAACAGAAGAAGCGTGAGCCGGCCCGTCGCAAACCCCCCACCAGTGCCAGCAACACGAGCTCTCCTTCACCCGACAAGAGCCAGGAAGCGATATACCTCGTCCTGGAGACGGTCGAAGCGCTGGCCGACGAGAGGGGCGAAGACGAGACCATCTGGGGCTCGATGGTGAAACAGGCGCTCAAGCGCCGCAAGCCCGGCTTCAACGAGACCTACTACGGCTTCCGCTCCTTCAACCAGCTTCTCGAGGAGGCGCGCTCGCGCGGGCTCCTCGAGCTGGAGCGCGATGAGAAGTCCGGCGGGTACGTGGTGCGGACTCCCCGGGAGTGACATTCGCCTTACGGTACAATGGAGCCTCAGGTCATCAAAGCGAAGTTTGAGTACCCTCGGCGCGCCTCTGGCGGCGCTTGAAGTGGCAGTCAATTCCCTTCCTTGATCGTCGTGACCCGTCTCCGGGTCGGGTTTCGCCCGGATAATCGATAGAAGGAATTGAAAATGGCTTCTGGCACCGTCAAGTGGTTCAACGACGCTAAAGGTTTCGGCTTCATCACCCCGGATGATGGCGGCAAGGATCTTTTTGCCCACCACTCGGAAATCCAGGGCACGGGATTCAAGTCCCTGAAGGAAGGTCAGAAGGTCGAGTACGAGCCGACGCAAGGCCAAAAGGGCCCTGCCGCCGGCAAGATTCGGCCTCTTTGATGACCGACGCCGTCAAGGTCACAGGCATCGTCCGGTCGTTCAACGACTCCAAAGGCTTCGGCCTTATCACGCCCGACCTCGGCGGCCCGCCGATTTTCGTGAATGCAACCGCGATCCGCACGCCAGGAGTGAAGAAGCTCAAAGTCACCCAGCGCGTGGAGTACGAGGTCGAGATCCGTCCGGAAGGTCCGGCGGCCGCGAACCTGCGGATGCTCGCGTAAGAATCAGCCCTCCCCGGCGCCTCTCGAGGTGCCGGGGAGCGGTTTTTCCGTCAACGCACTCCGGGTTCGACACGTTGTCGAAAGTAGCCCCGCCGGAGCCGCGATGAAATCCCTCGTCCTTGCATTCCTGTTGTTCGCCGCCTCGATCTTCCCCGCGGCCGCGCAGACCTACTACGACATCGACGTAGACCTGCCCACCTATCCCGAGATGCAGCCCGTACCCGAGTCGCCGGTGTATTACGCGCCGGGTGTCGACTCGAATTATTTCTTCTACGACGGTCTTTACTGGGACTTCTACAACGACGGGTGGTACTCGAGCGCCTGGTACAACGGCCCGTGGGAAGTCGTGGATCCGGTCTACGTGCCCACCTACGTGCTGTGGGTGCCGATCCGTTTCTACCACCGCCAGCCCGAGTATTTCCGCGGCTGGAACGCGGGCCGCCCGCCGCGCTGGGGCGAGCGTTGGGGACGCGACTGGCAGAACCGCCACAACGCCGTCTTCGGGGGCCGCAGCGGGCCCGCGCCGGCGCGCGCGCCATTGCCCCAGTACCAACGCCAGTTCACGCGGGAAAACTACCCGCGCGGGGCACAGCAATACGCGTTGCATGGCCAGAACTACGGCTACCAGCCGCGGGAGGACGTGGTGCGCCAGCATTACGTCAACCGCGGAATAACCGCCCAACAACGCCCTGTCCCCGCTCCTGCGGGAGAAATGCATGCGAAGGGCGCCCCGGAACGCCGCTGAGCGTACTTTGTAGGACAGGACCTACTTCAAGGTAGCCCTTTCGCCAACAGACGAGCCCTTCGAACAGGTGCGATCCTGCCATCTCGTTTCCCCTCAAGGTCGTTTCCCTCAAGGAGGTTCACCATGTTGTATACCCTCGTCGTCATCCTGCTCATCCTCTGGGCGCTGGGCCTGGTCACCTCGTTCACGATGGGTGGCTTCATCCACATCCTGCTGGTCGTCGCGATCGTCATCCTGGTGGTGAACCTGCTCACCGGACGAAAATCGATTTGACAACCAAAATCCGGAGAGACACGAGGCGCATCCGAGTCGCGGTCGTGTCGGCGCTGCTGTGCCTCATCACGCCCGCCATGGCGCAGCTCAGCATCAACTTCGGCTCTCCGGGGGTCAGGATCGGGGTCAATCTGGGGTCTTATCCGACGCTGCAGCGCGTGCCGGGCTTTCCGGTCTATTACGCGCCCGGCGTCAACTCCAATTACTTCTTCTACGACGGCCTTTACTGGGTCTACCAGCGCGACAACTGGTACGAGAGCTCCTGGTACAACGGGCCTTGGCACGGCGTGGACCCCATGGACGTGCCGGTCTACGTGCTGCGTGTGCCGGTGCGTTATTACCGCCATGCGCCGAACTACTTCCGCTCGTGGAGCGCGGACCAGGCGCCGCGCTGGGGCGACCATTGGGGCCAGTCGTGGGAGAAGCGGCGCAACGGATGGGATCAGTGGAATCGCTCCTCCGCGCCCGCCCCCGCGCCGCTGCCGACCTACCAGCGCCAATACAACGGCAACCGCTACCCGCAGGCCTCGCAGCAGGCCGTGCTCCAGACGCAGAACTACCGCTACCAGCCGCGTGACGACGTAGCGCGCCAGCACTACCAGCAGCAACGCGCTCAGGTGTCGTCGGCGCCGCAGCCTCAACAACAGCAGCAATCGCAAGTGCCGGCACGTGCACGCCAGGAGTCGCGCGCCCAGTAGCAGGAGCGCGGCCGCGGCCAGCAGGACAACAAGGGCAGGGGCAACGACAAGCCGGACGACAAGGAAAAGAACAAGCACCGCTAGCGGTCCTTTTTCTGCACCACGCTCACCTGCCCGTTGTTCTCGAGGATCGCGGAGTGGCATTCGCCGATGCTCCCGCAGCCCGCCTGCCTCAGCGCCGACTCGAGCTCGGCCTGCGTGAGCTGCGAGCGGCCCATCACGTCATCGAAGAGCTTGCCGTTGTGGATGAGGACCTCGGGCCGACCCTCGACGAGGGCCTCGATCTTCTTGCTGCGATAGGTCGCGTAGCCGATCAAGAAATTCAACGCGATGAGGGTCGCGGCCGAGATCAACCCGCCCACGAGCGAGTTGTCGCCGCCGTTCATCGAGTTCTGCACCGCGTTGGAGAGCACCAGCAGCAGCACGAGGTCGAAAGGCGCGAGCTGGCCGACCTGCCGCTTGCCGGTGATGCGCAGGATGATCAGCAGGAATGAATAGACGATGAAGGATCGCACGATGAGCTCCCACCACGGCACGGTCATGTTCAGCATGTCAATTCCTCAGGATCCAGTGCCGGCATAGTACCCCCCCTTGAAACGCCTACCGCGGACATCCATCTGGGGGATATGCCCCTCCTCATCGCAGGCATCGCGTCCCTCGTCATCGCCTGGCTCATCGCGGAGCCCTTCGTTCGCGAGCATCGGCGCAAAGGGATGCGCGCGCGCCCGTTTCCCATCGCGTGGCGCGAGATCCTCGAACAGCGCGTCCCCTGTTACCGCCTCCTGCCGCGCGATCTCCAGGGCCAGCTCGAGCAGCACATGCACGTGTTCCTCGCGGAGAAGTCGTTCATCGGCTGCGACGGCCTCGAGATCACCGACGAGGTGCGGGTCACCATCGCGGCGCAGGCATGCCTCCTCATCCTCAACCGCAAGACGCACTATTTCCCGAACCTGCGCCAGATCCTCGTCTACCCGGGCGCCTTCATCATCGAGCGCTTGCGCGCCGAGCCCTCCGGCATCCTCCAGGAGCAGCGCCAGGTCCTCTCGGGCGAATCGTGGACCCACGGCCAGGTCGTGATCTCGTGGGAGGACGCGCTCGAAGGCGCGGCCATCCCCAATGACGGCCGCAACGTGGTCATCCACGAGTTCGCGCACCAGCTCGACCAGCAGAAGGGCCATGCCAACGGCGCGCCATGGCTCGGCCGCCGCGATCGCTATACGCAGTGGTCGCAGGTGCTCGGCTGGGAGTTCGCGCGGCTGCAGGAACAGGCCGCGCTGCAACAGCCCGCGCTCTTCAGCCATTACGGCGCGACCAATCCGGCGGAATTCTTCGCGGTCGTGTCCGAGGTTTTCTTCGAGCAGCCGCGCGAGATGGCGACGATGCATCCGGCCCTCTACGGAGAGCTTCGCACCTTCTACGGAATCGACCCCGCGAGCTGGTAGGTCAAACTAGCGGGATGATCCGATTCCGCGCCCTCTTTCTCGCCTTCTGCCTCGCGGCTTGCCTGTGCGACGCCGCCACTTTCCGCTGGGCGAGCATCTCGGACCATTCGAGCGCCGATCCCCACGCCCAGAACCAGATCGTCAACAACGCGATCAACGGCCAGGTCTACGAGGCGCTGGTGAAGCGCGGCAGGAAGCTCGAGGTGAGCCCCGGGCTCGCGGAGAGCTGGTCACGCGTCTCGCCGACGGTGTGGCGCTTCAACCTGCGCCGCGGAGTGAAGTGGCACGACGGCAGCGACTTCACCGCGGACGACGTCGTGTTCTCCATCAAGCGCGCGCAGGGCGACGCCTCGACCTTCCGCGTCTACGGCCGCAACGTGGGCCAGCCACGCAAGGTCGATGCGCATACCGTGGAATTCACCACTCCCGCGCCCAACCCGGTGATGCTCGAGACGGTGGCGCTCCTCGCGATCATGAGCAAGCCGTGGTGCGAGAAGCACGGCGTGGCGCGCTCGCAGGATTTCGGCAAGGGAGAGGACACCTACGCTTCACGCAACGCGATGGGCACCGGCCCCTACATGTTCGTCTCGCGCGAGCCCGATGTGCGCAGCGTCTTCAGGAGGAATCCCGCGTGGTGGGGCACCTTCGAGGGCAACGTCGACGAGATCGTCTACACCACGATCAAGTCGGACGCCACGCGCATGGCGGCATTGGCGGCGGGCGACCTCGACTTCGTGCTCGATCCGCCCGCCCAGGACATCCAGCGACTCGAGAAGGACTCGCGCATCCGCATCTACAGAGCCCCGGAAAACCTCGTGTTCTTCCTCGGCATGAACCAGTCGCGCGAGGGGAGCCCCTTCAAGGATGTGCGGGTGCGCCGCGCCTTGTACCAGGCGATCGACACCGACGCGATCAACCGCGTGGTGATGCGCGGCCTGGCAGTCTCCACGGGCCTCGTGCTGCCGAACCCCGAAGCGGCCGGCGTCCCCGCCGAGCTCAACACGCGCTTGCCGTACGACATCGCGGCGTCGAAGCGCCTCCTCGCCGAGGCCGGCTTCCCGAATGGCTTCTCCACCGATCTCGACTGCCAGAATGTGCGCGAGACGATATGCACCGCGGTCGCCGGCATGCTCGCGCGCGTGAACGTCAAGGTGAAGGTGAACTCGCTCGCCAACGCGCGCTATTTCTCGCAGGGGCAGGCGCGCGAGTTCTCGTTCTATCTCCTGGGGTGGGGCGGGCCCAACAACGACGCCATCTTCACGCTCCAGCCCCTCCTGCACAGCCGCAACGCGCACGGCGACGGCGACTTCAACTGGGGCGACTACCGCGACGAGAAGATGGACGCCCTCATCGACCAGGCGAAGATCGAGATGGATCCCGCGAAGAGGCAAGTACTCATCAACGAGGCCTTCCGCATCGAGCGCGAGAACGTCCACCACATCCCGCTGCATCGACGCATGGCGCCGTGGGCTTCGCGGGCCAACGTCGAGGTGGCGTATCGCCCGGACAGCTGGCTCGAGGTGCGGTGGGTGAGCGTGAAATGAGCTTCAGTGGAAGGGGTCCGACTCCCGCCTCTTGCGCCCGAAGAACTCGCGCGCCTGGCCGCGCGACATCGCCAGGCCCAGGATGTACTGAGCGAGGGTGCGCGCGCGCTCCACCGGCAGGTTGAAGCCGAACCACCCGATGCCGGCGTGGCGCACGAAGAAACGCGTCATGCCGTCGCGCATCACGGCGACCTGCACGCAGGGATCGCCGCCCGCGCGCGCAGCCGCGGGCCCGTCCTCGCGCCCCTCGAAGCCCGGCGAAAGCGGAACCTCCGGCACCATCCGCGCGCGCAGCTCGGCGAGCTCCCCGATGAGGCGCTCCATCTCGTCGGCGCGATACTCGCCCCGTATCTCGACCGTGGCCACCAGCTTGTCCCCGGATACGCGCATGAGTCCCTCCGCCCGTGAGGTGGTCGGACAGCCCGGCAGGGGCGGAGTTGCTACGACTTGATGCCCGCCGCCTTGATGATCGGCCACCATTTGTCGATCTCGGCCTTGTGGTGCGCGCGCAATCCCTCGGGGGTCTGCTCGGCCGCCGTCGGAATTTCCTGACCCAGATCC
>JBBQFW010000234.1:0-6390 GCA_038322445.1 Gemmatimonadales bacterium
CGTCGCGCGAAGGTCGCCAGTCCGAGCATGCCTTCCATCCACGCGAACTGCTCGCCGATGCACACCCGCGTGCCCGCGCCGAACGGGAAGTAGGAGAACTTCGGGCGGGCCGGATCCATCGCTGAACCGCCGGCCAGCCAGCGTTCCGGATGAAAGCGCTCCGCATCGGGCCACCAGCGCGGATCCTTGTGCACGATCCACTGGCTCATGAGGATGATCGTCCGGGCCGGCACCGTGTAGTCGCCGATACGATATGTCTCCATTGCACGACGTCCCACGATCCACGCCGGCGGAAAGATCCGCATCGTTTCGGCGATCACGGCCCGGGTGTAAGGAAGGCGCACGACGTCGGCGGCGCCGAGCGATGCGGTATCGAGCGCGTCGATCTCCGCGTGCAGTCGCGCTTCGGCCTCGGGATGCTGCGAGAGCAGATAGAACGCCCACGTCAGCAGGTTGGCCGTGGTCTCGTGCCCCGCGAGCAGGAGTGTCATGGCCTCGTCGCGGAGCTGGAGGTCGCTCATGCCGGCGCCGTCGCCTTCGGTGTCATGGGCGAGCAGCAGCATGGAGAGGAGGTCGCCCTTGTCCTCGCCGGATGCACGCCGCTCGCGAATCATGCGGTAGATGGTCCCGTCGAGACGTTGGCGCCCCCGGTTGTAGCGGCGCGCCATGGGGATGGGGAGCCGCATGAGCAGCGGCGCCATCGGGAGCACGGTGTAGTTGAACGCCGCAATCGCCGCGGAGAGTGCCTCACCGATCTCGTGGGCCTCGGATTCGATGTCCGCGTCGAACAACGTCTTTCCGACGACGGCGAGCGTGTATGCCGCCATCTCGTGGTTTACCTGGAGCTCGTCGCCATCGTGCCATTGGTCGGCGCGTCGCTCGGCATACGTCGCCATGGTGTCGCCATAGGCGGCAATGCGGGCGCGATGAAAGGCTGGTTGCGCGAGACGACGCTGGCGGAGATGGAATTCGTCCTCGCTCGTGAGGAGGCCATCGCCGAGGAGCATCTTCGCGCGCTCGAGCCCGCGTCCCTTGTGAAAGGTGCGCCCATGCGTGACGAGCACGTCGCGGATCTGGTCGGGATGCGACGCGAGCACGATCGGCTGGCGCCCGATGGAGATCATGGCGATGTCGCCATGCTCTCGCGCGAGCTCGGGCAGGAAGGTGAGCGGTCGCCGGGCGATGGCGATCATGAACTCGCCCGGATAACGGCTCTTCCTGCGCGGCGGAAGGGGGAACGACGGCATGCGACACGAGTCCTGTGCGGAGTGCTTTCCCATCCGGGGCAACGCGGATCGCGCGCCACGCGCGAGACACAAGATAGAACAGACGCATTGCCGGAGTTGCGGCGCGGGTGAGGGAACAGCGGCCGCGCGTCGGCGCTTTGGACGTTCCTGTCGGGGCTTCCCGCACGAAGTTCCTTGATTCGCCTGACACAAGCCGCGGCGAATGCTCGACATCATCAACCGCGATAGGTGACGCCTGCCCGAAGCATCGGGAGGCGGATGCGAATAGAAGCCTTCATCGGTGGATCTCATGACGCAGACCAGGCGCGAATTCCCATGACGCATCCGCGCGTCATCCAGGGTGGCATGGGCATCGGCGTATCGGGCTGGCCGCTCGCGCGTGCCGCGTCGAAACACGGCGCACTCGGCGTGGTATCCGGGACGGCCATCGACACGGTGATGGTGCGACGCCTCCAGGACGGCGACCCGGGCGGCCATGTGCGGCGCGCCCTCGACGCATTTCCCCAGCCTGAACTCTCCGCGCACGTGGTGCGCCGGTACTACCGCGCGGATGGACGGGGTGGGGAGCCGTACGTCACGCTGCCGATGTTTCGCCGGACCGTCAGCGTGGAACGCGCACGGCTCACGATGCTCGCGAACTTCGTGGAGGTATGGCTGGCGAAGGAGGGGCACAACGGCGTCGTCGGCATCAACCTGCTCACGAAGGTGCAGATGCCCAACCTGCCGTCACTCTATGGAGCGATGCTCGCGGGCGTCGACTACGTGTTGATGGGCGCAGGTATTCCACGCGACATTCCCGCCGTGCTCGACGCGCTGGCCGAGCATCGAGAGGTGCGGCTGAAGCTCGAGGTGGAAGGGCCCGCTGCCGCGGTTGCGGACGAGGTGGTGTTCGATCCGCAGGTGCACCTGCCCGGCAATCACGAGCCGCTTCGCCGCCCGGGCTTCCTCCCCATCGTGTCGGCGACGTCGCTTGCCACTACGCTGGCGCGCAAGGCTTCGGGCCGCGTGGACGGATTCATCGTCGAAGGCCCAACCGCCGGGGGCCACAACGCGCCGCCGCGCGGCGAGCCGCGCTTCTCCGACGAGGGGGAGCCACTGTACGGTGAGCGCGATGCCGTCGACCTCGGCAAGATCCGCGACCTCGGTCTGCCGTTCTGGCTCGCCGGCGGGGCGGGCACACCAGCCGGCTTGCGGGACGCGCTCGCGCAGGGCGCGGCGGGTGTGCAGGTCGGAACGCTGTTCGCCTACTGCGACGAATCCGGCCTGACGCGAGCGATCAAGGATGCCGTGCTCACCGGAATTGGGTCGGGAGACGTCCGCGTGCGCACCGATTCACGGGCATCGCCCACCGGATATCCCTTCAAGGTCGTGGAGGTGCGCGGCCTGGAGCATCAGGATGAACACCGCGAACGCAACTGCGACCTCGGCTACCTCCGCACCGCGTACCGCATGGAGAGTGGGCGGCTGGGCTATCGCTGCGCCGCCGAGCCGGTCGAGGATTACGTGAAGAAGGGTGGCGACATCGCGGATACGGTCGGCCGGCGGTGCCTGTGCAATGGCCTTACGGCGGACATCGGGCAGGCTCAGGAGCGCGACTGGGGCGTTGAGCCACCGTTGGTCACTTCGGGGGATGACCTCGTTTCACTGACGAGTTTCGCGCGCGGCCGCGCGCGCTACTCGGCGTCGGACGTGATCGACTACCTGCTGGACGCCTGAGCGGCTCCGTCAGGTTGCCGCGTCGCCGCGGCGAATGCGTCGTCGAGCGTGGCGAAGACATGCTCCCGGCCGATCTCGTCCAGCGCCGTAGAGTCCCCGAGCGCGGCGAGCGGCTGCGTATGCACCTCCGTCAGGTATACCGCGGTGCCCTGTTTGCGACACCGATGCACAAGCTCCGACAACGCGCGCAGGCCGGTGCTGTCGACGGCGGATACGTGTCGCATGCGGACGATCAGCAGGCGTGGGTTGTCGGCGACGCTGCCGAGCGTGTCGCGAAACGCCGCTGCGGCGCCGAAGAAGAGTGGACCCGTGATCTCGTAGACCTCCACGCCCGGTGGCACTCGGCGCGTATCGATGGTGTCGTCGTCGAGATCGTCCGTCACCATCGTCACGCTCGTGACCGACGCCATACGCCGGATGAACAGGAACGAGGCGAGCACCATCCCCACGCTGATGGCCACCGTGAGGTCCACGAGCACGGTGAGCGCGAAGGTCGTCAGCAACACGGCGACGTCGCTCTTCGGTGAGCGCAGCTCGCTCCGAAAGCCGCGCCAGTCGCTCATGTGATACGCGACGACGACGAGGATCGCCGCGAGGGTCGCCATCGGGATGTATGCGGCCAGCCGACCCGCGAACAGCGTGATCAGCAGCAGCGTGATCGCATGGACAATTCCCGCCACGGGTGTGCGACCACCGCTCTTCACGTTCGTTGCCGTGCGCGCGATCGCTCCAGTGGCCGGGATGCCGCCGAACAACGGGGACACCATGTTCGCGATTCCCTGTGCCACCAGCTCGACGTTGGGCCGATGCCGTCCTCCGATCATCCCGTCCGCCACCACCGCCGAGAGCAGCGACTCCACCGCCGCAAGCAGGGCGATGGTGAAGGCCGGACCGACGAGGCCGGCCATCTGCTCGATCCCGAGGTGCGGCAGCACTGGGTGGGGGAAGGAGGTGGGAATGGCGCCAAACCGCGAGCCGATCGTATCCACGGGCAGCTTCAGCCACCACGCCACCACGGATGTCGCGATGAGGGCGACGAACGGTGCGGGCACGCGTCGGCTCACCCTTGGCCACAGGATCACGATCGCGAGCGCCGCCAGCCCGACCACGGCGGCAGACGGCGTGAACGTACCGGCGTGCTCGAAGAAGGCGTCCCACTTGGCGACGAACGAGGTTGGCACCGTCCCCATGCGGAGCCCGAAGAAGTCCTTGATCTGCCCCGAGAAGATGATGAGCGCGATGCCGCTCGTGAATCCGGTGACGAGTGGATGCGGGATGAAGCTGATCATCGAGCCGAAGCCCACCATGCCCATCACGATGAGGATCGCGCCCGCCATGAGTGTCGCGGCGGTCAGCCCGTCAATGCCGTACTTCTGGACGATGCCGTAGACGATGACGACGAACGCGCCCGTCGGACCGCCGATCTGCACACGCGACCCGCCAATCGCGGAGATGATGAAGCCGGCGATGATTGCGGTCCAGAGGCCGCTCTGCGGCGAGACGCCGCTGGCGATCGCGAAAGCGATGGCGAGCGGAAGGGCCACGATCCCGACGATGACGCCCGCGACTGCATCGTGTGCGAACTGCGCGCGGTCGTAACCGCGAAGGGTCGTCAGGAGCTTCGGCTGGCGCACGCGATCGGGTTGCGAGGGCACGTCCCAAAGGCCAAAGCTGTCCCGCGGGCCATCAATGCGCGATCCCGCTGTTGAACCACCGCGACGACCGGCTGAGCAACCCATCCGCCGCAAACGGCTGCGGGACGCGCAGCGCTCTCGTCACGCCTCCCCCGATCGCGATGCCGAGGTCGGCGCTACTGGGTGCTCCCGTCTGGATCCTGCGCGCCGTGGGGGCGCAGGACGTGGCGTGCGTGCGCATGCCGCAACATCACGCCGCGGGCTGCGTGCACCCATCAGGAATGCGCGCGCGTTCGTGATGACGACTCCCGACGGAAGGCGCGGAATTCTCCCGACAGCCGAACGCCACGCGCGCGCTCCGGGTGGCGTTGAGCATGTGGATCGGACGCGTGGCGCAGTCTCGTGTGGGTGCCATCGTGCAGCCGACGAGGCCGACGCCCGCGGAACCTCACGTGCGCCGTTGCAACACGGGAAACTCCCGACCTCGCTGTCCTGAACTCCCTGACAGGGCGTGGTGCCGAATCGGCTCAACTTCCCTCGTGAGGCAACGTCCATCGTTTGCGCTGGGAGAGTGTGATGATTGCATGCGTGTCCCGTCATCGTTCCGAGTCGGCCGAATGCCGATGTCACGGCACCCGCCCCTGCGTGCAACGGGTTCGCGAGCACTCGATGCACCGCCTCCGCGGCGCTGGCATCATGGAGGCGCTCGATGTCTAGTCTCACGCACGTCGACCGGGGCACGCGCGCCTCGGCCGCCTCCAACACGCTCATACGCTCGCTCCTCGTGCTCCGGGGCGCCGTCGGCATCTGGTACGCCGGGAGTTTCCTTGGCGGATCGGGCGGCGATTGGAACGGCCTGTTCAACAGTCTCTCCGGATACCTGATCATCGACGGTGCCATCGGGATCCTCGTGGCGGCGGCGATGTATCGGGAAGGCGCTGGCACCGGGCGGAACCATCTCGGCAGCCTTGCCGCGATGATGCTGGTGGACGCCGTTGGTCGCACAATGTCGGGATTCGCGGTGCGCCACTGGCCCGGTATCCCCAGCTTCCCCGTTACCGCCGTGATCTTCATCGCGCTGATGGCGGTGTTCACGATCACGCTCGGCGTCGTCGAGGCGGGCGTGATCCTGGAGGAGGATGTTGACCGATTCGGGCCGCGCCACGCGCGCGCCCAGTTCTCCATCCCTCCGGTGTTGTTCTCGGCCATCGTGTCCGTCGCGTTCGGGGTCGCCGCGATGTTTCATGCAGGCGACCCGCCGATCCTCCGCGCGCTGCTCGCCGGCTATGTCGCTGCGGTCGGCGCGGCCATGTTGGCCATGGCGTGGTCGCGACGTCCGCGCAAATGATGCGGGTGCAATCGCACTGCACTGCGGCCATCGAGGTGATTGCGGCCACGCTGGGGTTCAGCCATGCGCCCTCGGTCGCCGTCGTGGGTGTGAAGTTCCGCGACGCTGGCTGACACGCCACCGCGTGCCTTCCCGAGGAGGCGTGATCGAATGACGGTCCGGACGAACGGACTGGCCGCGGCAGGCCAGTCCGTTCGTTTTTACAGAAACGGCACGCCTTCCGACTGCGGTCGCCGGGTATTCTCGCTTCGTGCGATTCCCGCCGCGCAGGTCAGCGATTCCGCCTTGCGCCGCATTTCGGTAAATATTCGGGTATAGTTATCTGACGTAGCAAAGCAAGCATGTACTTGCATACAACAGATGTTTGCGCTAGACTGCCCGTCCTTATGATTTCACGCGAACGAATTCTCGAGGCCGCCGCCCGTGTCTACGCCAAGCACGGCTT
>JBBQFW010000235.1:0-6365 GCA_038322445.1 Gemmatimonadales bacterium
TTCACGGTTGAAGTCACGACACGGATCGCGGGCGCCGCGGAGGTGAACGAAATGGACGCGGATTTCCGGCGCCACATCCAGGGGCTGGGCTTCTACCGCGGCACCCTGACGCTCGCGGGATCGCACGTGACTGAGCACGCCTATCCAGTCTACCGGGTCCGGGAAGCCATCATGCTGCGGGATACTCGGCGGCGTCTGGAGGCGTGGGGAATGGACCTGCTCGGGCGCCAGGGACGATTCGATTACATCACGTCCTCGGTCGGTGCGGCGAACGCACGCACGATAGCCGAGTCGATCGCGGAAGACGCGCACGCGCCGTAGTGCCGTTCAGAGCAGCGTCCCATGCAGGATGAGATACGCAACGCTGAAGTAGATCACCAGCCCGGTGACATCCACCAGCGTGGCCACGAACGGCGCTGATGCGCTCGCTGGATCGAAGCCCACGCGCTTCAGCAGGAAGGGCAGCATCGAGCCCGCCAGCGATCCGAATCCGACGATCCCGACGAGCGCCAGACCGACCGTCATCGCGAGCAGCACGTGGTGCACCCCGTAGTTGAACAGGCCGATCCGCTGCCACAGCTCGATGCGCACGAAGCCGATGACGCCGAGGATGGCGCCGAGGGTGAGGCCGGTGGGGAGCTCGCGCACGGCGATGCGCCACCAGTCCGAGATCTTCAGCTCACGCAGCGCCAGCGCGCGAATGACGAGCGAGGTTGCCTGGGAGCCCGAGTTGCCCCCCGAGCTCATCACGAGCGGGATGAACATCGCGAGCACGGCCGCCTTCTCGATCTCGCCCTGGAACTTCTGCATGGCCGTGGCAGTGAGCATCTCGGACAGGAAGAGCGCCATGAGCCAGCCCGCGCGCTTGCGGATCATCCGCGTGAAGCTGATCTCCATGTAGGGCTCGTTGAACGTCTCCACCCCGCCGAACTTCTGCACGTCCTCCGTCTGCTCGCGCACCAACGCGTCGATGACGTCGTCCACGGTGACGATGCCGAGGAGATGGTTGCCCTCGTCGACCACGGGCAGTGCGAGCAGGTTGTAGCGCGAGATGATGCGCGCGGCCTCCTCGCGGTCGGTGCTGGCGCGCACGCTGAGGGGCCGCCGCTGCGGGCCCACGGAGCCGACGGGCGTCGTCCGATCGGACGCGATGATGAGATCGCGCAGGCCGACCGCGTGTACCAGTGCGTTCGTCTCGGGGGCGGTGCAGTAGAGGACGTATACCGTTTCCTTGAGCTGCCCGACGCGCGAGATGTGGTCGAGGGCCTGCTGCACTGTCCACTCGACGGGGATCGAGACGAACTCGGTCGTCATGATGCCGCCGGCGGTATCCGGCTTGTACTGCAGGAGCAGCTCGAGGGCCTGGCGCGTTTCGTGGTCGAGTGGCTTCAGGAACCGCGTCCGCTCGCTGTCGGGCAGCTCGCGGAAGAGGTCGGCCTGCTGGTCCGCCGACATCGCGTCGATGAGCGGCGCCGCCGTTACCTCACCCATGCGGCGCACGATGTCGGCGCGATGGTGCGTGAGCTCGGGCTCGTCGAACACGCGCACGGCGAGGTCGAACGGAAGCGCCGCCATGAGCTTCGCCGCGCCGTCGGGCGGGAGGTCGCGTAACGCTTCCGCGATGTCTGCAGCACGCAGCCCTTCAAGGGCCTCCTGGAGATCGGCCGGATCGCCGTGCAGCAGGTACAGCAGTTCCGGGATTTTCTCCACGACGTCAGGAGGAGCAACTCCCATGCGACTTCCCTCTTCGGTTGCGGCGGTGGGTGGTCAGGGCGACTTCGTGGTGTCGCGGGCGGCGGGTGCCGCGGGAACGGGATCGGAGCGACTGAGCTTCACGGTGAGGACCTCGCGGCCATCGTGGAACTGGATGGCGACGTCAGCGTAATTCTCGCGCGCGCCACGCACCGTTCCCATGCGCACCGTCGCCATGTGCCGGCCGTATTCCGCATCGCGCTTGTCGAGCAGGGTGGTCTGCTGCTCAAAGGCGTCGGCGAGCAATTGCGCCAGGCGCACGCCATCGACGTCGAGCGGAAGCTGCCGGACTACCGTGAGGGTCCGTGCCACCGGGTCGCCGCTGCTGGCGGAACGCGGATAGGTGGCCTCCACGGAAACGTGATCCTTGTCGGGCCCGACCGTCGCTTCATAGGAGCACACGAGGTCATCGTGGCCGCGAGTCGCCACGGAGCGGCACGCGGAATCCGGCGCGGCGACCCCGATGGCCGTCTCGAGTCGTGCGCGCGTGATGCCCGCGTACAGTCCGCGATACGAATACGTCTGGGCGCCGGGCGCCACGCCGCCCGCGAGCGACACGCGTGCCTCACGCGCCGTGGCGAGGGTGTCCAGCATGTCTCCGGGTATCTGCGGCGCGGCATGCCCCTGATCGCACGACACGATTCCGCCAAGGATGATGAGCGAGACGAATCGCAGGTCGCGGATCGTTCTCATTGAGCGGTTCGATCGAGGGTGGATTGTGAGCACCCCGAAGATATGCGCGCTGCATGCGCGCGATGGACGACGTCCGCGACAGCCCGCACAAAGTTTCCGCGAAGAGGGAAAGCACTGCCTGTGACGTCGCGAATCGCGGGCGCGGCGGGCGCGCTGACGTTCACCCGTTCTCGACGGTGATCTCGTGCACCTCGGTAGCCGGCAACTGGAGCCTGAACACGCTCCCGCCGCCCTGGCGCGGCTGATACTCGACAGTGCCTCCCTGCAACTCGGCGAGTCCGCGCGCGATGGACAGGCCCAGGCCGGCGTGTCCGCCATCCGGTGTGGCATCGGACGGACGGTAGAACGCCTCGAAGATGCGGCCACGTTCCTCGACCGGCACCCCCGTGCCGCTATCGGCTACGGAGAACGTGAGCCAGCGTCCCTCGCGCGTTGCGCGGAGCTCCACCGCGGCGGCCGGCGGTGAGTGGCGCAGCGCGTTGTCGAGCAGGTTGCAGAGAATGCGCAGGGTGTGCACAAAATCGAAGCGGCCCACCAGCGCAGGCGCATCCAGGTCGATATGGACGTCGACCTGCCGGCCGTCGAGTGATCCGCGCATCAGGCGCACCGCCGCACCGACGAGGTCTTCCGCAGTATTGAGCTCGGCGTTCAGCGAATAGCTGCCTGTCCGCAAGCGCGAGATCTCGAGCAGGTCGGCGACCATGTGCGCCAGCCGATCCGACTGTTCGATGATCGCCGCCGCCTCGGGCACGCCGCGCAGGGCCGCGCCCTGCGCGAGCACCCCGATGGTCGTGATCGGGGTGCGGAGGTCGTGCGACACGGCGGCAAAGATCTCGTCCTTCGCGCGTTGCGCGCTCTCGAGTGCCTCGGATCGTTTCGCCTCCTGCTTGAGCCGGATGCGCTCCACGCCGAGGGTGGCGTAGTAGCCCAGCGCGGCGAGCAGCCGTCGGCGCGGGGCATCCACCACGAGCGACGGGTTACCACGAACGAGCAGCACGCCGATCACGCGCTTCTCGGCGCGCAGCGGAATGGCCAGGGCGTGGCCCCGCAGCGCTGCGGGATCCGCGGAGTCGAGTGTCGCGATGTCCTCGGTGTGCACGGTGCCGCCGACATCGGCGACCGCCATCATGCCGGTGGAAATGGCTTCGCGGGCCGCGATGCGCTCGACCGCGTTCATGCCGCCCCCGCTCAGCACCTCGGCGGCGCCCGCGTCGTCGCCATCCCAGGGAATGACGGTGCATGCGGCGGCGCCGATCGCTTCGCGCACGAGGCGCGTGATGGCCTCCAGCGCATTCTCCGGCTCGGCGTGGCGCAACGTTTCCGCACCCATCTCGGCGAGCGTGCTCACCTCGCTCGCGCGCGCTTCTGCCAGCACCTTCTCCTGCTGGGCGCGCGCGAGGAGCTCGGTGGTGACGAAGGCCGTGGCGATGAAGGCGATCAGGACGATCCAGTCGAGTGGCTTGCTGACGGCGATCTGGTCGTACGGGGGCTGGAAGAAGTAGTCCAGCAGGGCGAAACCGAGTCCGGCGAGGCTGAAGCCGAGTGCGCGGCCGCCGGCGGTGCTGCCGCCGAGCACGATGAGGAGGAGAATGAGCGCGGCGTGCGACTGCTCGATGCCCGTGCGGAAGATGACGAGCAGCGCGGTGGCGGCGATCATCACGAGCGGCCAGATGATCCAACCCGCCCGGCCGCGCGGCGAGGTCACTCCTCGGGCACCTCGAACCGATAGCCCACTCCGGGATCGGTGACAATCAGTCTGGGCGCAGCCGGCATGCGTTCGATCTTGCGTCGAAGGTTGGTCACGTGCACCCGAAGATACTGCTGCGGATTGCCGAATGTACGGGCCCACACCGCGTCGAACAGCTGCTGGTGCGTGAGGGTGCGCCCCGCGCCCTTCACGAGGGCGTGGAGCAGCAGCCACTCGATCCGGGTGAGGTGCACCATCTCTCCGTCGCGACGCACCTCGCGGTGGGTGATGTCGATCGTGAGTCCGTCGGCAATCACCTGGGCGGCGTTCTGGGGACTCGACAGCGCGGATCGGCGCAACTGCGCCTGGACCCGCGCGACGAGTTCCGCGAGCGAGAATGGCTTCGTGACGTAGTCGTCCGCGCCCGCGGTGAGGAGGTCGATCTTTTCCCGTTCTGCGTGGCGGGCGGAGAGGACGACGATCGGGACCGTGGACCAGCGCCGCACCTCCTGGCAGACGGAAATACCCGCCATGTCGGGAAGCCCCAGATCGAGGACGATGAGGCCGGGCAGCAGGCTCGCCGCGATGCGAATGCCTTCGGCGCCACTCGTGGCCTCGAGGACGTTGTCACAGAGCGGCTGGAGGGCATTCCCCACGGCACGCCGGATCTGGAGCTCGTCGTCGATGACGAGGATGGCCGAAGTGTGGACGGGCGTCAGCGTGGCGAGCGGTGCGGTCATGCAGGCGCCTTTGCGTCCTTCTTCGGGGTCATGCTGCGCTTCTTCGCTTCCCTCTTGTCGGCCTTGGCGTCCTTCATTTCCATCTTGTCGGCCTTCTTCTCCGCCATCATTTCCTTCTTCTCCGCCGCCGCTGCGCCCTTCTTGCCGATGCCGCCGTGACCGGAGCACGCGCCGCGGCCACCCGCGCTCATGGCGCCGTCGCTGCACTTGACGGTCTTGCCGGATGCGAGGAACGTCTTGGTCGCGGTTTCATCGACGCCGTTGTGGCCGGAGCAGGTGCCCTTTCCGGATGTGGCGGTCTTCGTGCCGTCCTTGCACACGGACTGCATGGCCTGCGCACGGACGACCGTTGGTACGACGACGAACGAGAGCACGAGCGCGACGAGCTTCCAGAGACGTGTCGACATGAGATCTCCATGAGAGTGGTGATGCGTGAGAATCTTGTACGAACCTCCCAATCGCGAGGACGAATTCCCGCACATTTCCGAACCTTAGTGATTTCTTAGCGGACCTGCCGCGCTCTCGTTTCCGGTACCTGTGTAGATACCGGCGGAGAATCAGACGTATTTCGTGGAGCGCATGCGTTCGGCCTGCTTTGATCTTCCCGCCACGCAGACCGCGATCGTGCCGCTGCCGGTGGGCTCGGAATCGGAGTGTGCGCGCCTCGCGGCTGGGCTGCGCGCCGCCAGCATCCACGTCGACGCCATCCTGTTTCCCGCCATCCCACTCGGCCAGGCGCGGCTTCGCTTCATGATGAACGCGCATCACACGACGGTGCAGATCGACGCCGTGGTGGCGTGCCTTTCACGCCTCACTCGCGCTTAGCACATCCGCGTTCGAGCTGGCTGACGCGCGTTGGCACGGCCTTCGCTCCCCGGGGTATCGCACCATGTGGCGGAGTGCTCATCACTCCGCCAGGGTCGCATCGTCCCAAGGCCGGAGGTCGTCATGATTGCCCATCAGTCCGCTGTGCGCGCTGCGCATGTATTCCTTCTCGCAGGCGCCGCCATGCTGGGTGCGTGCTCACGCAACCAGCCGGAGACCGATGCGGCGCCCACGAACGGGCCGGCCGCGGTCATCTTCTCGAACGAGAGCCTCACCCAGTCCGATCTCTTTGCCGTCATCTCGGGATCGAGCGAATCGAGGAAGCTTGGCACCGTGTTCGCCGGCCGAACGGAGACCCTGCGCGTGCCGTCAGACATGACGCAGCGTGGCGGCATCTCATTCGTCGCGCGGATGCTGAATGGCGGATTGCTGTCTACCGGGATGGTGTCCATCCGGCCGGGAGACACCTTGCACGTTGAGCTGCCATTGAATCACAGCATGCTGATGCTGCTGCCGTAAAGAGTGTCCGGCGCCGCGTGGCGATCAGATCGCCGGCGTCGAGCGCACGGACGACTTCATGGCGTCAGGATCGGGATGGGTGGAAGCTTTCGGGCCGACAGCGCTGCATTGATGGGCGGAATCTCCCGTGCGACCCATGCGTCGAAGCT